>CAMOEC010000060.1 GCA_946611795.1 uncultured bacterium
ATATCCTACTAGGAGTGCTAATAGGATTGCTCATTCTCGCCATGCAACATGTTGATCCCAAAGCATTCAAAAGATAAGACATGTAATGAAAATTAAGAATGCTCAGTCTCTATAAACAAGTTTTTTTTGGATGAGAATTGGTGCAACGATTGCAGAAAGTCCTAGGATAAATCATAGATTAAAGATATTTGATCCAATAACATTTCAAACAGATAGTGAACCGCTTCCATTTATTGCAGCCATTCATGATAAGAAGAGCTCAGGAGCTGATGTTCACATTGCAAGAACAGTTAATCCTATAAGAAGAGCAGAAACTTTGAAATATTGTGCAATTCTTACACTGGTATTAATAAGATGATTTGCTGAATATCATAATAAAATTAGTCAGATAATAAGGAGAATAATTGCGATTAGCATTTGAAATATTTATTTAAAATAAATTGTTATTTTTGTATGCTTTTTAGATATTAATTCAATATTATGAAGGATTATTCTTTTCCTTCAATAATTGCTTTTGCTATTCTTTCTACAATGTCTTTTTGTAAAACTGTTGGTAGGATTGAATCAACAGTAAGGTTTTTTACACATGAGGCAAGTGTATGAGCTGCGATTATTGCATGTTTATCGGTTATTTGGCTGAGGCGAGCATCAAGAGCTCCTCTAAATATTCCTGGGAAAACAAGAACGTTATTTACTTGGTTTGGATAGTCTCATCTTCAAGTAGCTACAATAAAAGCTCCTCATCTTTTTGCTTCTTCTGGTGAGATTTCTGGTGTTGGGTTAGCTAAAGCAAAAATGATTGGTTTAGTATTCATATTTTGAATGTCTTCAGCTTTTAGAATATTTCATTTACTTGCTCAGATAAAGATATCAGCTCAGACTAAAGCTTCAGTTATTGTTCATGAGATGTTGTCTTTATTGTAACTTACTATTTCTTTTTTATATTCATTTAAATCTGTACGATTGAGGGAGATTATTCCTTTAGAATCTGAGAAAATAATATTTGTTGCTCAAGCTTTCCAGAGGAGTTTTCCTATCGCTATAGCTGCTGCTCATGCTCATGAAATAATGATTTTTTGGTCTTTTAATTCTCAACCTCTTAGTTTTAAAGCGTTGATAATTCCTGCAAGTACTACTATAGCTGTTCAATGTTGGTCATCATGAAAAACAGGGATGTTGAGCCTTTTTTTTAGTTTAGATTCGATATAAAAGCATTTTGGTGCTGCAATATCTTCAAGATTTATACCTCAAAATGATGGAGAAATTTGTTCTACTATGTTAATGATTTCATCTGGGTCTTGTGTCTTTATAACGATAGGAACTGTGTCTATATTTCAGAATTTTTTGAAAAGAATAGCTTTTCATTCCATTACTGGTAATCAAGCTAATGCTCAAAGATTTCATAATCATAGTATTGCAGATCAATCACTAACAACAGCAACTGAGTTTGATTTTCGAGTATAATCATATGCTTTTTCTGGATCTTTATCGATTTCTATACATGGGGCAGCTACTCAAGGTGAGTAGTAAGTAGAAAGGTCGTCCATTGTTTCTAATTCAACTTTTGATTGTGTTGCTAATTTTCAGTGGTGGGCTTTATGTTGTTTTAGGCTTTCTTTATTATAATCAATTCATTCACTCATGTTTTAGTATAATATCTTAAATTGGTTTTTTAGTCTTGTTCGAAAAGCATTTCATATCTTATGATATCTGCGATTTCTTTTGGATCTTTACTTGGGACAAATCAATAGATATCTCATTTATTATTTACTAGACATCGTTGTTCAAATCTTTGAGTTATTCTTTCTCAAACGTTTGATAGACAAATAATTTTACAGTTAAGTCAGAGTTTTAGATATTGCCGTAGAAAATCATCTCATAGAGGTTCTTCTCTATATTCTCAAGGGAAGTAGTTGTCTAATAATATTATATCTCAGTCTTTGATTTCTGAAAGATAAGGAATAGGGGAATTAACGTTGTCTTTTACGGGATAATTTTGTTTTGGTAAATATCTATGAAGCTTTTCATATATCCTTTCTCAATACATGTCATCTAGAATTCGTATATTCATTGTTAAGGTTTTTCGTTAAATTATTTTTTTGGATTTCTGAATTCGATTGTTGTTTCTGAACTTGAAGATGTACAGGTAATAGGAATACTTAGATTAAAGTCTCTTAATTCTGGGTACTTTAATTTGATTTCTACTGATGCATCATAGATACGAGTTAATCATGAATAACGCATTTTTTCAAATTTAGTTGTTAACCATTCCATTTGGATATCTGAGGTTTTAATTTGTTTTAAGTCTATTCCGAGTTTTGATAAATCTATTCCTTTTAGTGATGCTGGTAGAGGAATATCTCAAAGTTCTTTTTGATATGAAAGAACTTGATTAATTTTACTTTCTACTTCTTTAGAACAATCATAATGATCACTGTTGGTTAGTTTAGTGTGTACAAGAAATCAAACACCAACTATTACGAGGATGAAGAATAAATCTCCGATAAGACTATATCATTTTCACATGATTTTTGTTTTATATATCTAAAATAGATATTATGTTGATAGTTATTTTGCTTTATAATTAAAGAGATTATTATCATTTTTCTTCATTTTTGAAGTTAGTAAAAAGGAGCTAAAAAATAGCTCCTTTGTTTTCATTCCTTAAGCTTTTTTACAACAAGATGGAGAGTTGTGAGCGTCTTTCTCAAATCATCATCAAGGACTGCCATGTCGAGTTGATAGTTCTCTTGAAGTTCATTGACATCTTCAATGAGGAGCTCAATGTGTTTGCGCAGTTTGCTGCTGTTAAAGATTGAGTTCCATTCAAGAGCTTTCCTGGCTGCTTTGATTTCATCATCAAGATACATGAGATTCTTCGTGTTCTCTTGGATGCTGAGGAGTAGGAGACATCTGTTTTCGACTCTCTTGTTCTGTTGCTCGATGAACTTTTTTGAAGGGATTGAGCCTTCTTTTTTCAACAAGAGTTCTTGTTGGTTGATCTCTTCATCAAGTGCTTTAATGTCACATCTTGCCTTGTATTGGGTGTTGGCAAGTTTTTTCCTTTCGGAGATGAGTTTGTTTAATTGTTTAATGTTCATAATAGCGTTTTTTTGTTTGTATTTGTTTTTGTCTTTTACATCATATGATTATGATGAATTAATTTCAAGTAGAAGTTTGTTCTCATTGCTAGTTTTTTGTTGATATGTGAAGTTATATTTTTACTATGTTGTTGATTTATTATTGTGTATCAGATGTCGGTAATTTATATTATTTCTCAGATATTAGCTTTTATTTCTTTTCTTTTGTCTTTAATTGCTTATCACAGAAAAGAGAAAAAAAATATAATGCTTATGATGGTATTATCTAATGTTTTGTATTTATTACATTATGTTCTTTTGCAAGCACCAAGTTGATATATGACAAAGGTTTTAGCAATATTGAGAGATAGTGTTATTATAAAAAAAGATAAGAAGAAATCCTATGCTTTGTTACTGGTTTTTGCTTTTTCATACGTTGTTTTGTGAATTCTTAATTATGAAAATATTTTTTCTATTTTACCTTTATTAGCAGCATTAATTTATCTCATTGCTGTTTGGAATTGAAATGAATTAGTTGTTAAAAAAATTGCATGTTTTTGTTATATTTTTTGGCTAGTTTATAATATTTATATTGGTTCTATAGTTGCTTCTTTAGCTAGTCTTATTTCAATTATCTCTTCATTTATCGCGATAATAAGATTTAAAAATAAAAAAACCTCTCATAAAAAGGATGAGAGGTTGTGTTGAGAAATGTAATGTTAATTATGTTTATGATATCGATTATTTTAGTCTGCTATGTGATTTGAATTCTCATATATTTCGTTGATATCGATATTTTCAAAACTAACGTTTTTAGAATTTCAATCTTCATCTGTTATTGTTCATTCAGATTGTCCATCTTTCATTGTTCATGAGAATGAAAATTCTTTTCAATCAGTATTTGTACCTTTAATTAGCATTTTACCAGTTCCTTCTCATTCATTTCGGTTTCAATTTACTTCATAAGATGATTCTTCTCAATTTCTATTTGTTTTTTGAATGAATTGGAATGTTCATTGTGCTTGTGGATTTTCTCAAGAAAGTGTTTCGATATTGTTTAGTTGGTTATCAAATTCATCCAATAGATTATTATGTTGAATTTCTTTTTCATTAAAGAATTCGTTTTCTAAATCGTTGAACATATTATTCATTTCTTCTTCTTTTTGTTTGAATTCATTCATTGATTGTTCAAACATAGATTCAAAAGTTGGCCTATGGTTATTCGTTGCTCGATGTCATGGTCTACTGTATTGATGTGTTGCCAAAAGGTATCATCAAACAGCACCTACGATGAGCAATATAAGACATAAAGCACTTCGTTTTCGTGTTGATGATTTCATGCGAATATGGTATTAAAATATAAATATGTGGTTATTGGCCGTCGCTTATAATAATCTTCTTTAGTTTATTTTCTACAAGAAGTTTTATACAAATTTATAAATTATGTAAAGCACATAATTTTTTCTTGATTTTATTAAAAGATTATGTTATATTTATGACGAATGATGAGGTAATATTGATTTGTTCCAATTCCTTAGCTCATAACTAAGAATCTTTTATATTCTTTCTATACTAAGATGTTTGAACCAAAATTTGCTTTTCATCCATGAGAATATATTGCAGATGAATTAAAAGAAAGAAAATGGAAACAAAGAGAATTTGCTGATATTATTTGAATACCTGCACCAGAATTGAATGCGATTATCAAATGAAGAAAGAATCTTACTCCTGCATTATGTGTGCGTATTTGAGAAGCATTCTGAACATCTTCTCAGCTATGGATGAATTTGCAAACAGAGTATAGTTTAGCAATAGCAAAAGAAGAGGAAGAAGAAAGAATCAAAAGAGTACATGAAAAATTAAAAGAATATCACTATGAATAAAATTTCTTATTAGCATTAAAGTGAAATTATAAAATCATTATACAAGTCCAGTTCTTTTATATTTTTGTAATTAAGGTTATTAAAAACTAGTAATGAGTTTCATTACTAGTTAAGAGAGTTTTTTTTGTACATTTTAGGTTTTGTTTTTTATTACTCCTGCTGGTGGAATCTTTTTTATTTGTGGAAGTACTGATTTTTCAACATTGTCTAGTTGTTCTAAATCAGAAGTTCCTCCTTCTTTCAGGCTTTTTAGAGTTTTTACAACATTGCGGAGAAGGTTGTAGGAGTCTCTGTTAATCTTTGTTTTCCACGAGAAGAAACACAAAATTTCTAAAATGCATAGTGTAATTTCAATTTGACTTCCCTCACTATAATACCATTTAGAGATGGCATTTATGTATTCGGGATCATTATCTGGAGATGTCTGGTTTTTAGCCATAGTCTCTCTAAGAGAAAATATCGCTTCGATAATTCTCTCATTTAGTAGAATAATGTATTTCATATCTGTTCTTATTTTTGTTTTTTAATAGATTAATTATTTATATTGTAAATGTCAATGTTTATTCCTGTATATGAAAGGCCTTATTTTGACAAAGAAAGATTATTTATTATACTTAATATAACTTTATATCTTGTAGGATATTGTGATGAAAAATAATGTAGAATCAGCTAATAAAGGTTGAGAAAAGAAAAGTATTTTTTGAAAAGTATTAGTAACTACAGCACTTGCAGCAACATTAGCTTCATGCTGAGGAGAATTAAATGAAGTTAAATTTAATAAGGAAGATAATGCTGTAAATTTTGAAATGGCTTTTGCTTGATGAGATTATGTGCATTATGATGTAACTATAAAAAAAGAAAATGATTCTACTTATTATGGTTTAGTTGATTGAGGATTTTTATGAAAGAAAAGAGAATTTAGATATTCAAATCCTGATCGTGTTTTTGAAGAGATTACTGATGAGGTTTGTGAAAATGTTTCTGATGCTCAACTTAGTTCACAAGAACGTATTCATGAATTAGAAGTTAAGGCACAAAATAAGATTAGGTTTATTCAAAAGGAATATCAAAAGATGTTGGATGAAAATGATTGAGCTGTAAAAGATTCTACTATTGTTTATAAGCCTTAGTTTGTATTGATATATTAGGAATAGAGAGGGGAGATTTTTTCTTCTCTTTTTTTGTTATTAATATTATCTTTATTTTATAGCAAATATATTTATAAACTAGCTATCTTTTTATTTATTTAATAAAATGCTGATGAAAAGAATAGATTGGTTATCATGTATTTTATTTATTGCTATTTTCTTAGTTTGTTTCTTTGTTCCATGAAGGAATTGTAATGATAATGATCATGCAATTGTTGTACAGGGAGATTGAGAAGTTTATGCAGTTCCAGACACAATGATTTTATCAATGCGTGTAGAGGAGACAAAACCTACAACAGAAGAAGCTCAAAAAACAGTTGATGAAAAAATAACTAAGGTTAAGGAAATTTTAAAGAAATATAATATTAATACTGCAGATATTAAGACAACTAATGTTAATACTTATGAATCTTTTGATTGGAAAGAAACTGGAAGAGTTCCTCTTGGATACACTTCATCACATAGTTTGGAAGTTAAGATTAAGAATGTAACAACTGAAAATGAATGAATTGGTTGAAAGATCCTCTCTGATATCTCAAAGATAGGAGGAGTATTAATAAATAATGTTTCTTATGATATTTATGATAAAACTCAGTATTATTCAGAAGCTAGAAAATTAGCAATGGCTAAGGCGCATCAAAAAGCAGAGGAGTTGGCTGAATTATGAGAAGTTAGATTATGAAAACCAATTTCTATTCAAGAAGAAAGAAATTATGATTATGCAGTTAGTGCAATGTGAGTAATGAAGAATTCATATACAATGGATATGGCAGAAGAAGCTGAAATGGATGATTGAGATATTTCACTATGAGAGATGAAAATAACATTAAATGTATCTGTTTCTTATAAGATTAAATAGTGTTAATCTTGAAGTTTTGAATGGTATGATTACATTGGATCTTAGTAATAAGGTCCTTTTTATTTTATTCTTTTTAAGATGAGAAATAGTATTTTTGGTCTTTGAATATTGTTCTTTGGAGTATTCATTAGTTGATGTTCTTCTCAAAATGTATGGGATATTGAATATGATTTGTCTAGTGAAATATGACGTAATCTTCATTGTTCTGCAATGTTTCAAAAAGCAGATGTTGCAAAACTTAAATGAACACATTGGATAGCTGAGAGAATATTTGATGATAAATATTTAGTAGAATGAAAAATGGTTACCGATAACTGAGAATATTATACAACTTGTATTTATCCTCAACATGATGGTGAGTGGAATATTAGTATTTCACCTAAGGATGATTTATCTGGTAGCATAAATCCTGCAGTTCAATATTGTATTTCAAACTGATGAGTATATTCAATTATGGAAAATAGTACGAGTACGTATTGAGAATGTTGATTAGGAGGTTGAGGAAAATGCAATGTATGGGAGTATTATTATTGAGTTTGTCCTCAAGAAAGTATTGAAACATGAATGGTTATTTCGTGAGATGTTGAATAGGTTTTAGATGGTTAATATTATTATGGTATCATCAGATTTTTCTAAGAGAATAGCTGCTTTACAAGACATGATAGATAGCTCTTCTCATATTGTTTTCTTTTGATGAGCTTGAGTTTCTACAGAAAGTTGAGTTCCTGATTTTAGAAGTAAGGATGGTTTATATAATCAGCATGATGTTCAGTTTGATAGTTATCAGCCAGAATATCTTTTAAGCCATTCATGTTTATATCGTGATACCAAAGTTTTTTTTGAGTATTATAGACAGAAACTTGATTGTAGAGGAATTAAACCAAATATTACTCATAAAAAATTAGCAGAATTAGAAAAGGTCTGAAAATTAACTTCAGTTATTACACAGAATATTGATTGATTACATCAAAAAGCATGAAGTAAAAGAGTTCTAGAAATTCATTGAACTACTCAAAGAGTCTATTGTGATAAATGCGGTAAAAGATATAATCCAGATATTTTGTTTACTGATAAAAGAGCGATACCATTGTGTGATTGTTGAGGATTATTAAGACCTGATGTAACTTTATATGAAGAGCAGCTTCCAGCTGATGCATGGAATCAAGCAATGATTGATTTAAGGACAGCTGATTTGTTAATTATTTGATGAACTTCTTTAATGGTTTACCCTGCAAATGCATTGATTCAATACTATAGATGAGATAAATTAGTTATTATTAATAGAGATCCAACTTCTCAGGATTCTTATGCAGATTTAGTATTCCATGAAGGTTTAGGTGAAGTCTTTTCTGCTTTAAAAATTTAAGGTTTTATTATAAAAAAATAGGCACTTGATAATGCCTATTTTTGAAAATTATCTATTTTTTTAGTTAGCTTCAGCAGTTACCTGATTTTCAGCAAATGCTTGAGATAGAAGTTGTGCAAATACTGGTGTAGCAAAAATAGTTTGTAATTCATTAACTAATGCATCATATTTTGCTTCTACATCTGTAACTCTATTTTGTAAAGCTATAATTTCATCGTTAGTTGATGTTGTATTAGATGGTTGAGGAAGAATTGAATTAGTAGTTTGTTCAATAGCAGGTTCTTCAACAACAGGTTCTTCGACGGCTTCAACTTCTGGTTCTTCTGTAACTTCTTCTTCTACAGTTGGAGTGTTTGTTTCGATTTCTTCTGTAGTTGGTTCTTCTATTTTAACTTGTTCTTGTGGTTCTTGTGCACAATTTTGAACTTCAGCTCATTCAATAATTACATTTTTAACTTTTTGAGGAATAATTATTGTTGCTTCATTTGGGAAGAATAAACTTGATACCCAAAGTCAAAAGAAAACAAGGAGCCAGAATAATGTGGTCCATAAAATGGTCTTAAAAATTGTCATGTGAATATAAAAGTAAGAAGGTAAAAAACTATTTTATCAATTTAAATTCTTCTGGAAGTTCTGCTTGAAAACAGATATTTTTTCCATCAAGATTTTTAAATTGGTACTTGTGACAGTGTAATAATTGTCTTTGAATATGCAAGCTTTTGTAAACGATTCTATTTAAAGCTGGCTTTCAATATATTAAATCTCAGAGTACTGGAAAGTTTTCACTTGAGAGATGTATTCTTATTTGGTGCATTCTTCAACTATAGAGTTTTACTTTTACAAGTGAAATATCTCATAATTGTGGATGCTTATATGTTTTATCCAATCGACATTCTGTTTTAGAATCAAGTCAATCGCTTTCATTAAGTTGCATTTGAGCTCTATCGAATTTTGAGTTATAGGTTTTTTCAATAGCTTTATCTATGATTAAATGTTTTGGAAATTTTCAGGCTACGATTGTAAGGTATTCTTTGCTAATAGCTCTTTCTCTGATAATCTCATTGATATATTGGAGTGCTTCATAGTTTTTTGCGGCTATTAATACTCATGAAGTATCTTTATCAAGTCTATATCAAAAAGAAGGTTTAAAGGTCTGATTTTTTGTATCTTTAATGATTCAGTTTTTTTCACAGTATCGTTCTAGATAATCGTTCATACATAAATCATTTCGATGCTTGTTACTTGGATGAATAACGATTCCTGCTGGTTTATTGAAAACAAGTCGGTTATCATCTTCATAGATTATTCGAGATTTTACAAGATTAGGATCAAGCTTTTGAAATTTCTTTTCTTTTTGAGTGAGAATGAGTTTCTTATCTTTTTTTCATAAACATTCTTCTGGTAGATTGATAATATCTCATTCTATAATTCTGTATTCTTCTTTTGTCTTCTTTCAGTTTACTGTAATTGTTCATTTACGAATTCGTGAATAGATATCAGATAGTCTTACTTGAGGGTAGGGCTTGCAAAATTTTCTTAGGAATCTATCACATCTTTGATTTGCTTGATCAGAGGTTATTTTAATTTCCATATATTTAGCTTATTTAAAATTCATTTTTAGTATAAAAAAAAGGTATTTGACTTCAAGTTAATTCGAGAAATGCTTTTTTATATCTTGAAAAAAATGACTATATAGCTATACAAAAAATGTTTTATATTGAATAAATACTTAATGGAATTTTTTTCTTTTCTATTTAATGAAGGTGCTGTTATAAGTAATAGAGCTTTAGGAATTTCTGCTTGTGTGTTTTTATGATGTTTGTTAGTGCTTTTTTTAGTAAAATGGATTTCTGGGCTTTTAGCTAAAAAAGTTGAAAAGAAATGACAAAGTGATAGATCTTTTTTCCGTATTTTGGCTAATATT
The DNA here is from genome assembly GCA_946611795.1 of uncultured bacterium. Classification (GTDB taxonomy): domain Bacteria; phylum Patescibacteriota; class Gracilibacteria; order Absconditabacterales; family Absconditicoccaceae; genus HOT-345. The sequence goes on from CAMOEC010000060.1 coordinate 10,261, forward strand.
TCATGGTATTCATGTATAGTTTTTTCTCTTTTTATTGCTTCATTATGGTTGCCATTTAATGAAACTGTTCGTGTTGTTTTAGCGGTTTTGTTTATTATTGCAGTTTGAATAGAAGTTTCTGCATTAGTTAAGTATTTGTTAAATTTAATAATGGAGAAATGATTTAGAGGACAGGATGCTAAAACAAAGAAAAATTTGAGTGAGATACTTAATACAATAATGCAAATTGTTGTTTGGGTTTTAGCTACTTTGATTGTTTTTGATAAGATAGGTGTTGCTATTACTCCTTTCTTAACTTCATTAGGTATTTGATGAATTGCTGTTGCTTTTGCTGCTCAGAAATTATTAGAAGATTTCTTTTCTTCATTTTCTATTATGTGATCAACTCCTTTTAGAATATGAGATTTTATTTCTGTAGCATGATATTCTGGTACTGTTAAGAAAATAGGATTAAGAACTACAACATTACAAACGATAGAATGAGCAACTGTTGTTATACCAAATAGAACTGTAGTTGCTGATGTAATTGAAAATACTTGAACGATAAGAGTAAGAAGAAAAAGATTTTCATTAGCTATTACTTATGAAACTTCTGTTGATAAATATCGTAAGATACCAGAACTTTTAGAAAAGATTATTAATAAACAAGAAAAAGCTACTTATGAATGGGCACTACTAAAAGATTTGGCTGATAGTTCTGTTGAGGTTTTAGTGAGTTATACTGTTGCAAGTGATGATCTTGTTGTTTCTTTAAGAATACATGATGCAATTCTTTTAGAGATACTTGAAACTTTTGCTAAAGAATGAATAGATTTTGCATATCCTACACAAACTCTTTATACCAAGAAATAATATTATAATGGATTGGAATAGATTAATAGAAGTTTTTTTGAAGAAAAATTCTGAGTTAAATTTGTCTGCAATACGTGATGAGGAAGGTGTTCGTCTTAAACATATTGATGATTCTTTGAAAATATTAGATACTTGAATATTAAAGCCATGAATGAAAGTGGCTGATATTGGAACTTGATGAGGATTCCCATTAATGCCTATGGCTATTTCATGTCCTGATATTGAATTTATTTGAATAGATTCTGTTAAGAAAAAGACGGTAGCAGTGAATGAGATGCTTGGAAGTTTATGAGTAAAAAATGCTAAAGTTATTTGGACAAGGATAGAGGAGTACAAGGGAGATAGTTTTGATGTAATAACTGCAAGAGCTGTTGCCTATAGTGATAAACTTATTAAATGGGCGTATCCTTTATTAAAAAAATGATGATATTTCTTGTTCATGAAACAGGTTATTGAAGAAGAAAAAGAAGTTTTGAAACAGTTATGTAAAAAATATCATTTGAGTATTGAAAAAGAAATGAAGTATAAATTGTATGAAGATGATATAGAAAGAGTAATTTATGTTATTAAAAAGAATTAAAAAAAACTCAACTTAATTGTTGAGTTTTTCGTTATTAACAAGCTAATCTCTCTTCTTGTTTTCTTCATATTTTTGCAGCAAATAGATAGATGAGAGCTCATAATACATTGAAGAATACTAATACAAGAAGCCATCCAACTCTATCATTTTTTTGATATTTAGCATAATCAACTAGCATTCGGATCCAGAAAATAAATCCAATTAATCGACAGATGAAGAATGTTCAGATGAATCATAATCCGATTCAAATAAATTTTGAAATGTCTTGTTCATTGATGTCGAAATTAAAGTCTTCTGTATTCTGATAATCAGCATCGTCTGCTCGATAATCATTGCCTCAATCATAATAAAATTCATCATTGTTATATGAAACATCATCTACATCATTGAGATTAGTTTCTTCAATAGTAGGTTCTTCAACAGTTGTAGTTTCTTCTCCTCAGCTAAGTTCTGTTTGAAGAGTTGCTTCAGAATTGTCTATAAGTTCTTCTAAATTGTTCTCTTGTGCATTAGAAAATTGAAATGTTGCTAATCCTATTCAAAGGAGTAAAAATAGTGTTTTTTTCATTTTTTGAGAGGTTAAAAGTTAAATGATATTTTGTGTATATGAAATTTGTTATTATTTGCAAATGTAGTTAAAAAAAACTTCGTTCTTGTTTTTGAAATTTATTTTGATATAGTATATATACTAATTTTTACCTATGATTATTATTATATGAGTGATAAGTTATCAGTTCTTGTGCTTAATGCTTTTTCTGATAAAAATACTTCTAATGATAAATTATTTCAATGATTAAAAAAATATTGATTAGAAATTCATTGATGAGTTAAACATTTTATGAGAGAATTGTGAGTTTGAAAAACTTTAAGAACAGATGAAGAGATATTGATTGAACTTTTTGAATGAGGAGAGAAAAGTAAATTTATGAAAATGATTAAAGAGTGTTGTAAAAAGAATACAGCTTTACATTTTGTTTTCCCACTTGAATATTTTGAACTTTATTATCCTTTTTTAGAAAAGTGGAATTTAAACAATAAAGTATTTTTGCATGTTGTTTATAATGATGTGCAAGAAGATTTAGAAAAAATAGAGAAGATAGAAAAGTTGGTTGATACAAATAAAAATATTGTTATTGGTTCTTTAGCTAATGTTGATTATGTCTTTAATCAAAAGAATAATTGGAGAGATTTACAAAAGTGGTATGATGAAATTTGATTCTTTCAATTACAAACCAGTTTTACTGCATCTGAATACTTAAAAAAGTGCTTGAGTGAGGAAAAAACTGTTATTGATCCAGTGAGCTTTATAGATTCTCAAGCAATAGAAGATTGAGATATCTGTTTTATAGGTGAAGTAGATCAAGAGAAGATTGCTGCTGTGACTAAGGTTTTTGATGTTTCAAAAGATGAGAGTTTAAGAATAAAGTTTAATAATTTTAATCCTATTTTTATTACTAAACAACTTCCTAATTTAGAGTTGTTCGTTGTTAAGTCTCCATATTCTCTTTATCATAATCATGTGTTAATTGAAAAAGAGCATTTGTCTACTTTGCCTGAAAAGTTTTCAGATGGAGAAATTCGTATGATTCAGATTTGAGATAAAGAACATTTAAAACTTTTGAATAAATATTTTAATAATGAAAGAGGAGTCGTTTATGATTGACATAAGAAAGTGAGATGTGAGGATAAGTATAATGAAACTTGAGAGTTAGCTGTTAGTGCAAATGAGCTTATATTGAAAAGATTCTCAGATGAATTTTCTAATTATGAAATTTCATTTTTGTCATTTGAAGATAAAAGTGGTGAATATGTTTTAGAATATTTAGATATTGTAAATAAAAGTTGAATTGATGTAATTATTGTTTGTATTGATGATATTTCAGTTTATTCAACTATTGATTTTTCAAAAAAGAATCTCAATTGAGAGATTCTTAGTAATGTTATAAGTGAGAAATTTTGAGTTTAGATTATTGTTCTCATTTCTTTCGTCTTTCTAGTATTATCATTGCACTGATAGTATCAGTTGTTGCATTCTTTTTGAAGTCAGAGATGATTTCTCATGATTGAACACTAGAATAGTCTTCATTAACAGTTATGATTTCTATTCTTTGGTTTTCTATAATGTAATTAAGAGACTCCATAAATTTTGTAATTTTTTCTTGTACATCTTTTTGTCTATTAGGCCATCAAAGAACGATTTTTCTTATATGATATTTTTGGATTAAGTCTGCTATATAATAGTAAGTCATTGAGTCGTTCATAATATAACCTATAGGAAAAACAATATCAGATCATTCTATAGGAGTATAGGCTAATCAGATGTATTTACTTCATCGATCTATTCATAATGCATGTGCTGGTCTCATATGTTATGTTTTTGTAATAAAGTGGTTATTATATAATGAATAATTGGTATTTTTTCAAGATGTTGTTTTGTTTTTAACTTGAAAATTACTCAATAATTTACATATTATCCTAAAAATACCTTTTATATTTTTCATATTGATGAGAGTAGCTATTATTACTTGAGCAAGTTCATGATTATGAAGAGAATTTATTTCTCCTTTATATAGAACTTCTGTAGATCAAATTCGATTACTTGCAAGAAGTTGAGATAAATTAAAAGAAATTTGTGCTGAATATTGAGAAAGAGTAATCCCTTATGTAATAGATCTTTCTAAAAAAGAAGAGATAAATCTTTTTATTGAAAGTTTGAAAGCTACTTGAGCTGAGGTAATGTATTTGGTAAATAATGCAGGTTTTTGAACTTTTTGAAGTTTTGAAGGAGTTGAATTAGAGAATTCTTTAAGAATGGTAGATGTTAATATTAAAGCTATGGTTGATTTAATAGGTTGATGTTTACCTTATATGGGTAAAGAAAGTCATATTATTAATGTCTCTTCTATGGCTTCTTTCCAACCTGTTCCTTATATGAGTGTTTATGCATGAACAAAGGCATTTATAAAGAATTATTCAAGAGCTTTGAATATTGAGTTAAAAGATAAATATATTACTGTTACTGCTGTTTGTCCTTGATGGATGAAGACATGATTTATGGATGTTGCAAATGTTGGAGCTAAAAAGACTCCTAAAAAATATGTTCATCTAGCTAATCCAGAATATGTTGCAGAAAAAGCTTTAAGAGATGCTGAAAAATGAAAAGATATCTCAGTTTATTGATGGTATCCTAAGATGATTCGCTTTTTCTCTTTTATTGTCCCTGATAAAATATTAATGAAATCTTGGTTAAGACAACAAGATTTATAAAAAACTTTTATTCCTTCTAAATCTTCATGAAAATTAAAATATTGTTGTTTGCAATTTTGTTTTCTTGTATAAGTGTGTTTACTGCTAATGAGGCAAATGCTGTTTATTCTATAGAAATTCAAGAAGCGTATTATTGGGCTTTATCTAAATCTATTACTAATTTAGCTCCTGTTGATGCTGCTGATCTTGATTGAGTAGTTACCAGACAAGCAATGGCAAAAGTTATTTCAAATTTTGCTATTAATGTTCTAGGTAAATCACCTGATACTTCGAAAGAATGTAATTTTATTGATAATGATATCGCTGAAGGACTTTTACCACATGTAATAACAAGTTGTCAATTATGATTAATGGGACAATGAATTAATACATTTGATCCTTATTCTGTTGTTACAAGAGCTGAATTTTGAACGATTCTTTCAAGAGTATTATGGTGAGATAAATATGATAAATGAAAAAGACATACTTTTTATGAAAAACATCTTAAAGCATTAAATGAGGCTTGAATTATGAAAGATACAGATCCTGCTAAAATTGAGCTTAGAGGATATGTCTTTATTATGCTTATGAGAACAGCTAATATGTTAAAAGAGGAAAAAGCTAAACTCGAGGCAGAAAAAGCTGCAAAAAATGCTACATGAAGTATTGAAAATCTTTCTTGAGGTGTCCAAACAGGAGCTGTTGCTACTTGAAGCGTGCTTTCTTGAAATATTTTAACTTGAGGTGCGCTTACTGGAAGTGTTAGTACTTGAGAGGCATCAACTTGAGTTGTTTATGGAAGGTCAAATAAAAAAGTTTTTACTATTAATACTTGATGAGCATTACCTACATCTTGAGATACTGCTAAAGCTGAAACAAAAACATCAACAACAGGTGATAGTTCTACTGTAAAGGAAGAGGAGAAAGCAGAACCTGTTGAATATACATTTAAAGTACAGGAAACAATTGTCTATAATACTGATTGAGATAAAATTTATTGAAAACTTTATAAGCCTGATAGGGCGTGAAAGATGCCTTTAATAATTTTTTCTCATGGATTATGAAGTAATTATGAGTCTTGAATTCCTTATGCAGAAGCAATAGCAAAATATGGAGTTGCTGTATATCTTTTTGATTTTAGAGGATGATGACCTAAGTCATTAAGTGATTGAGAATCTACTCAAATGTCTCTTTTAACAGAAAAGTATGATTTAGAAACTGTTCTTGGACAGGCTAAAAAATGGAGTTTCGTTGATGCAAATAATATTATTTTATGATGAGCTTCTCAAGGTTGAGCAGTTAGTGCATTAGTTGCTAGTAGTCATTCAGATGTTAAATGATCTATTTTGTTTTTCCCTGCATTTAATATTCCAGAAACTGTTAGAAAGATGTATTCAGATCCTGATGATATTCCAGATTCTTATGGTTTTACGTCAATGATGGTTTGAAAAAGATATGCAACAGATGTATGGGATTTAAAAATCTATGATGAAATTAAAAATGATGAAAAGCCTGTTTTAATAGTCCATTGAACAGCTGATCCAATAGTAAATATTTCTTATTCTGAAAAAGCTAGTCAAACCTATAAAAATTGTACGTTTAAAAAGATCCAAGGTTGATATCATTGATTTTCTGGTGCAGGATTTAATGAATCTGTTAAATATGTTGTAGAATTTTTAGAAAAATTATGAATTATTTAGTTTAATTTTTCTTGTTTTGTTAAAACCGGAAATTTTAATTTTGCTGAGATAACCATAATTTTTGATATTGATTTTGAGTAAGGGGTTGCTTATATTATAGTTCGTAAAACAAAACTAGTAAAAAAATGGTAAGTTTAAGAAATGTTAGAATGAGGTGCTTTCGGAGAAAATCTCAGAAAGTGCAGACGGCAATTAAGAGAGATTATTTCTCTCGACTACTATGTGATTTGAAAGTGTATTTGGATTTAACTACTGAGGAGATGCACAATCTTTGTGAGGTGCTTGCGACTCAATGTCCAAT
>CAMOEC010000061.1 GCA_946611795.1 uncultured bacterium
CCATTTCAGCTTATAGATTATGAGATGATACTCCAAAAATTGAATGAAGGCTTACGTTAAATCCGCTAAAGCATGTTTCTCTTATTGGTTTCATTATGATATTTCTTATCCAGTTCTGATGGTGAAATCCTGTACATTTCAATCCACAAAAATTTAAGCATAAATATAGAGATGAGCTTATTACATCACTTGCATGACCACTAAGTAATATCTTTCTATGAATTATTGGGATATTAATTATGTTTGTTTATTGAGTATTATTTGAAGTATCGCAAAGTGAGATACTTAGATGATCTGATATTGTTTGTGTGTTTTTTGAGTTTTTCTCAATAATCAACTTCTGACTAGCTGCTTTTAATCTCATTCCCATCGTTCCTTTAGACTGATATAGATTAGTAAAAGTTGTGTCTCATAAAGCATGAGAATGGATGGAAAAATATGCAGGAATCATCTCAATAGTATTTCTAGCACTATTTGTCATTTGACCATTATGAAATATAGTATGATCATTTATTATGTGAGTAGCTTCTGCCCTTTTTAGATTCTTTTCTTTCCCATTAATGCAGGTATTCTATTAACTTTCTAAGAAAATAAGAATACTAGAAAACTAAATTTATTTTTTACGCATAACAATCATGTTAGAAAAATTACAAACTATCATCAATAAATATGAATCACTTAGAGAAGAATCTCTAAAACCTGAAATATTTGAAGATATGGAGAAAGCTAAAAAGATTAATAAAGAGTTATCCTCTATGGAAAAGACTTATGAATTAGCTGTTAATTATAAAAAAGCATTAGAGACAGAAAGAGATGCTTTAGATTTAATAAACAATGAAAGTGATGCTGATCTTGTTGAAATGGCTCAAGAAGAACTTAATGAAGTAAGACCAAAAATTGAAGAATATGACCGTCAATTAACTATCGCACTTTTGCCAAAGGATCCAAATGATGATAAGAATATTTTTCTTGAAATTAGACCTGCTGCTTGAGGTGATGAAGCTTGATTATTTGCATCTGAACTCTTAAAAATGTATTTAAACTATGCTCAAAGAAAATGATGGAAACCTGAAATCGTTGAAGAGCAACTTTCAGAAATATGAGGAGTTAAATTTGTTATGGTTAAAATTGCTGGAAACTCAGTATATTCTCTTATGAAATTCGAATCTTGAGTACATAGAGTACAAAGAATTCCTGATACAGAATCTAACTGAAGAGTTCATACTTCAACTGTAACAGTAGCAATTATGCCAGAAGCAGAAGATGTAGATATTCAAATTGACCCTAAAGATATTATTATGGATACTTATGCCGCATCTTCATCAGGATGACAGAATGCAAACAAAAACCAAACTTGAGTTAGATTACACCACATTCCAAGTTGATTAATAGTAAATATTGGTGATAATAAATCACAAATGATGAATAAAGAAAAAGCTTTTGCAGTATTAAAATCTAGATTATATCAAATTGAATTAGAGAAAAAACAAGCAGAAGAAAAGAGTCTAAGATGAAATCAAATTGGGACATGAGATAGATCAGAAAAGATAAGAACTTACAACTTTCCACAAGATAGAGTAACTGATCATCGTATTCATGAATCTTGGTCTAATCTTCCTAATATTATGATGTGAAATATTGATGAAATTATTGATAAACTTGTACTAGAAAACCAAACAATGCTACTTAACAAAGAGATGTGAAATACTGAAGAATAATTTTATTATTCAATATCAAGTATGAGAGAAAACGATAATAATATTATAGAAGAAAAAAATAAATCAGAAAAGAATCTAACTTCTGAAGATATTTTATCTGCTTTTATGATTGATTGAGTCGATTATAAGATTCTAAGGAAATCTAACTCTAAAATTGAAGGAGAAAAGCTTTGATTAAATATTAAAAATTCTGTACCTGTCTATTATCTTGAATGATTTTGAGTTCGTAAATGATCTTATCACATTAAAGAAGACTATATCTTAATGTTTAGTAATGCTGATGAGGAAACTTTAAAACACGAAATTATTCATAGTATTGAATATAAACAAAATCCAACTCCAGAATTAGAAGATTTCTTTATAAAAGTAAAAAACACCATTTCTGAAGATTCGTTTGAAAACTGAGCAGTTAGCTTTAATTTTGCGAAGAATATTCATGAGTTTTTAGCTGACTGATATAGTAAAACAATCTTTATTAATGCACTAAAAAAAGAGAACTTATATGATGAATTTTTAGAGAAAACTAAATATATATTTGAATAGCATTTTATTTTAAATCTAAAACAAAAATGAAAAAACTACTATTACTTTGAATATTTTCAATGAGCTTTCTATTAATTTGATGTTGAGATAACAAGGGAAATTGATGAATTCCAGAAGAAGAGCTACCACAAGAATCCTCTATTTGTCCTGAAGGATTTTACTGGTTCGATTCTGTAAAACGTTGTATGAACATAGAAAATGTTGAGTAGAAAAAAATGAGAAAGTTAAGCTTTCTCATTTTTCATATTATTCATCATCTTCATCTTCAGGAGAGAAGTTTACATCAAGATCATCGTAATCATCATCATCTCCGTATTCTGCAAAGAAATCGTCATCATCATATTCATCATCTTTTTCTTTCACAGCAGGTTTCCTTCATCTTTTCTTCTTTCACTCTGTAGTATCATTATTCATCTTTTCTATATCATCTTCAATTCATAGCATTTTCTGCAATCATTGATGTTCTTTCAATTTCTGTATCACTTTTTGTTCAATCTGCCTTACTCTTTCTCTTGTAACATCGAATTCTTCTCAAACCTGCTCAAGAGTAAACTTTGGTCAGTCAATTCCATATCTCATCTTAACAATTTTAGCTTCTCTATCATCAAGCATTCAAAGAATAGCATCAAGATTATTTCTAAGAGCTGTTCTTTCAGCTATTTGATCTGGTCTAAGAGTATTAGAATCCTCCAAAAGATCTGCTAATGTATCTCTTCACTCATCTCAAACTTCTCTATCTAGAGATACATTTCAGAAAATAACCTCCTCTAGTTTCTTAATCTTTTTGATTGGGAATCCTAATTTTTGTCAAATTTCCTTACTTGTTGGTTCACGTCATAACTTTTGGAAAAGTAATTGATATGCTTTATTATATGAATTCATTTCATCAATCAAATGCACTGGAATTCTTACATGTTTAGACATATCAGCTATAGCTTTTGTTATTGATTGCTTAATCCACCATGTTGCATAAGTAGAGAACTTAAATTCTTTATCTGGATCAAATTTTTCAATAGCCTTAATTAGTCAAATATTTCATTCTTGTATCAAATCAGAGAATGTTAAACGAGATCCAAAGAATCTTTTTGCAATTGAAATTACTAATCTAAGATTAGATTCAATTAACTTCTTTTTAGCTTCTTCATCTCATTTTTTAATTCTTCTAGCAATTTCTCTTTCCTCATCGTATGTTAGAAGAGGAATTCTAGAAATATCATTAAAATAGAGTTTTATATAATCTTTATATTGGTTATCAACTGAGCTTTCAGATTTTCAACCATAAAGACTAATTTTTCATAGTTTACTTTCTTTTTTTGCAATATCTTGTTCTTGCTCTAAAGCTTCTTCAATTGTTACTATTTTAATTCAAAGTTTTTCAGTCAATGAGTAGAATTTCTCTAATGTTTTGATGTTTCCATCCATATCGTCGATTTCAGATATTACATCTTCTTCTTGAATACTTCATTTAGCAGCTCATGTTTCTAGGAGTCTTTGAAGCCCCTCGTTAAGCTCACATATATCATCTTGCAACTTATCCCAAAGTTGCTTTTTTACTTCATCCATTAATTACTAAATTTTTAGCAATATAAATATTATTAAATTTTTACAATATTTGACAATTTTATTTTTTTATATATAATATTCTTCGTGTAGTAGAACCTTGTAAGTGGAAATGAGATAGTAGTATCTCATATCTGCGAAGGAACAGGCTCGTATTTCGGGTCTGTTTTTTTATTTTTTTACAGGTGGTAATTTAATTACATATGTTTCCTTACTTTGAGATCTACAACTTAATGGTTTAAAGACTTTAATGTTTTTTCATCAAAATCTTTTTTTCATTTTAGCAACGAACTCATCAAATCATGGCCCCATAAATACTTTAATTACAAATGAACCATTTTCATCTAAGAGTTCATCATATAACCAAAATGTTTGATCTAGAAGATCTATCGCTCTCATTGCATCAATATCCTTTAGACCTATTGTATTTGGTGCCATATCAGATTGGATGAAATCGAATTTCTCTATTGATTGAGAAGAAAGAATAGCTTTCACTTTTTCCTTATCTGTGACATCCTGTACATAAGTATATAATCAAGGGAAATGGAGATCAACAGGCTTTAAATCAAATCAGATTACCTTATAATCTTTTGTTCAATATTTTTTCAATTGAGCAATAGAATATTGTAACCGACTTCAAGGAGCACATCATATATCAAGAATGTTTTTTGTAGATTTCTTTATTAAAAAAAACTTTTGTTGGATTTCCTCTAGTTTAAATGCACTTCTAGCTTTATATCCTTCTTTTTTAGCTTTTTTAAAATAGAAATCGTAAGGATTATACATAATTAGCCTCTCTTATAAAACAACAAAAAAGAATCCTAAGCAATAGCTAGGATCTTTATATTTTTTCTTCAACTTTCATGTCTCATTTTAGCAGTTTCTCCAATTTTTTTTCACCTGATAGCTTGTCCTATAGGTGATTCAAGAGAAATAGCTAATTCTCCATCAACAGTAACTTCTCATGTACCAACAATTCTTACTGTATATTCTTTATCATCATCTTCAATTTTTAGAGTAACTGTAGATCAGAAGTCTACAATCTTATCTGAGCTTTTAACATCTTTTTCTTTATCAATAATTTCAACATCATTAAGAAGATTTTGAATTTCAACTATTCTTGAATTAATGAAATCCTTATCTTCCATTGCTGATTTATATTCAAAGTTTTCTGAAAGATCTCACATAGCTTTAGCCTCAGAAAGTCTCTCAAGAACTTGAGGTAATTTCTCTTGTTTTAATTCTTGTAATTCAGCAATAAGTTTTTCATAACCTTCTCTTGTAAGAAAATTTTTACTTGCCATAATTTATATCTTTAGCAATAAATAAAATAACAATATACTAGTTTTAGTGAAATTCTATTTTAAGAATCCCCAGAATCCAAGAACTTTTCTCTTCCATTTACTAAATGCATGAGCAACTAAGTCTGTAGCTACTTTAAATCCTTTATGATTTTCAACTACAAATCTTTCTCCATCATATGAGAAAATAAAATCAGCTTCATAAAGTCAGCTCTTATTCTTAACGATAGTATAATCTATAACTACTTTAGCATCAATATTTTTTGAGTAGATTTTCTTAAGGATAGTTTGTCCTTTATTTGCAAGTTGATGTTCAACTGCTTTTTTAATATCAGCTTCCATTATAGGAGTAACATCTCCAACAAACTTAAATTTAACGTCACTTACTTGTAAAAGTTCTTGTGTCATTATGGTCTAGTATAAAATATAAAGCTTTTTCTTTTTTAATAAAAAGTATATAAAATGCAAGCTTTCCTTTGTTTTTTATCGGGGAAAAACACGAATTATACAATTCAAACAAAAAATCAATTATAACTCATTAAATACAGCTTAGGTACTGGTATCTTTATTTTTTATCTAAACATTTGCAACTTCTAAAACTGAATTCCAAATCTTCATTCATTGTATTTCGCTATTATGAGTAATTGTATAGAATTTCATTTGTCTTTGTTTTACAAAATCATCAAGCATTTGAGCCACTTTTCATACTGTATCAACATCTAAATTATTAACTGTTTCATCTAAGAACAACATTTCTGTTTTTAAATATGAGGAAATTGCTAGCATCCAAACAAGTTTTAATAGAGTTCTCTGTCATCAACTTAGACTCTTAACATCTCTTTCTCACCTATCATCGATTATTTTTGTTTCTAATTCTAGTTTTTCTTTCGATTCATTTAATTGTATTGTAATTTGATAGTCTGTTACACTACTCAGGTATGAATTAATAATTTCAGTTAAAACTGGTAAATACTCCCCTAACACAAAAAGCAATAAATCTTTGTTAAGAATTCAATATAATACTTTTAATTTTTTCTCTTCCTCTACGAGATTTTTTAGATTAACTTGCATCTTATTATAATCCTCTATCAATAATTTCAATAACTGAATTGTAGAGATATATTCTTGTAAGTTATTTTCAACTTCAGAAATTTCGGCAGAAGGATGCTTAGCTATTTCATCAGATATCTGAGTTATTTTTTCTTGAAGCTCTTTTTTCTGTTTTTCAATAGCTATTATCTGTTCATCTTTTTGTTTAATACTAGTTTCTAATCTAATTTTTTCTTGTTTTAATGATTCTTGTGATGATTGAAGTTCCTCTTGCTGTATAATCTTTTTTTCTAGATCCTTTATCTGATTCTCTTTTTGTTTAAAAGTTTCATTTAATTCATCAATCTTTTTATAGTCAACTATTTTTAGGAAATCTCTTAATAAATCCATTGCCTTATTATTTTTAATCTGTTCGTCTTTTATTGTTTTCCTTTCATCTTGAACAGCAGTTTGAGGATTTAGTAATTTCTGTTTAATATCTTCTAATTTCTTATCGAAATCTTCATTTTTTATCTTTTGTTCAATCACATCTTTTTCTTCTAGAATCTTTTTCCTATCTAGTTCCCTTTGCTCAAAATGTTGTTTATTAATAACACGAATAAAAGGACATTGACTATTAATCTTTTCACAAGAGAACTCAGCCTCTGATTCAACTTGTTTTTCAAAGGTTTCTAATCTTTCATTCAATGACTTTAACTGATTATCATACATTGTTTTTCTCTCAATCAAAGTCTTCTCCTGATTCTTCAATGACTCTTTTTCTAATTTTTCTCTCTCGTTTAAGTTTTGAAGCTGTTTTTCTAGTAGTTCATTTTTTGATTTTAAAGAGGTTCCCTGAGCCATTAATTCATGAATAAATTGCTGATTCATTCTCAAATTAAAATCTGATCTAAGTGATAGATTTAGCAGCTCTTTATTTTCTTCATAAAAAGATTTACATTTATCATTTTCAGCTTGTTTTTCTAAATCATCCTGAGAATCCTGATATTTTTTCTTTTCACTTCTAAGAAAATCAAGTTGTTTAGGATCAATATTTGATAGTTTTTTATCTATATCTTCAATTCAATATTTTGAGGAAGATATTTCTCTTTGTATTGAAAGAATTTGAGACTCAAATCAACGATTTTGTTCTGAATAGGCTGATAATGTTGCTTGCTTCTTTTGATACTCTTCTTTTAGGTCTTTAATAACTTCTTGCAATGGAAGTATAAAACTAAAACATTCTTCAGGAATAGAAAAATTGTTTATACTTAGATTTTCTTTAAACATTCTCAATTCATCAATTTCATCCCTTGAAGAAGCTACAATATCTTTCGAGATTTGCTTATCATCAAGAACTGAAAAATCTTGTAGAATAATTGATAAATAATTATTCAATTTTGATTCATAATTTGAAGTGTCTTGCATTGATTTTATCTGGAGAGCCACCTCTCTTTGTTTATCTTTTACCAAATCTTTGCTTTCATCAATTCAAAGTAATCAGAAAACATTTTTCAATACTTCAAGTCTTTCTGCAGGCTGCATCTCAAAAATATTTTTAGAATCTTGAAGTAAAAATATTGTACTTTCAAAAACTTCTTGTGGTGGTAAAATTGAATCAAGATGTTGTTGAAGATCTGTTTCGTTTTTAAAAACTATTTCTTCAAGTATTCATTCTTGAGCTTTTAAAACTTTTTCAATATCTAATCATGGATTCAATGGATTAGTATATTCTATCTTTCTTAAGAATTCTTCTTCAGTTAATAAACAAGCATATAAGTGAGATATTGTAGAATCTTTTGCTTTTCACTTTTTAAGATTTCTAACTACAAAATACAGTTCTCAATTTAATGAGAACAATAGTTTAATAAATCAAGTTTCAGATTGTATATTTAGAAGATTCCTTGTTCAAAATTTATATAATGCATATGTTGGCCCATCAAAAAATAGGAAGGATTTTCCTGTTCAAATAGGAGCTTTTATTAAATAATTTCACTTATCAAAAATAATTGATAACAATTTATCCCTGAATGGTCAAATATTTTGATAACTAACAGCAACAAGATTTAACTGCATTATTTATTAATACGCAAAATATAAACATACTATAATTATTGATTTTTACAATGTTTGCAAGAGAGTGATTAGGATAATACTTGCTTTTATTCATCAAAAAGCTAGGTGAAAAACCTAGCTTTTATTCTTCATTCTCAACAATCTCGAAATGCCAGAGTTTTATACTCTCAAGGCTTTTTTCAATTTTCTCAAGATCGCGTGATAGCTTTCTTATTGAACGTTCACAATCTATCAGGATTCCTGTGTTATCATCGCAAGAACACGAATCAGTATTCGAAGAATATCTTTCTTTCTCATGCTGACAATTCCTGATTAAGTTTTTTACGGTTGCCTTATGAGTTTCAAATTCTCTTTGCAAAAAATCTAGAAGCTCAAGTTTAGTTTCAACATTAATTTTTGTATTCATATAGTATTTGTTTTATATTTGATTTATTTTTTAGCCAATATTAAATATTTGAAGATATAAGGGAAAATTGCTAAAGAATTTTTAACCTTTCTAGCATTCCTTTTAGGATCAGTTATTAATCTATACAGCCATTCCAATTTTATAGTTCTCCAAAATTTTGGTGCTCTTTTTTGGGCTCAAGCAATAAAATCAAATAGTCATCATGTATTAACAACCAACAGCTTGTTCTGCTGTATTTTTTGATAATTTCTACTTGTCCATAATTCTTGTAATGGAATTTTTGGAGTAGAACGAGCAACTAAAAGAATATTTATAGTATCTTGATATTCACTCATAGCTTTTTGAGCTTCAGCCCAATTAAAATCAGAATATCAATCTTGTTTATATATAACGTTGAATCATTTGAACTTTAATTTCTCCTCTACTTTATCTAAATATTCCTGTTTTGTTCAATAAAGAAGAATACATAATTTTTGAGGTCAATATTTCTTTTTAGCTCACTCTAAAAAATAAGGTACGAAATCTGTTCAATTTAGATTTGATAACCATAAACGAGGAGCCTCAATACGTTTCAAAAGTTTTGCACAAGCATAAAAAATCTGAAGTGCTATTCCATCTGGAAGTAGAAAATCAGATTTTAACAAAATTTTCTTATATTCTCTTTCTTTTTCAGTTTTATCCTTATCACTAAACAAAGATTGAGAAACAATGTTAGCAAAATAAACAAAATTCACTATAGAGAAATCTTGCTGTTGATAGGTCTCCAAAATTTCAGAAACAGCATTTTCAGCTGATCCAGTATAAATTTTTTCTAATATCGATTGCATTCTCATAAGAGAATTAAAAAAACGAACAACCTTTTTTATAAGGAATTAGCTTTTAGTTTCAAGCAAAGCGAGAATTACCGCATATTTATGCATAATAACAAATATTATAACATCTCTGTTATATTTACTTTAAACGAAAATTTTAAATCTGTATTAAACTTAAATTTAGAAATTTTCTATAACTCCATATTTTTACTTGATTTTAAACCGAAAGATTTTTAATCTAATAAAAAACAAAACGCGTATGATAACACAAAAAAGAGCAATCGATGAAATTGATATTCATGCATATGAATTTCTCCATGATTTAGCAGAAAAACACGGATTCTCAAATCTCGGCATTTTCTGTGAAATAAAGTCTCGCGCCATTGGTATTGATACCTACCATGAACATATTACCGATGATAAGATTATTGAATTTATTGTCGATGATGAGTTAGTAGGATTCGTTTACCTTAGAAGAGATTGTATGAATTGGACTGAAGCAACTTTTATAGAAATACCAGAAGCTATTGAAAGAGCAAGGAACTCACTTAAGTCGAAAGGTATTCTAAAAGATTAACTACTTTCATTTAAGCAGTCTTTTATAAAGACTGTTTTTAAATTACTCAGAGCCTTAAAACTGTATTATTATTCATTGTTATTAAGCCTCACAGTGCATATTTATTAAATATAGTTTCTAGATTTTCCTTATATGTAAGATAGTTCTTATCTCACTGTTTAGGAGCATATGATGCAGAAAAATTTAATCAAAGGAAGGCTTCTAATGTAAGAGTATAATCATTAGGAAACATCAGAGTCTCATACTCTGAAAAAAATTCTTTAAATACGGATTCTTTGTTATCCAATCATCAACTTGATCATTTATACAAAGGGCAATATTTTTTGCTTAATTCATCTATTACTTTTATTATTTCTGAATTCTTATCTCAATTGTTATACAATATAGCTACTCTTCAAGTTTTATTTAGTATTCTTTTACATTCTTTTTTAAATAATTTAGTATCAAACCAATGAAAAGCCTGTCCAACCGCAACTAAATCAATAGAACCGTCTGGTAAAGATATATTTTCAGCAGTTGATTGTATATATCTAAAATTCTCTGCATTTCACAATTTTGTAATTAATTGATTTAACATTTCATGATTTGGTTCAACAGCATATACTACTTTTCATTTATTTAAAAATTGCTCTGTTAATTTTCATGTTCAAGCTCAGATATCTGCAATATATTCAACATTATTTTTTGCTGTTTTAAGTATATAATTAATACTATCTTCAGAATAAGAAGGCCTATATTTTGTATAATATTCACTTAATCAATCAAACTTAGAGATTATAGAAACCATAACAAAAAATATTGGTAAATGCCTTACATATACCAATATAATATATAGATTCAACAAGAAGAATAATTATATACCTCGTTTATTCCTCCTCTGCAGATAAATCATTAAATAACTCATCTTGTGTATTTAATTTCACTAAACAGTAGTCCTTAATTGAATCTGACCACGTATCTATAATATCCTTAATTTTTTGTAAATTTTCAGAAAGTTCAGATGCTTGGAATTCTCAATCTGTAAGATAATTTTTAAGGTCTGTTTTCTCTTGCTCTGAAAGTTCATCATTATAAACCAATAATACTTCACCAACCTCTGCTGCTATTGGATCCAATGTTTTACTAGAAATTTCCTGTAGTTGCTTTTCTCATCATGCAAATGTTGAAAGAGTTTGATTCATGGTGATATATATAGAGTATAAAAATATTATATTTGCTTTTAGCTAATAATATTCTAAAAACCTTATAACATATTTTATATTATTTTTGTTATTTGTCAATTTTTATAGCATAATAAAAATGGACATTTTTTATCAATACCCACTTTTATAAAAGAAACTTCTATTAACTTCATTATCTTGAAAATACTTTCTTTGAAATTGTATTATTTGGCAAGAATACATCCACTAATTTATTCGTTATAGCATAAGAGAAGTCTTGTAATTGTATTAATTTTTCCACCATTGTTGTATCTCAATAAGATCTAGCCATTACTTCAGATATTGCTCACTTATTAGAAAGTTGTAGAGCTCTTATTCACTCAAACTGAATGTCTCATGACATTTTAAGCGGTAATAGCATTGTTCTTGTTTTTAAATTCCATGAAGGTTGTCCTATTAATTCTCATTTTCATGAATACTTAGCCTTTGATAACAATGCTGTTTTTCATTGAGTTTTATCAATAGCCACCAATGAAAAACCTATTTCTGAGTTATCTGTTGATAAATCTATTATTGAAAAAGGCGAACTTCAAAACATAAAATATTTATGTCATTTCAATGGGAACTCAACTCATGCATGAGTAGTTATACCTCAATTTGATAGTTCTCATACTTTCACAAGTTTTTCTTTATTTTTTAAGATAACTGAATCTGAATGAAACTCTACATTAGTAAAGTCTTCTTCTGAAGTATATAGAGGCTTTTCAGCTCATGGTGCAAAAGAAGAATCAAAAGGAAGTAATATATACTGATTAATCTTTCAGCTATTTCTCTTCACTACATATGCCAACCTCATATCTTTTGCATAAATTCACCCTCAAACAACAGGGACATCTAATTGTACTGATTTCTGGAGATTAATCTTTGGATCTAATCAAAATTTTTGAACAATTGTAGTATTTCAATCTCAAGGAACTGCAGTATACATAGATTTTTCAGTAAACTCAAATTCAGATACTGTTCATAATAAATAAAGAATATCTTTTGATATCTTTAGATTATTCATATTTAACACTATAACACTCCAAAATGATGGTATTTGATTTGAAGGCATCTGCAAATATCTATAATCTCTACAAACAGAGATTTTCTCTTGTGGCTCATATCAAAATTTTATTCATTCTGAAAATACTGGAAATATTGAAGGCAAATTACCATCTTTTTTAATAAAGCTTTGAGCCGTAGATTTATCAAGAGGAGCATTTGTAATTACATATAGTTTCCCATCTTGCTCATGAATTTTTATTATTTTTCAAGTATGCGTAAAATAGTAGTATGGAGATATTTTTCAATCAGATATCTCATAGAAAATACCTATTGTTTCTGTTCTTCTATTATAATCAAAATGTTCAGCAAAGATAACTAAGTATTTATTATCATAAACACGAGTACGGATATTATCGAATCCTACTGGCAATTTTATTTTTCAAATCTTCTTTGAATACTTAAAATCTACTGTTGAACCTTTTGGATCTTTAGGTCACATTACAAGAGTTATTAATCTTTCTTTTCAGTTATAATCAACAAAATAACTTGAAGAATAATCTTGTACAGCTCAATCATCAATAACAGTAGTTTCATCAAAAGGTACGGCAGAAGTTTCTACAACTGATGGATTTTGAAGAAGACTATTTAAATTAGATGCAATTGACATACAGTTTGAAACTGGAAGCCAATCTATTTGCTGCCCAGTCGCATTAGAAGAAAGTGGAAATAATAATCCTAATGCGAGAAATCATATCAAAAAATTTCTTTTTATCATAAAAAATTCATGCAAGTAAAAAATACTTACAATACTGATATTTTTTCTATTCGTTTTTTCAAGTTTTTTAAGGTATTTTCCTATTAAAAATAGTAGCTATTTTTTGATTTTTTTACTTTTTATAGATATAATTTAACTATCATTTATATTATTGGTGAAATCATGGTTGATACAACAGCAGCAAAAAATCATTTACAAAATACACTTTCAGTGTTAGAAAACACAACTACAAGTTGAATTAGGGCACTAGAACAAACAGTCGCACATACTGCTTTTGAACTTTCATCAACATTAAATAATGATGATTTTTTTGTAAGTACAGATACTCTTAATAGCTTAAATAGGATTTTAAACTATATGAATGATACCTCTGCTGCGTGACTTTCCAGGAAACTTGATGCTGAAAAATCTTGACTTGCGTGATGAACACCTGCGGCAATAACAAACGCGTATAATTCACTAACCACCTGAGCTTGACATACAAATATTGATAATAGAAGAAGTGAAATCAGCAGACTTATTTCAGAGGCAAACAAGTTTGAAAAAGATTGTGATCTTGGTAATGTTTCTGATATTATATGAAGAACAACTTGAGCTCCAATTGTTTTAAATTTAGATTGAATGACAACTGTTTGAAACACAGCCGACAGATATGAATTATGTGATAAAAATTGAAAGCCTTTAAGGTTGCGTACAGATTGAACTTGAGATTATTATCTAATAAATATTTGATGAAGAAATGTAAAGTTACGCGGTGTTAGAGTCGTATCTGCATGAGCAAGCAGAAGAATTGAATTTCAAAATGTAAAATTCGATCCATCGGATGTTGATACTTCAAATCCTATTGATTTATCAGTAAATGCTACCTATTGACCAATACCTTGAGCATGAAATTTAAAAGCGGTATTAAATAAACCATTTTCACTCAAACTAAATGACTCTGTAGCTGTAAGACAAGCAGATCGTGAGAATCTTGTTAATGATTTTAACACTGCTTGAGGGGATGTTATTAGAGATCATATTAACAATGTTTTAGGAACACAAAGAAATAAATTACTTAGAGGTGCTATAAATCGTATTGTCAGCAGTTCATGAAGTACCACTTTTTGAACTTTAACCGACGAACAAAAAGAAGATTTCTACAAAAGAATTCTCGATAATGCTTCTCCAATTCCATGATTTCCACCAGTTACCGTATGATGAAGTACCATCAATTGATTAGTTGATAGCATCAATCATTTGGCTGATTTTGATTTATTCAAAACTTGGTTTGCTAATGATGCTAGAGCTTGGAATAAAGATGCCAGAAATACAAAAAGTACTTCAATATATACAACTTATATTCATGACCATTTTAGATGAGAAAGTGAAAACTATTTTAATGAACAGCTTGATAATTCATTAAAACTAAATCCTGATACTGAAAGATACATTAAAGCGCAATTATCAAATTATTTAGTTGAATTTGAATCAAATAAAAGAGATAACCCTACAGCACGTAACAATGTTGAAAATAATTTTGAGACAACAGAAAGTATGAGAATGAGGAAAGATAAGTGAATATGACAATGGTGGAAAGTACGAAAATTTGAGCCAATTCGTAAAAAGGACAACAATTATATGAGATTTTTTTCTTGATCTTCAAAAGAAATAAAAAATCAAAACATTAATCTTTCTTCTTGAACTATTAATTATGATATTAAACTTGATATTAACGAAAGTAATAAACCATCTGTTGAGATTAAAATGAGTGGTAAAGAGCCTATTGTTATTCAATCTTGAGATTACGATCCAGCAACATTAGCACGTAGAATACTTAGAGAACCATCAATCCCTGAAAATAAAGCGAGAGTGCATATGGTATATAATCTTTATAAATGATTCCTCCAACTAGCGAAAGAAAAGAATATAAAACTTGAATACTTTGATAATAGTACATGAGGTTGAACAATGCATGAACTCAATATTAATAGCAAATGAAATATCATTCTAAATAGCGTGAATTACACTTGAGTACCTCCATATACAAGAAGCTCTACAGTTCTTTTTGACGAACAGCTATTCCACAATACTAATCAGTTTAACACTGTAGCACGTAATAATAGTCTTGAAGAATGAATTACAAGTATCGCGACTCACTTTACACAAGCAATGGATCGTCTTCATTCTTCATATCGTAGAAGTATCAAGAGAAGTCTATGAAGAGCATTACAACGTTGAGGGAAGACCGAATTACCAACTTCTTTTTGGAATTCTCCAATTAGAAAACTTATAAATATGAAAAATAATACAAATTTTGATTTTACAACTACTGTATGAGAAGTTAATATAGAACTAAAGAAAAATACATTTACTGTTACCACTCCTAAATCTCCAAAGCCAATTGTTTCAACATCATTATGAAAAATATTAAATAAAAGAGTTAAAGGTAAAAGAATATTTGATTGAGTTGAAAGAGATATTGTTGAAGCGGTTTATAGTAACTTAATCAAAAAAATGAGAGAAAATTCTAAAGTTGCAAGCACTCATTTCTGAGTTTATGATGAAGTTACTGGTCACGTATATGTATTAGATCCTTCATGACATTTCTGACGTATCAATAGAGATGCATTAAATTGAAGGAATATCTTTAATTTCTGATGAGACTGGTGAGTAATTAGTGAAAAAGTATTTAGATGAAAACCTGGTAGACCAGGATATACTTATAATAGATTAAGTGCAACAGAAGAAAAAGAACTACTAAAAAATCCACTTCTAATGCAATGACTTGTAAAAGCAATGAATAGAAGAATGTGAATTGTTGAATCTATTAGAGCACGATTTGATAGAAACTAAAATTGTTTCAATAATATTAAAAGATGCAGCCTTAAAAACTGTATCTTTTTTATTATTCAAATCTTAATGCATCTATTGGTTTTAATTTAGCAGCTTTCCTTGCTGGGAGGATTCAAAATATGATTCCTATTGCAGTTGTTAATCATAAAGCAACTAAAACCACTTCATATGTTATAACTGCCTTAAATTCAAAGTCAGTATTTGCAAAAACTTTATTCAATACTGCCACAATTCAGAAACTTAATCATAATGCTATTAATCATCCTATTACAACAATAATAACAGACTCTACTAAGAATTGTGCTATAATATCACGATCTAATGCTCAAATAGCTTTTCTAATTCATATTTCTCTTGTTCTTTCTGTAACTGAAACAATCATTATATTCATCACTCAAATTCATCCTACTAACAACGAAATTGCTCAAATAGCAAGAAGGAGATAATTCATTATTGCCATTGATGAATTCAGCTGTTCTGTATATTTAGCGAATGAATAGATACTAAATCATGCTTGTTGCTTACTTGGAATATTATATTTTTTCAAAAGAAGATAGGTTATTCTTTTCTGCCACTTTGCATTATCTGCGGTTGGTTCAAGATGAATAGTTAATGATGATATTTCATTATTATGATTTAACCTTTCCCACATTGTAGTGATTGGAAGATACATTGTTGGTCATTCCCATTCACTTGTCTGTTTTAAAAGTCCTACAATAGAGACTTCTTTTCATCACAATTTAACTTTAGTTCATATAATATTATCAATATTAATCTTTTTTGCACTAGACTGTTTATTTTGATTTAACTGTTTTAAGAATCAATAAGAAACAACAGCAACCATCTCTTTATTTTCATAATTTCTTTTTGTAAGCCGAGATCATTTTTCCAATTCAAGTTCCTGTAATTCATAATAAGTTTCAGGAACTCACTGAACATCTGCATAAGTTTGAGTACTTCATACCTTAACCATTGAATCTCATTTTAGCCTTGCTGAATACTGAATTTTTCATTTTAATTCTGGGAAATATTCTTCAATATAATTAACAAGTTTTTCATCAAATGTAACTTTTTTTATATATTTATTTCCTGCTCCTCATTCCTCATCCATCATACTATATCCTCATCATGGAGAAAGCATTATCGTATTTTTCATCATATCTCACATATTCTCCATCATCGTCATTTCTGTTCATTTACCGAATGCCATTAAAACAACAACAGACATCACTCAAATTATGATACCAAGCGTTGATAATCCTGATCTCATTTTATTTGCCATTATTGTTCTCAAAGCATCTGCTATATAGGAAAAGAATCTCATCAAATACTATAAAAATAAAGATTAATTAATTTCTTCTTTTACAAAAACTCAGTCTTTCATATGTACTGTTTTCTGTGCATATGAAGCAACATGAGCATCATGCGTAATTAATAAAATAGTTTTTTTCTGTTCTGCATTTAATCTTGTAAAAAGATCCATTAATTCAACTCATGTCTTAGAATCAAGTGCACCAGTTGGTTCATCAGCTAAAATCAATCAAGCATTTGTTACAAGAGCTCTAGCTATACAAACTCTCTGTTGCTGTCATCAAGAAAGTTGGTTTGGCAATGCTTTTTCTCTTCATTTTAATCCAACTGTTTCTAATGCTGCATAACATCTTTCTTTTGCACTAGATAATGATACTCACATATAAGTTAAAGGAAGAGCTACTTGTTCCCATGCTGAAAGTCTTTTTAAAAGATTATATCATTGGAAAATAAATCATATTGTGTTCCTACGAATAAGAGCTTGTTCATTATTACTTAAATTTTTCACCTCTTTTCAACGAAGGAAATATTGACCAGTTGATGGGACATCCAAGAGTCATATAATATTCATTAATGTTGATTTTCAACATCATGATGGTCACATTATCGCTGTAAAGTCTCAATCTCTTATTGTTAATGATACTCATCTTAGTGCATATACTGGTTCCATATCTTTTCATCAATATGTCTTTGTTATATCTTTTAATACCATAAAATCTTCCATTTTATAATTCTCTAGATATTAAATATTATCGTAATTCCTCTTCATCTGTTATTCATGCATTAGCTATAGCATCATCAGTAATATATAATCCTTTTATTATATCTCAAGCCTTTAATCAGCTTAAAATAACAGTATTAACATCATCAGAGAGTCCTATTTCAACAACTTGATCAACCCATTCTGTTTCAGATTTTTTAAGGCGAACAACTTTTTCTCACCTATCATTATCTACAATAGCTGGATTTGGGACAACAAGTACATCCTTTTCTTCGTTTAGAACAACCTTTATACTTGCACTCATTCATCATAGAATTCTTTCACTTTCATCATGCTTTTGGAATACTACTTTAGCTTTATATGAACCATTAGATCAGAAATCTGAGCCATTTTCTGGCATTGTATCAATTTCTGAGAATATTCCCTCATAAACTTGATCAGGGAATGCATCAAGGTATACTTGAACAGGCATTCATGTATCAACCTTAACAATATCAACTTGATCAATATCAAGATTTACCTCTAAAAGTTCTGGAGTTTCAACATAAATATATTTTTGGTCTGCTGATGAAACATTTGAAGTTTCAATACTATCTCATACCTGCATATCAAGTTTTGTTACAACTCAATCAAAGTTTGCAATTATTTTATATTCATCATATTTCTTCATTAGTGTTGATATTTGAAACTGAGTATTATCAATTTCGTTTCTAATCTCATCTATTTCATCTTGTTGAGCATTTCATTCTTTAGCTTTTGCTAAATCAACTTCTGCATCTTTAATCTTTTTATCTAATTCTGCAGCTTCTAATGCTTGTTGTTGTTTTAAAAGTCAGAGTTCATTATTAGATTTTTGAAGATTAATTTTTAATGTATCTAGTTCTATTGAAAGTTTTTCAACTTTATCAGCAGCATCTTCTACGGTAGTATCAGAGGTTTTAATACTTGCTAAAGTATCTACAGCTGATGTATATTTATCATGATATTGATATCCTTGAGACTCTATTGTTGTTCAGAATGTTTTTGCATATCAATCAATTTCTGATCTCGTTAAACTTCATTCAGATTCAATACTTTCTAAAAACATATCATAATTTGTTCTTCACCATTTTACCATCTCATCTCACAATTCTTTGAATATTCAATAAGCTTGAAGTAGTTCATCCTCTGTTATTTGTCAGAGTGTTTTAGCATTAAACTTTGAATATAAATCATCCAATTTTGATACATAACCATTAATTACCCAGAATTGAGACTTTGAGTTTGATAGAAGAGATTGATCTTTAGCTCATATATACACATTCTCTTTTTCTCATTCATACATTGTCGTCATCTTCATCAATTTATCATAATCATCCAATGTAAGTTTGAGATTTGTTGCACTTTCACGGAAATCTCTAACAAGTTTTTCAATTGAATTATTTCTATCTCTTACATTCTTTCATATTGTTAATTCAGCATGTGTTGCTCAAGCTCTTCACGTAAGAAGCTCAGAATAATCATTTTTAGCTTCTCTAAGATCTTTTTCTTTATCTTTAATTTGTCTTTCTAAATCTTGGATTCATGATTTTTTAGTTTGTAGAGCTAGCAATTGTTCACTTGGTAATGTTTCTTTTTGAAAAACAAGTAAATCATAATTTGTTTGGGCTTTCATAATATCCAAATCTTTATTTGATTTATCAAGAATCTTGTTAAGTTTTAGTTGCTGATTTTTTAAGTTCTTTCTTGTTGTTTCTATTTCTCTATCCAAATCATCTGTTGTAATTGTTGCTA
>CAMOEC010000062.1 GCA_946611795.1 uncultured bacterium
AGCAAGTGTTAATCCTTGTACAATGATTGGTCTACGTCATTGAACAACAATAGATATCGGATTAAGTTCTTGTTTAACAGAATCGTAGTTTGCAGAGAAATTTACTCAACCAGCAGAGAATGTTACAGTAACTTTACCATTTTCTGGCTCGATTTCAGCATTCTTGATATATTTCTGAATAGTTTCTGTAATAGCACGATATTCTTTTAATCAGAATCCGGTATCAGTATCTTCTAATTTGTAAGCCATAACATTTCTAATCATATAGAGTGTTGATGAAGCATCAACGTTAGTAAGATCTAACGTGCTAAGAAGTTGACTTGCTAATAATTCATGACTGACTTCAACATTAGTTAATGCTCATTTATTGAGTTTGAAGGTATAGATAACAGGCTCTTTTACAACAACTCCAATATTATTAGATTGTAAAACAACTCAAGTACTACTACAAGAAACAAGTTGACTCTTAAATTGGGCCTCTATTTGATCACAAAGTCCAATATCATCAGAAGGTTTATTTGCAAAATCTTTATAGTCATTGATAAGAGTAAGTGCTTGATTTAATGAATATTTAGATTTTGAAGAACTAATAGAACTATTAATGAAGTTAGTAAGAGTTTCGTTTACTCATTCATCTTCAGTGCTAATAGAAATCGTAACAACAAAGAGTTGAAGGTTCTCATATTTTAGTGTAGCATTGATAGTATATTCTGTTCTTAAATCAACTCAGTTCACAAGTAGTGTGTTTTCGTCTTCTCAGTTTTCAACAGAGTAAAGGTTGAAATCAGCAGGAAGATAACTTTGAATGAAAATATCTTTTAGAGGCTGCTTTTCAACAACGGTTGTAGTTTTCTTTGTTGTTGTAGTAGTTGTTGTCTCATATTTATAGAGAGATTCTTCTTGAAGTCATTTATAACCAGCAACAGTATCTCAATAGTTGATTGTTAGCATGTCAGAATTGAGAGATGTTCTATCTTCTTTATTCATCTTGGATTTTTCATCTTTGAAATAAGGAGAAAGAACATTCATATTAAACCAATAAGCAAATGATTTAGTGAAAGGAGATAATAATGCATCTTGTCTACCTTCTTCTTTAAGAAGTACTTCACGTAAAAATCCAATATAAGATTGAATAAGTGATTTCACATCAGATGAAGTTGAAATTCCTCTATAAATCATTTGTTGTAAAGAGAATAGTTTATATTCATTTAATGAACGATTATTATAAGCTAAGGTTTCAATATATCATACTGAAAATTGTTTATTTAATGCAAGGAAGTCTCTTAAAAGTACAAATTTGTTATAGCTATCACTACCACAGTTACGGAACAGATCTGATAGGTTATTATCGATGTCGGTTACGAAATTACCATACTTTAGAATTCAATCACACATATCTTTTTTGTAGTGAGAGTTGCTACTTAATGCATTAAAATAAAGTGATATTTCATTAGTAGATCCTGCTAAATCATAAAGATAAAAACGATCTAAGAAGTTTCTAACATATGATTTACAAACAAAGGAACTGCTTGATTTTGTTGTTGTACATTCAAGTCAGAAATGATTCTTTAGAGAAGATCCTCATAAAGAGAATAGTTGAGGATTTTTTGCTCCATTAGTGCTTTGATTTGCAGGAACAACAAGTACATTTTGAAAGAAACTTTTCATGTAATCATCATTATATCTTTCTTTATTTTGTCATTGAACATAGTAATCTAAAGTGGTTGAAGAAATGCTGGTTTTTCTAGGTAAAGTTAACCCCTCTTTTTCTAATAATACATCTTCTGCAACGATATTTCAGTTGGTGATATTTAAATTTCAGTTTAAAAGAATCCCTTTTAGTCCAGGAATAGAAGCAACTTGTTGTTGTTTGTTGTTGAAATGTGTTTGTGCTTGAGAGACGGTTCCGGTATCTTTCTTTTCTAATAGATAAATAGAAGAAAAATATCCTGAAGTAAGCATAAAAAATGATGCAACAATTGATAGAATTCAAGCAGAAAGCGCAACTCAATACTTAAACAACATCTTATGGATAAGTCCATAATTACGTATTATTTTTAACTGTTCTTTGTTGTAAAATATAGATTCTTGCATGATGTATTTTAAAATAAATAATCCAAATTAATTATACGTAGAATTAAAGAAAAAATCAAATTTTGACAAGATAAATAGTGTTGTTCTTTAAGTAAAAATAAATTATATAAGAATTTAAATGCATGAATTTGCTAATTCATAAAAAACCTAGAATTTAATCTAGGTTTTTTAAGTTAATCAATATGTTTTTTTATGCAAAGATTTCTAATTTCTCAATAGACTCAGAAATACTATTAAAGTTTTCTGTTCCATTAGTGATAATAACATTTTTACCTTGAGCTTTCAAATCGTTAGCAATTTCTTCAAAAACTCATTGAATAACAAGGCTAAGGTTATTTTTCCATCTTGTATATCCTTCAGGATTTTCTGTTTTTCTTTTAGCGAGTGATACTTTAAAATCAGCCCACATCATTTTAAGTCCTAAAGCATTCATAGCGGTTTTTGCAATAAAGTTTAGTGAGTCAAAAAATGCATTCATAAAGCTATCAAATACGTATCAAACTCTATCATCCTGCATGTAAATCGCAATAGTGTCTCATTGTACAGCTAACATAGTTTGTTCGAAAGCAGGTACAATACTAGGAACTACTTTTGCAGGAGTAGTATCTTCACTTACTCCAAGTGGAATAAAAATCATAGCTCCATATTGTTCTTTAAAGTGAACCAAGAGCTTTTTTGCGGCTTTTTCTACTGATTCGTTAAGTAATGGAGTTAATTCTGACATGATAATGAATTAGAATATAAATTAAGCAGCAATTCTTAAACTACTATCTTTTGTTTTTGGCTTTTCAAAGAATTCAATAGCTTCAGCTAATTCTTTTTTATTCTTAGCATATTCGTGAATATCAATTCCTTTTTGGTAGGCTTCACAAGCTTGAACGATAGCTTTAGCGCCAGCTTGAGTTCCTTTTGGATGAGCGTGACATCCAGCACCCATAGTGGTAATAAAGTCGGTAGTTCCCATTAAATCAATAAATGGCTTAAGAAGAACAGGATTTAATCCACCTGAAATAATAGGGCAACACATCTTAAGTCCTCTCCAAGAATCATCTCTTAAAACTTCTTCAAGATCATCATCTCTTTGTACTAAATCAACGAAATCTTTATCTGTTTCAGGAATAGTTCCCCAAGATTGTTCAAAGAAATGTCCTTGTTTTTTCATATATCTAATTCCTTCAGCAGCTGTAATATCTTCAGCTTTATCACCAGCCATTTTACCAACACCAGCAGTACCAGTATGAATACCACTAGCACCAGCAAGTCTAGCAAATTTAGAAAGAACTAATACTGAGTATCCAATAGGATTTTCAGGTCTAGTATATGCTCCATGACCAGCTCTGTGGAAATGGATAAATACATCTGGATATTTTCTTCTTAAAGTTTGAACAGCCATCCAACCAGCAGTGGTACCATCAATTAAGAAAGCATATGAACCTGGTTCAAAACCTGCGTTTCTAATCATTTCACATCTTTCAATCATAGTATCATAATCAGCTGCAGATACGTTAAATGAGTGAACTTTTTTATGTCCAGTTTCTTTTACAGCTTTATCCATAGCTTCTTTTACGTGTTTAACCATTTTGTCATAAGGACAGAAATCTTGGTTGGCTTGTGGTTCATCGTTTTTAACAAAATCTCCTCATCCTACCCAGAAATCATAACAAACTTCAGCGTATTCAGCAGAAGTTAATCCCATCTTAGGTTTAATGATAGTACCAAGAATAGGTCTTCCATGAACATCTAAATAGTTTCTCATATCTTCAAGAGTATAACTAGGTCCATCATATTGTTCAAGCATAGCAGCAGGGAACCAAACATCAAGAAGTTTTAATGCTGATACTTCTTTCATACCAAAGATGTTACCTGCGATATAAGTCATAATGTTTTGAACATTACCACCTCTATCAAATAATCTCCATGGGAAAGCAATCCATACAAGTTCTTTTTCTTCATCAACCTTATATACAAGAGCATTCATTTCTCTAGAGAATGCGGTTTCAGTTTGTACTAGAAAGTTGGTACCTGTAGAAGATTCAGCAGCAACTTCACATGCAGCTTGAAGAATATTAAGATTCTTTCCTGGTTTTAAATGATAGACTCCTAACATGTATTCACCGTTTTTAGGATTAGCGAGATCTAAATTTACATAAGCTAGTTGGTGATCATTTAAACTAGCAAGTAGACTGTTTGTTTTTGTCATGTATTTATTTTTATAAGAATAAAGTATTAATACATAATAATGATAATCATAAAAATAATTTTTGCAAAAAAGCTGGATTTTTTTCAATTCCAGAATAGAATGTAGAAAATGTGTTAAATAAAAGAATTTTTCTAGATTTAAAGAAATCTGATACTAATAAAAATATGCTTAAACCATAGTCTCTGGCATCCAATTTATCTTAAATCCTTTTCTGTTGAGAGAAAGCTTGGTATAAACAACATCCATAAAATTTCTTACTTCTTTTCATTTTAGAATGATATTGTACCTATACTTTCAGAATACTTTGTAGATAAGAGGTGGTGTAGTGTAGATTTCCATATCCTTTAATTGATATTTTTCTTGAAGATAGAGCAGTTCTTTATGAAGTTGATCTACTTTGTTGTAGAGCTTTTCTTCTATCTCATCTTTATACAGGATAAGACACATCTCTCAAAAAGGAGGATAGTTGTTACTTTGACGAAATTCATTTTCTATAGAAAAAAACTCATCTTTATTGAGCCTGCAGGCACAGCGTATGCTATATTGATCAGGATTTAATGTCTGAACGATAAAATTTTTACAAGGGTGTTTTACAAAGGCTTCATAAAGGAAATAGAAATTCTTCTCATTAGCATTATAGTCAGGAACATTTAATCAAATGTCTGCATCAAGAAAGATGAGAAGGTCAAATTTCCGGTTTTTTATAGGAGTAGTTAGAAGAGAGGTTCATATACAAATCGGTGGAGTTCAGCTTGCTGAAAGCTCATTAAGTTTGTTTTCAAATTTTTCTATTTTGTTTTTTGAATTTACTGTTTCTGACTCAATGATGAGCGATTCAGCTCAGTATTGTTCTTTAAGAATTTCTGCTAATTTTTGTGTCCCTATTCCAAATTCGATAATCTCTTCATTTCAACATCTTTCACAAACTTTTGGATAGTTGTATTGTTTTTTACAAATATGACAGATTCAGACCTTTTCTCAGTTTGGAAGAATGTGATAATTAATAGCAACTGAACAGCGGTCACATTGTGGTATGGCTCAACAGTGATGACAGATTACTCAGGTGTTAAATCATTTTTTGTTAATCAATATCCCTATTTTTTTCTTTTGAGAAAGATATTTCGTTATTCATTTATCAAAAAGTTCAGAAAAGTTTTTATTAAGTTCTCTTTTCATATCGACTAAAAAAATTTTTTTATCTCAATGGTCAAAGCATTCAAAATTCATGGGTTACTTTGTAGTTAAGAGAGATAAAATTTCCAACATTTCATTGTAAGTTTTTTTCTGAAGAATTCATTGTCTTATTTCGCGAGAACAAGGAATTCATTTGAGATACTGAAATGCATATTTTCTAAATTCTACTATTGAATGATATGCTTGATCTGGATTAATGGTTTTTTCTAATGAATGGAGTTCTTCAATGTTTGGCTGATTAAAAGAGTATCATTCCATTACCTTTATATATTTTTCAAATCGAAATTCTGTTGTAATCATGAGTTTTAGATGCTCTTTCATAACATCTATTTTTTCATTTAATGTTGGCGTGTAGTTCGTGAATATTCGTGGATTTCAAATAGCTCATTGTCCAATCATTACTCAATCGAAATCTTTACTCAATTCAAGAGCTTGCTGATATTCTGTGATTCCTCAATTTGCGATTATAGGACATAAAGAACCTTCTTTAACTTTTTTAATAAATCAAAAATCTGCTTCTCAAGAGTAAAGTTGCTTTAGCGTTCTTCAATGAATGCTTATAAAATCAGTATGTTTTGAAACTTCAATAAGAAAATTTAGTTGTTCATCTTTGTCTTCATCATTAAGTCCGGCTCTTGATTTTACAGAAAAACTTAGTCAAGATCCTTTTATTCTTTTAGAAAGTTCTTTTATTATTTCTAATGTTTCTGGCCTGTGCTTTAACATATCACTAC
Organism: uncultured bacterium; assembly: GCA_946611795.1. Lineage (GTDB taxonomy): Bacteria > Patescibacteriota > Gracilibacteria > Absconditabacterales > Absconditicoccaceae > HOT-345. The sequence goes on from CAMOEC010000062.1 coordinate 6,223, forward strand.
CTCATCAACATTTCATTACAGTATTAGAGGGACATCAAGTATTAAGTTCTATTCAAGAAAAACTTTCTCAGAAATTCTCTATCAGAAGAGATGCAGCTTTAATGAGATTCTCCTTCCTTCATCAGAAAAGTTGAGCAATAGGTTTTCTGTTGGTTTTGATTGTTAAAAGATGTTTTGCTACTCATCATGGATTTATTACAAATCAATCAGCATTCATGAATTCAGTCCATGTTTGAAGTGTGTCTTCTTTTTCTTTGTGATTATCAAAAATCTTCTCGGTAATATAACGAGTTGCTCAGTTAGTAATTCAATCCATAGGAGCAAAACAAAGTTTCATAGTAAGTTATCTAATATAATTAAACATATATTAATTTTGTTCTTGATAAAATAAATACAAAATCGTTTTTAAAAAAAGGAGTTCAATTGAGCTCCTTTTAGTGATATTATTTCAGAATATTAACTTACTCCACCAGTTAATGTATTTAAAGTAACAGTATCTCCAATTTCTTTATGTAGAGGTACTTGAATTTCCATACCTGTTTCAAGTGTAGCAGGTTTAGTTCCAGATTGAGCTCTATTTCATTTAATTCCTGGAACAGTATCTTTAATAACATAAGTGATAGTTGAAGGAAGAATTACATTAATAACGTTTCCGTTATAGATTTGTAAATATACATCAAGATTGTCTTTAAGATATCCAGTAATGTCTTCAATAGTATCAGCTTGGATTTCATGAATTTCTCAAGTATCATTTTCCATGAAAGAGTAAGTGTCTCCAGTGTTGTAGAGATATACAGCATTTTGTGTAGAAATCTCAGCTTGATCTAATGTAATTCAAGATTTTACAGTTACATTTTGAACACCATTAGTAGCTAAATTTCTAACCTTGTAAGTGTAAGATCCTTGTCTTTGTTGCATTTGCATGAAAGAAAGATCTAATACAACGAAAAGTTGTCCATCCATTTCTAGAACTGTTCATTTTTTTACTTTTGAGGCATCTATTTTTACCATGTGAAAATATCAAAATTTAAAAAATTTCAATTAGAAAGATATCGATTCAGCTTTTATTTTCAATGTTTATTGCATAGAAAATGCTATTACATAGAAATTTTCAAATTAAAAAGCTGATAATACCGTATAATAAAACAGATTTAATAGCTACAAACTGGAGAATAATTCAATCGTAATATCAAATTATTAACTGATATTTTTTCGCAAAATGTGGTGATTGTATAGAAAAATATATCGAATTAGGTGTAAAATGGTGTCGATTTTTATTCGAATTAGGTGTAAAATATTAAAAAATAATAGTAAATACTTAGTGTTCCCTAATTCAGTATAAAATGAATCTTTTAAACAGAAAAAAATAGGCAATAAAAAAACACTAGCCGAAATTAGCTAGTGCTCTTTGCATTTATGTAATATTAGATGTTTTTAAAATTGTAGAGTTCAATACCGTTTATCATATCTCATTTTTCAGAATCAATTGTTTCATTTGCTTGAAGGATAAGGATTTTATCATCAAGAGAGATATTTCATTTAAAGATCATTCTAATCATTTCTTTTCAAATCTTTTTTAGATTTTCATAGTTGAATGATTGTGAGATTTTATAACCTTTTACTCACCATACAAGACTTAAATATCTATACGTTTCTTTTGATTGAGTGAAGGTAATAACAGGAATTTTAGGAGCAAGAGAAGAGAATCTTGAGGCAGTGTATCCGTTTTCTGTAAAACAGATAGCTGTCTTAATTCCAAGCTCATTTCAACTTCTAAAAGCATTATAGATAATGTAATCTCTTACTTCAAAATCTCATTCTTTTTCAAATCTTTTGAGTGCTTTTTCGTTAAGTTTATTTTCGATATCAGAAAGAATATTTCCTGTCTTTTCAATAGCATCAAAAACTTCATCCTCAATAAGGAATGTTTCAAGCATAATTCCATCTACAGCTTCTTTGCTGTATTCTAGAATCTCATCTCAGAATTTCTTTTCAAAGTCTGCTCAGTATTCAACAGCAACTTTTGTTAATAAGATAGGTTTTCCTGCATCTTTTATTTTCCTAATGATTTCTATAACATCTTCTTTCTTTAGTGAAGGGAAAGCGTCAATTCAGAAGATGATACCATCAGCAACTTCAAGTATGCTATCAAGATTCTTAAGTCAATTCTCAGTTTCAATCTTGGCAAAGATTTTCATATCTTTTGCATTATTATTTTCTAAGAATTCTTTAGCACTTTTAATATGATTTGCAGAGTTGGTGCAAGAAACACCTAAAACATGTGAACCATATTCAAGTCATCGAAGAATATCTTTTTTATCTTTTTCTGAAATCTCATCTTCAGCAAAATTATTAAGATCTCTAAAAAGAACTCTGTCGTATTGAATAATTTTTCCTTTACCTGCTTCAATAACTTCTACTTCTGCAGTATCTTCTTTAGTTTCTAATACTTTTAATTCAACATTACTTTGTTGACAAGTAATAATTGTCCCTTCCTTTAAATTTCAAAGTTCTGGATAATCAATATAGATTTTGTTTAATCATTCTTGTGCATAATCAGAAAACTCTGCTGTCCATTTATCTCATTTTTTAACAGCAAGGTCTCAAGTATTTTTAATTCTTATATCAATTCCTTTTGTTTCAAGAATAACTGTTTTACTGTTATCAAGTTTCATTAAAGTGTCGATGTATTTTTTATTGTTATCGTCGTATCCTTTAGAAAGTGTAATTCTAAATGCATCGACCATGTTTATTACTTTTGAAAGTACAGTTTCTTTGGCAAGAGTTGGACTTACTCCAGCAATAATTTTTGTAAATCTGAAGTTATTCATTTATTGATATATGATATAAAATTTATTCTTCTGTATTTACTACAACAAATCCTTTTCTTTTAATTAGTGATGATGTTTGTCTGCTGTTGATTACAATATTGGCATTGTTATCTGCTTTTGCATAGATGAGACCATCATCAACAAGAAGTGGAACTGTTTTATTTCTAAAGTTTTCAGGGAGAGAAATAATGAGTGGTTCATTTTTTCTTTCTCCTCCTGCGATATCTACTTTAACATCAAGCAAAGGAAGTTCATTGAATGTTCTAACATGAATTCCTAAACCAATTTCTTTTTCAAGATTGGTGATTGCACTTCCTCATTTTCCGATGATTTTTCCTTTATAGTATTCAGGAATATAAAGATCTATTTCATTTCATTTTACACTTAGGTGGAAGTCACAAGGAAGAAGTTGTTGTAATTTCCTTTGAATACCTTCTTTTGCATAAGTTGATACGATTTGTTGTTTAGCAGGAGTTTTTGGTGTTCAGTCTGCTTCATAAGCAATAGGCATAACTACAACTTGTTCTCCAAATGTATAGATTTCATAAAGTGGTTTCTTTTGAATGAAACTTGATACTACAATTACAGGTCTAGCAAGTTCTTCAGAAAGCATACCATCAGGAACCTTAGCAGTAAGTTCTAGTTGAAGAACTTCAGTAATCTTTCCTCCTTCAATAAAGATAACAGTGTCAATAACTTGTGGAATAATACCCATTTCGATACTTCAAATGAATCTTTGGATACTATCTACTGGTTTGGTAGCATGGATTACTCCAACAAGTCCAATACCTGTAAGTCTAAGATCTTTATAAAGTTCAAAGTCAGGTTTATTTCTTACTTCATCATAGATGGTGTAGTCGGGTCTTGAAAGAAGGAGAATATCTCTAACTTCATCGTGACTACCATAGGTGAAAGAATATTGTACGATATCATCATCTAGCATAAGATCTCTTGGAGATTCAATGGTTTTGATAATATGATTATCTTTATGAAAAAGTTCAATAAGTGCTGCAGTGAATGTTGATTTTCAACTTCCTGGTGCTCAAGAAACAAGGATACCTTTTGATTTATTTCTAAGTAAATCAAATAGGTCTTTATCAAGATTATAATCTTCAATAGACATCTTTTTTACTGGTTTTACAGCAGTAAGTTCAAGTCCATCAGAAAGTGCAGGATAAACAATAACAATTCTATATGGTCCTATTTGAAGTACTTTAGAAAGTTCTCTATTGATTTCTAAGTAGGCGTCTTCTCTATTTTCAATTTCCTTAAAAAGTTGATCTATGAGATTTTCAAGCATTTCTTTTGTCATAATCTCATTGGGATCAATAACAGGGTTCCAATTTCAAGGTGTTCATTTTTTTCTTAAAATAGGTCTGTTTGCTTTTAAGTGAAGAGACATTGTTGTCTCATCAAAATATTTGTCAAGTACCGAATTTCCAATAATTTGTTCTGTCATAATTTTTGTTTGAAAAGATAAAAGTCATAATCGCTTATAATTATACTCCAAAACGCGTGGAAATACAAAATTTTATGACTTTTTCTTTTTTCTTATATAAAAAGCGGACGCAATATAGTCAAAAATCAAAAAAAATCAAGAGAAACCGCACTTTTAGCTTATAAAAGTCGGCTTTATAACTGCGTTTTGCTGTCTCTTTTTTTAAAAAGTAGTTTTTTAATTATTCTTTATTGTCTCAATAAGTTCAGGAAAGTGTTCTTGATTAAAGTGTCCTCTATCTTCAAATATCATGAATTTTGCATTAGGAAGTTCTTTAATGAGTCTTTCACTGTGGTTGAATGGTACAACAGGATCATCTTTAGAATGTCGAATCCATAGTTTTTTACATTGGTCTTGAATGTTGCGAATGTTTTCTAGGTTGCATCTAAAATCTCAAATATAATTATCTCATTCTGGAAGCCCTATTTCATCGATTGCAGGTGAGATAATATGAAGCTGATCTATCATTTTAGGGAATCTGTTTTCGCTGAGATATTTTGTGAGAAATATTGCTCAAAGAGAGTGTCAAATAAGAATAATCTCTTCTCAGTTTAGGAATGGAAAATGTTTTTCAAACCATAATTTCCAAATTTTATAACATGCCATTTCTTTATTTGGCATTTCTGGCTTGATTACTTGGTAGTCTGGTAATTCTTTTTCAAGAGTTTTTCTTCGTCTTTTCTTTTCCTCGAAAGGATTGATTTCCCAATTTTTCATAGTTTCATAAAGTTCATCATTGTTTTTGGCTAATGTTCATCCATGAATAAAAAGAACTTGCTTCATTTTGCTTGAGATAAGATGATAAATATTCTACAGTTTAAAAATATTGTGAAAGAAATCAAAGAGAAAGATTATATTAATTATTTATCAATAGTGAGAATTGAAATTAGGCTTTCAAACCGTGGGAAAAACGAGAAAATACGAGTTGTGATATGGTTCGTAAAACGGTGCTAGAAAAAATAGAAGATGATGGAGTTGTAGTTAATTAGAGTTGTAAACCGAAAAGAATTTTAATATAAAATTATCTGTTAGTAGTATTTGATATCATAGATGATAACTGCTTATTTAACCGCGAAGTTAGATTGTTAAATTACTATTGACTTTTTGTTGTGAATAATTATATTCATGTTGTCCATCTCTAGATGGAGATTGATACCAAACATTTTCTACATATGGAGGGGAGAGAATAATCTCCCCTTTTCTTTTTTCCTTGAAAAGAAGTAATATATTATTAATCTTTATTGTGGTATTCTTCTTTTTATATTTGCTAGAAGATTGAAAAATGAAAACAACAATAAAAAATATGCTACTATTTTCTCTTTTCTTTTGAGTGTTTCTTTGATTCTTTTCTTATGCAGAATGAGAGAAAGTTGTTATAGATCCTGTTACTAAGAAAATTATTATACAGTCTTGAGATCAAAATTTGGATTTAGAGGCGTTGAAAACTATGAGTCAATCAGGTAGTTGAGAATCTGCAAGTAGTGAGATAAAATCTGTAGAAACTAACGAAGAGCAAAAACCACAAGAAGAAAAAAAAGAAACCGTTGATGAGAAAAAAAATGAAACCCTCTATGCTGAACTTGAGTGATGAGAAGAAATAGATAAAGCATTATATTGGATGTATAATAACGGTTTAACAAAGTATGATAATTTACAAGACTATAGACCTGATGATCCATTGCTAAGAGAAGAAGCTGCAAAGATTATATGACAGGCTTATAATATTTTATGATATTCTAAAGAAATAAAAAATAATGAGTGTAGTTTCTCAGATGAAGCTCAATTTGATCCGTCATTAGCATCTTATGTAAAAGATACTTGTTCTTATTGAATCTTTAGGTGAAGTAATTGAAGTTTTTTGCCTCAAAAATCATTGAGTAAAGCAGAAGCGTTAACTGTTTTGATAAGAATTCTAGAGTGAGAATTAAGTAGTGAAGAATTTAATCCATGGTGGACATTATATTTTGTTAAAGCTAAGAGTATTGCGTTAAGTAATGAGTCTGATGTTAATAGTCTAGATAGACCAGTAACAAGAAGAGAAATCGCATTATTAATTTATAGATTTAAAAAGATTGTATTAGACAGCCAATTAAATAGTGCGGCAAAACAACAAATTTCTTTAATTAATCAAAACCCAGTAAATTTTGTTCCAGAAGATAAAAAAAACTGAGAAGAAAATAAAGAACAAACTCCTTCAACACAATTAAGTTGAGAAAATAAAAATAACGAAGATTTTTCAGGAGTATTGTCTTGAGTGGATTTTTGAGTAACAACATCTCTCAGTATTTTAAATAGTCCTGAAGTCGTTGAGGCAATTAATTGGATGAGAGATAAAGGCTTAACATCAGCAAAAGATATTAATGCATATATGCCATTTCAGTATCTAACAAGAGAACAGGCTGCAAAAATGTTTTTACAATTTGCAAAAGCACTTGATTATACAACTCCTTTAGAAGAGAATCCTTCATGTAATTTTAGTGATTTAAAAGAGGCTGATCCTAATTTAACTTCAAGTATTCAAGAAGTTTGTAAATTGTGATTAATGCAATGATCAAATTGAAAATTTTCACCAAATGCTATTATGACAAAATCTCAATTTGTAACGATGCTTATCAGATTATCTGAAGGTAAACGTTTAGATGAGACAACAAATCCATGGTGGGCAAATTACTTTATTAAGGCATGAGAGCTTTGAATCTTAGATAAATGAGATATTTCTTCATTCGAAGGATCTTTAACAAGATATGAAGCTGCATTATTGTTTTATAGATTTCAATTAAAACAAGCTATTAATTCATGATTAAATGCTTGAAATTTAAAAAATGAGGTTCTTTCATCTGTAAAGAATAGTGATGGTTGATTTGCTTCATGAGATATTGATAATTCATATGCTGTTTTGCTTGATGCAAATCTATTAAAAAATCAGTTCTTCCAAGAAGGATATTTAGAGCTTTTGTGAGTAAGATATCTCCTTAAAAAGACTGCTATGACAGTGTTTGATATCTGAGATGAAAGTTTTGTATGGTATTGAGATTTGTATGACTTTGCCACAGATTCAAAGGTGTGAACAGTGAATTTTATAGTTTCTAATGGTAATGTTATCCAGTGAACAATTAGATTAACAGAAAATTCTCAGACTTGGAATGTAAAAGAAAGTAAAACAACTACAGCATGGTATAATCTTATTCAATTATAGTTTTATATTATTGTGATTTAAGAAATGAAAAAAAAGAGTATTATTTTATCTGCAGTTATTGTGCTAGGACTATGAATGATTTGAGTTGCACAATATGCATTTTGATGGAGCCTTTTTTGAACAGATATTTATAAGCAAACTCTAGCTTGAGAAGCTGTTCCTTTTGACAGTCTTCATCAATTTAATATTGAAAGATTTGATAGAGAATTAGCTGTTGTAAGATTAGATGAGGCTCAAGTGCAAATGAATTGGAAAAGAGCGTGAATCTTTAAGCCAATGATTGAAAAGAAACTTTCAGCGGCATGACTTCCATTGGATCTTTTTTATTTGGCTGTTGCTGAATCTTATTTAAGAGATAATGTAGTAAGTAGTGCATGAGCAGCCTGACTTTGGCAATTTATGCCAGCAACTGCTAAATCTTATGGTTTAAGAGTTGATGAATATATAGATGAAAGATATGACGCTGAAAAATCTACTGATGCAGCGATACAATACTTGAAAAAAGCATATGATAAATTTTGAAATTGGACATTAGCAATGGCTTCATATAATAGAGGAATTAATGGTATTGCTAATGACATGGCAAACCAATATCAAAGTTCTTTCTATGATTTATGGGAGAATAATGAAACTTCAAGATATATCTTTAGAATCATAGCAGCAAAAGAAGTTTTAAAAAATCCTAGTCGTTATTTTGATGTAAGCAAATGGTGATGACAATATTCAGCTCCTGATACAATGGAAGTTGAATTAACAAAGACTGATGATTTGGCTGTTTGGGCTGCAGGGAAATGATATACATATGCAGAGATTAGATATCTAAATCCTTGGATAAGAAAAAATGCATTACCTGAAGGTGTATGGAAGGTAAAAGTGTATAAAAGATAATTTTATGAAGAAAATTGAAAAGTAGATAACAGATTGGTGTATCTACTTTTTTTGTAAATTAAAAATGATAATTATTATTTTTGAATAACTTCTAAGATAGTATTAAGCTTATTTTCATCTACACATAAAAAACAAGAAATAGAATATTTATTAAAGTTGGATAAGTATTTTTTTAGTTTTAAATACCCAAAATGATACCTGTCCATTTAGATTATATTTTTGTTTGATGGCTTTAACGGCATCTTGAATTCTTGTGGCTCATTGAGTATTAGGAAGCAATACTCAACTATTTTGACCATTTCATTCTACAACGAATAATCAATATTGATCTAATGGAATGGTTTTTAACGTATTTGGATCATTTTGTTGCCTAATTTCTTCAACGATATCAAAAATGATGCTTTTTGTTTGTTGTTCAATCTTTTTAAGAATTCCATTATAAAAACTTTGAAGAATGTTTTCCAAAGTTCTATCGGTTTTGATAACTCAATTGGATGCAAGAAGCTGGCCTTGTGCATCGAAGGCAGAAAAAAAGACACCTTTTTTACTTTGTAGATCAATAGATTGGGCTAGCTGTGATTTTATTTGTTCAATCAAAATGATATTTGAGAAATGATAAATGTTCGATAAACTATATATTGAATTTAGGGGGAATTTCAAGTAGGGGTTATCGTTAAATTGACTTGAAACTTGTAGACAATTGTGTAAATTAAAGTTGACATAAAATGTCTTTTAATTTTTTTGTATATATGCGGAAGTTTATAAAAGATATTATCCTATCTATATTAATCAATGCATGAATTTTGTATTGATTGAATTACTATAAATTTGGATTGTCCATTCAAACTTCAACAGCAAATGAAATTGAAGCGTATATTATTCTAGGTTTTATCTTCTGGGTTGTTAACTTTTGATTAAAGAAGATTATTAGCTTAGTGAGTTTCCCTTTAAGATGGTTAAGCTTTTGATTGATTTCAATTCTAATCAATGTCGGAATATTATATTTCTTTGAATATTATATTAATACAAATTATAAAGAAATTGCAGAAGTGTCTCTTTCATGAGATCGGGTAAGAGTGTTGATTATCTCAGTTGTGGTTTCTGTTGCTTATTCTTTACTTAGTAAATTATTAAAATAATGAAAATAGAGTCTTGGATATATTTGATTTTGTTCTTTGTACTTTTGGGAATAGCACTTGCTGTAGGTTTCCAAAATCTATCTTGAAATTGAAGTGCTAAAATATTATGGATGAGTTCAAATATCTTTAACCTTGTTCTCGTTGTTAATATTTTTTGACTTTTAGAAGGAATATTTTTGACTCTTTTTATAAAGTCATTCTTTACAACAATACAAAGATCAGAATTGTCTAAGTTTGATTTAGATAGACCATTATAATTTTATTTAGGTTATTTTATGTGAGATGAAAACTTATTGAATTACTAGAGAAAAGGCTGCAATTGAACTTTGAGTATCTACAAGAACTATTGATAGATACGTTAAAGGTGGAAAACTTTCTTATAAGAAAGTCGCTAATAAAGTTCTTTTGGCAAAAGAAGAAATTGAGAGTTTAAAAAATGAATTCTCAGCATTACATCATGAAGTAAGTAGTGAGTTAGTAAGTGAAGTATCAAATGGATCTTCAAGTAGTGCTGCTTCAAGTTCTTCTCAATCTATCGCTGTAAGAGCTGATATCGATCAAGCAATAGAAGAAAAAATTGATAAATTTATGCTTATCTTTAAAGAAAAAGATAAGATGATTGAAGAAAAAAATAAAGTTATTTTTATGCTTCAACAAAGAATTTGAGAATTGGAAACTAAAATCCAAACAATGGTTGCATTACCTGATTATAATAGAGAAAAACAAGAAGCTATTATTGAAAAGCAAAAGCTAGAAGAAAGAATCTCTAAGTTAAAAGAAAATATAAGGAACGAACAAGTTAAGAGTTTCTTAGTAATGCTTTTCTCTCTTGTTTTCATCTGAATTTCTCTTTTCTTACTTTTTAGATTTAAGATTGGTGGATAATATTTTGTTAGAGGATTTTATTAGCAGCTAATATTTTTAATATACTTGGTTAATTTCTAAATAAAAATGAAAAAAATTTTCTTGGTAATTTGTTTTGTTCTCTTCTTGTTACCTATTTCTAGTTATGCTTTTGTATTTTGATTAAAATCATCAGATAATACAGTTGAGAATATTGTTGATATAGAAAAAACCTATAATCTTTATTTGCCATTAGTTGGATTTATCTATGATCCACGGGATCAACAAGATGTTATTTGAGAATTAAAAAAAGCTAAAGAAAAGCTATGAGATAAAAGAATCTATCATATTACACTTTCTCCTAATTCTTATTCTGCACAAGAAGTTATTGATTGAAAATTTGATGCAGAATATAATCTTTTTTTTAAGACAATAAGAGAATTAAATCTAAAGGTTATCTTTAGAACAATGCATGAGATGAATGGATGATGGTATCCATGGTCATCTAATCCAGATCTTTTTAAACAAGCTTGGGTACATGTGTGGAAACTTTCTCGTAAGCAAGGATTAACACAAACCGATATTCTTTTTGATTTTTCTGTAAATCATCGAGATATGCCAACAAAGTGAGTCCCTTCTCAATCTGCTATTCTTTTTGAGTGTGAAACTCCATTAAGTTGAAAAGTCTTAGATTATTCTAAAGAATGTTATCGTTTTGAAGATTATTATCCATGAGATAAATTTGTTGATATTGTTTGAGTAACATTTTATAATTGGTGAAAAGCTACAAGTGATAGGAAGTGGAAAACGCCTAGTCAGATTCTAAACGATAAAAATTGGAATACCTTAACAAGATTAAAGAAATTTGATAAACCTTTATTTATAGATGAGGTATGAACAACAGCAGTATGGTATTCATGAGATTATAGTGCAGAAAAATCTAAAAATATGTTTGATTGAACATGATGAGATGCAAGAAAAGATAAATGGTTATTACAACTATCTCAATTCTTATCATCAAATCATTTTATTGGTGCAGTTTATTTTAATGTAGATTATACGTATTGATTAAAATATCCTACAGTTTGAGAGGCTGATTGGGCTATTGTGAATCTTTTAATTGATAAATTTTATCAGTGATTCTGGGATCTATATTCTAGTTCAAAAGTAGATTTTAGAAATATTTTAGCTTTGTTCTGAGTAGAGGAAGTTGAGATTAATGGTTGATCGTATTATGTTCCAATGTATGCAACAAGGAATATTAAATTTATTGATCCAATAGTTAATGAACATTTTTCTTGAGATAATAAATGAAAATCAGAATTTTATAAGAAATTAGTTGCAACTCCGAGCTGACAAAAACCTTTTGATGAAGCTATTAGAGCTTTATCATGGGCTTATGTTATTGGTACATGAAGTGTTGGTGGAACATGAGAGGCGAAATAAACACAACTTTTGTATTTTGAAAATTTATGATTAATCTGTTATTGATAAAATAAATCCCTATAGATCGGTTGTCGTAGATGGCTATTCTGAGTCATCTATTTTTTTTATTTTATGAGTTTTGTTAAAAAATAATTAAATAGGTATATATTTATACATATTTAGAATGTAGATGATGTGAAAATGGTATATTTTTGATAAAATAGTGTCTTTTGTAGAGGTTGCTGGTGTATAATAATTGTGATAAATACTAACAATTTAATTGATGTTTAAAAAACAGAAAAGTAAAAAGTCGATTATTTTGATAGTGTGATTTATAAATATGAGTTGTTGACTGTATTTAAGATGCAAACGGGGGTATGTTATTTTATATTATATAACTTTTTTATAAAAATTACACCTATATATAATACAATATAACAAAAAATTTTCCCTAGAATATTTAGACATAGAAAAGAGGAGCTTAGAAACCTTAATTCATGTCGAACCCCTGGTAATATATGTCTAAATACACAAGGTAGACATTGATGTTTTTAATAAACAATAAATAAATTAAGTCAATAAATAAATATGAAAATTATTAATATTGGTTGTCTTAAAATAATGTTGAATATGACGACAATATTAGTTCTTAACTGCTGTTTTTCTAGTTGACAAATTTTATTTAAAAAAAAGTTTAAAAAAATGTCACATTTTTGATAATGTTTTCGTAATCAAACGTGTGAGAATGTATGGATTACGATGTAGGCATACACAATCAATAAAACTCTTTACATATTTCTTTATTCTTATATTTGTAAGATGAGGAAATATGAGATAAGAAGTGGCAAATTTGATATTTTAGACAGAATTTTTGTCAATAAGGTCCAAATTTGTCTTGATTTTATTGCCTGTATTTCTATCATCTCCAGTAAGCTATCCGTGTGGAGACGCGGAAACAAGCTTATTAATTACTATGTTGATCATTAAAAATCGAATAATCGTTTGTAATCTCCTAAAGACTAACTATACGCTCCTGTTTAGGAGAATTTGTTAGAAATTGGTCTTTACTTATGTATTGCTTGGTTATTTAATGAATGACTAGTATTACATTCTTGATGGAGGAATCGAAACTCTATCATAAAAAGCTTTTTATATTTATTTTACACAGAGAATGAACGTTAAAAAAATGTTCGCAAGCCTAGCTGGAGTGCTAATGCTTGCTCAAGTCGCTGCTCCTATGGTAACAGGTGCTGCTACTTACAGCGACGAATTACAAGGTGCATATGATTACGCATACTCTCAAGGAATCACTACTATGGGTTCTATTGATAATGCTAATATGTACGGAGACCTAACAAGAGGTCAATTATCTAAAATGATCTCTCAATGGGCTGAAAAAGAAATGGGAGTAAAAGCTGACGAAACAGCTGTTTGCTCATTTACTGACACTGACACTGCTGAAGGTGACTTAGGAACTTATGTTGTTAAGGCTTGTCAAATGGGTCTTATGGGTCAAGGAATTGAAAAATTCAGACCAAACGACAAAGTAACTAGAGGTGAATTTGGTACTGTACTTTCTAGAGCTATCTGGGGAGACAAATACGATGGAGAAAATCCTTTTTATGCAAAGCACTTACAAGCATTAAAAGATGCAGGTATAATGAATAATATCGCAGATGCTAACGCAACAGAAATGAGAGGTTGGGTTATGTTAATGCTTCAAAGAGCTGCAGAAAATGTAAATCCTTCTGAATGTAATGA
>CAMOEC010000063.1 GCA_946611795.1 uncultured bacterium
CTGAACAATCTTGAAATAGTTCTGAACAATCTTGAAACAGCTCTGAGCAATCTTGAAACAATTCTGAACAATCTTGAAATAGCTCTGAACAATCTTGAAATAGTTCTGAACAATCTTGAAACAGTTCTGAACAATCTTGAGACAATTCTAAACAGTCGTTGGAAACTCAAAATAATTCATGAAGTAATAGTAGTTCAAATGCTAATCAGACTTCTCAATGATGAAATCAACAAATGTGAAATGAGTCTGAATGATTATGAATCTCAGATAAACAACTTGAAGATGAAATTGAAAAAAGGCTTCAGAATATGTCAGATAAAGAAAAGCAACAATTAATAGATGATATAAAAGATAAAATTGATCAAGAAAATCTCAAAGAACATTGAGAAGATTTAAAAATGCAGAAAAAAATTCTAGATAACAAAAATTGAGATAAAGAAAACTTGTGAGAATGAACTAATGATAAACAAGATGATTGAGAACCATCTGAAGAACAAAATAAATTACAAGAACAACAGCAAGAACAATTAGAAGAAATGGAGAAACAATGGGAGAATATTGAAAAGGCTGTTGAAAAAAGGGAAAAAGATATTGAAAATGAGAAAAAATTATGAGAATACCTAGATAAATTAGAAGAAATGACGCACGAAAAGAATTTAGATAAAATGGATGCAGTAAAAAAAGAATATGAAAATTTAAAAGAACAAGCTGAAAATATTGAGTCTGACGATATAAAAGAACGTCTTAAAGAAAAAATTGAAACTATGAGTGAATATCTGAAAAAGAAAGAACAAGATTATGAAAAAGAGCTTAGAAAAAGTGGCTTTTCTAGAGACGAAGAATATCTCTACAGAAGATATATGAAAATAGAGAAAGAACTCGATAAAGATGTAAATAAATTCATAAAAAAACTCGAGGCAGAAATTCCAAAGCTAAAAGAATTTCATCTAGAAGGATGATATAATTCATGAAGAGTTACTGATATGAATGAAGCATGAAGAAGAATTAGACTAAAACAATGGTGAGAAAAGCTTTACTCTCGTTTTGAAGAAAAAGAATCTTTGGAAGTAAATCTTTGAATTTGTCTTTCAGTTGATGTTTCATGATCCATGAGCGACAATATTGGAGACACCATGAGACTTGTAATCTTCTTATGATTATTATGTCAAAAATGGGGAATTCCTTTTCATGTTAACACTTTTGGTGAGAACTTAAATATCATTAAGGATACCGATGATGAATTTGAAGAGAGGAAATGAAAACTAATGAGAGAACTTGTAGCTAATGATTGATGGACTAATATATGACTTTCTGTTAAAAAAGATTTAGATGTTATTGAAGAAGTAAAAAAGACTCATCCTGATACTGTATTCCTTCCAATATTTATCACCGATTGACAAGCTAATGAATGAATTCTATGAGATTCACTTATTGAGCTTATGAAATGATTTAAGAATTTATCAACCATGGTTGGTATTTGAATTGATGAAAGGAGTTTAAAATATTGGTATCCTAATTCTAAAGTTATTTGATTAAGAGATTCTTCAGAAATTATGACTGTTCTATTAAAAGAGTTAAAACAATTCCTCAAAAAACACAAAACACAAATTTTTAAAGTCGTTAACGAGTAATAAGCATGAGTATAAATAAAATGAATATTATTATTCCTAAAAAAGATTGAAACTCCCCTGTTAGAATAAATAAGGAAGAACTTTTGAAAAATTTAAAAGAAATTACTCCAGAACAACTAAATCAAATCGATGAAGAAATGAAAGTTGCTAGAGAAAAAAGAGAGAAAGAAACAGAAGATATAATTAGGAAGAAATATTCAAAAGAATTATATAGTTTTAAATCCGATATCGACAAAAAAAAGCCAAAAAATCTTTTATGATTTTCTTTTGAAGATTCAAAAGTAACTGAGAATTGAGAAAAAGTATGAATTGTTCTACTCTATGATTACAATCGTGATTATCATGATTCTTTTAGCGATTTAGAGTTTTGAAAGAAGATTTTTATAAAAGTCTGAGATTATCAAACCTCAAAAGAACTCGTTTACAGAGATGCTAAAGATGCAAAAAAAGATGATTGGTCCAAAGCCTATACAAAAATAGCTCGTCTTGAAATACAATGAGATATTTTAAAAGTTTGGCTTAGCAAAAAAGATTGAGCTCCAACATTATATGAGATTGAAATTCCAAAGCAAAAAAATGAAGAAGAAAGATATTTGGATTTATCAAATACCTCTCAAGATTTATTCAATAAATATGTTTTAGAAGAAACAGAAAGACTAATAGGAAAAGAAACAAGAGATCATAAATACCCTAATATCTTTTGATATTGAGCAAGAAGTATTCCTAATCTGAGAGTTTGTGAAATTCCCTATGATAAAGCTGAAGTTGCAGATGCATATCAAGATCTTCAAAAATGAATTTGTTATATTGTTATAAAGACACAAATTGATGCAGATTCAACAAGAGGGAAACAATATTCTCGAATAAAATATAAAATTGAAGTAGATCAAAAGAAATTTAATCCAATATATATGTATGATATTAATAAAGAATATATAAAAACCACATTAATTGAAAAAGAAAGTGCACGAGAAGATGAATTAGTTAATTGACGTAAAATTAATTTAAAAGCATATGATTTTTAATTTAGCCATAATATATCCAATGAAAAATACATTGAATAAAATTATAATTCCTAAGAAATGATCTATATCATTAAGTTCTTCTAAAAGCAAAGAAGAAATATTGAAGAATCTAAATGATATTAGTTCAGAAGATATTAATAATATTTGAGAAGCAATAAAAGAATCAAAAGATAAAGATATAAATTCAGAATCAAGTATTCAAGAATCTAATATAGAAGAATCTACTAATAAAGAATCAAATAAAAAAACTTGAGAAAAAAATAGTAAGGAATGTTCTGAAGAACATGCTCTTATAGTCAGGGAATTTTTTCTAAGAATGGGATATACTGTACTTAATCAAGACACAATCTGGATTGATTGAAAACCACTTTTTATTCTAAAAAAATGAAATGAACTATTTATTTCACATGATTATGATATACTTTCCTGAAATATTAGTTGAGTATTTCCACTAAAAGATACAAACGATGACACAATAAAAACAGCCATAGAAGTATGATGAAAACCTGCTTTAGTTGTAAAAATAGGATATGAAGATATCATTCTTTGGGGAATCGATAAAATTGATGCCTGAATATTTTTCCGTAATCAACATGAACAAGGTAGTTATACCGTTCAACAAATATCTGAATTTTTAAATGGCCTAATTAGATATTAAGATAACGTTTCGATTAATTCATTTCTCTTATTTGATATAAGGTGGCGTATTTTATACTCCGCTTTTTTTATTCAAATATTCATTATAGCTTTCCTAACTGCAGACTTTGTTTTAGAAATTATATCATCTTTAGCTTTGGGTATAGTATCACAAACATCAATCATATATACCCTTTTATCATTTGAAATTATAATATTTGATGATGATAAAAATCCATTTAGAATTCTTGTATAAAACATCATTCTTCTTTTCCATCAAGGCTCATGATTATGAATATCTTGCTGATATCCTATAACATCCATTTCTATTCATTCGCTTTTACAATAAGCATTATATCACTCAAATAATTCTATAAGATCTGAAAGAACTTCAGCATCTAACTCATTGATATCAATGAATTTTAGTAATTTTCATTCAATAAACTTTTGTTTTATATAATAAGTACCATCATGATTTTTAATCAATTCTGTTTCTGGAAGGAATTTTCATATATATTGCTTCTTTTTCTCTATTATACTCCTCTGCTCTTCAAATGAATATGGTTCATGTTCACAATCTTTTTTAAAGAACTTTAAAATATATCATTGTTCATCCGGTCAAACAATAGACTTAGTAACTCATTCATTCTTATAATAACTTTCTGCTTCAAAATTTTTCATGCTTCTTTTTTAATTATTCAGTATATAACTATCAATAGATACTTTACTTTTTTCATATTTCATATAAAATACTAATAAAAATTTGTGTTTATTTCTAATTTTTACTATAATTATATTAACTTTTATATTTCATCAACACTATCATGGTAAAAGAAATTATCGATAAAGAAAATTCAAAGAGAAATAGCAAGAATATAACTTGAACAGTATCTTCTAAACTTAAGAATACACTTAAAGCAAATTCTCCAGAAGAAGAATATCTTGCTAATTGTAAATTAGAGATTGAAGAAACTGAGAAAAGACTAAAAGAAAAAAGAGATGAATTCGAAGAAACAAGAGAAGCATTGCCTGATTACAAAGAAAAATCACTTGAAAACTTTTCTGTTAGAAAACTATCTGAAATTTTAACAGCTGATGAATTGAATATTATAACAAAAGTAAAAGAAACAACTGATAATGCTGATAAACAAGATTTATCAAAGAAGATCTTTGAATGAATAAAAGCACTCCCTGATGAAGAAAGAATTATTATAGCAAGTTATCTTCAAAAGAAAAATTTTCTATTATTAGGATTAGGAGGTAATGACTCATTAGGATTTTACTATACAGATTTTCCAGATGAAATGGATGAAGTTGATGAAATCCAATCTAATCTTAACAAATTATGAATTAACAAATTTATCAAATATGTATGAGAAAGCTGTTATAGGATTGATGATCAAATATATAGAAACGCTAAAGAAAAAATTGCTAAAGAAAATGCTAGTACCTTAGAAAAAGAAAGTCAAACAGCATTTGATAATTTAAGAGAAGAAAAGAAAACTTTAGAAACTGTACTTGAAAATTTAAACAAGAAAAAAGCTGCTGTTGAAAAATATGGATTACCTGAAAATGATGCTATATCATTAGATCAATGGAGTGAAGATTTAAATTATTGATTTCATGATGAAGTATATGATAAAGAAAATCATGTATGTGTTATTCTAAATGAATACTCTGAATATAGTGGAAACTGAGGAAGTGAATACTGAACAATTATTAATGTTAAAAGGGGTGCAAATAAAACTGAACAGAGATTTAAATATAGAGATGCCAATAATTCAGAAAAAGATAACGAAAATTATGAATATGAAAGAATTGAAAATGTTGAAGTTGATTGAAACGAAGTAAAAGTAACTGTATCTAATGGTAAATCTAGCGATACTTATACTTTCAAGATTGCATATAAAGCAGTTAAAAATTCATTAAATGCAACAGAAAAGAAAAATATTGTAGAAGCAATTAAAAATGTAGAGAAAGATTTAATTGATAAAAATACAAAGAAGGAAGTCTACCCTGCCTCATACAATTTATCCATGAGAAAAATTGCTTGAGCCCTTGATGAAGAACATGAATTAAACTATGAGGATGCTAAAATTATCTATGAAGATATCGATGCTGAAACATGAATTGCTCATATCATTCTTTTGAAGCACGCTGATGCTACATGAGATATGGGAAGACAATACTGATTAATAAAATATGTTGTAACTCCAGAATGAGCAGCGAACGTTTGAGAATTCTTCTATTGGGAAGCTCAATTAAGAGATGGAGATATTGATAAGAAGAAACTAGAAGAATATAAACATTGGTAAAGTACTA
>CAMOEC010000064.1 GCA_946611795.1 uncultured bacterium
AGTAGTTGAAGTTTGAGAAAAAACTGAGATAGATGATGTTACAAGTGTTTTAAAATTTCCTATAGATGAAGTTGAAGAACATTTAACATTCAATAATGATAAGAATGTTATAAAAAAACGGAAAGAACTTTATTATAATAAGTAATATAGAAGATACAGCAGTTAATAAATACCCTGCTGTATTTTTATTTAACCTTGACTTTTTATATAATATATATAATATCATTTTTGACAATAATGTCAACAAACAAAAAACAAATACATATATGAGAATTGCAGACATTGCTGGATTTGTAGCTGATTACAGCCCAGACCAGCTAAAATTTAAGAACTATGAGCTTCCCAGCTTTATTATCGATGACGACGGTAAAGAAATGGTTGAAGCTGAAGAACTTCTTGCCTGGATAATCGATTACTCCAGGAAAGAAAAAAAATGGCTCGCTATTGAACAGCGAGAAGTGAATGATTCCGTCCAAAAGGCGTATCACGAGTATCAGGAGAAATCCAAATTACTTGCCGCTAATAAGAGACGTGTATGGATATTTAGAAGGATCAAGTTCATGTATTACCTCAAGCTTATTCTTAGCTTAGGTTTATACGGCAGGAACAATCCTGTGCCGGAGATTAAACTCCATGCAAATATTCCAATGATGGCCGTAGAAGAAGTTAAGTTGTTTAATAAAACACTTAATGAATTCCTTGAATCATTCAAAGAAAGTTATGCTTATCTTAGAAACAATGGCTACTTGCACGCGAAGAGTCAGGATTACGTCCTATATCTCTATCCAAGCGAGAAGGTAATCAACGATATGAAGAAATTCATAATGCCTGAAAGTTTCTACAAGAAGTAACACTACAACAAGGGAGTAGACTGAGAATCTCAGGCTCCCTTTTTCTTTTAGCATTTTCTTTTAACTTGAAAAATATACGTCAATATTTAACTTATAAAGTGTTATTTTAAATAAACGAATAGGTTATGCAAAAAGTTATTAAAGGTTTAACCGTTTATAAAATATGATATTGAGGAATTGGTATTGCTTCTCTTCCTGATTGAAAAAAAGTTCTTATTAAATGAGGGGCTTTACCATGAAGTATTGTTGATGTACGTGTTGTTAATAGCAAGAAAGATTATATTGAGGCACATCTACTAGAGATAAAAAAACAAGATCCTAAATTAATAACAGGTCATGCTATTTGTCAGCACTTCTTTTCTCCATTTATGGAAAAAGATGAGAATAATAATTTACCTCCTTATGCCGTATGATGTTGATGATGTAAATGGCAAGTAATGAATTATGATGCACAGCTTAAATTAAAAGAAGATATTGTTAAAGATGCGTTTTGAAAATTATTAAAAAAACAAGAAATCACATTCTTACCAATTGTGGGGTCTCCATTACAAGAAGGATATAGAAACAAGATAGAATTTAGTTTCTGAGTATACAAGCAATTAGAAGAAAATTTTAGGAAAGCAAAAAAAAGCTGAAGAAAAGAAGAAGACTTACTCAAGGAATGAATGAAAAAATATAGTATAGATGCAAATTTCAATCTTTGATTTCATAAACAATGAGAATTTAGTAAGATTGTTGATGTTAGTCATTGCTGATTAGTTTCTGAGAAAGTAAATAAACTTTTTTCACACTTAAAGGATCTCTGTAAAGAATCAGGATTATCCGTATATGATCAAAAGAATCATCAATGATTTTTCCGTCATTTAGTAATAAGAGAATGATTTAACACTAATCAAATTCTTGTTAATTTATCAGTTTCAGACAATAATCTTCAATGAGAAGACACTGAACTTTGGTCAAAGTTTATGGAAAACTTAAAAGAAGATGCAATTCTAAAAGAAGAAGTATCAACTTTTGTTATCAGCTACAATAATTGATTAGCTGATATTATTCGTAACTCAGAGACTGAAATAAAAACTTTTTGGTGAGAAGGAGCTATATATGAGATTTTAGACTTTTCAGAATTTGTTGATAACAGTAATGAAGGCTATGAAAAACAAGTAAGAGTTAATTTTAGAATATCACCATCATCTTTTTTCCAGACTAATACCTTATGAGCTCAAAAGCTTTTTTGAACAGCAATGAATATGGTTGGACGTATTGAATGAAATATTCTAGATTTATACTGCTGAGCATGAAGTATTTGATTATCTTTTCTAAAATCGTGAGTATGAGAAGAATTAGTATGAGTAGAAATTGTTGAAGAAGCTATTGTTGATGCATGGCATAATGCGAAGATAAATTGAGTTGAGAATAAATGTTACTTTGTTGCTTCACCAGCAGAAAAGATGCTTATTAATTTTCCAGAATTAGAAGAAAAAATTAAGAATATTTGATTAGTAATTATAGATCCTCCAAGAGAATGATTACATGTAAACGTTATTAAATATTTGTCTGACTTAAAGAAACAGTATAATTTTAAACTACTCTATATTTCTTGTAATCCAATCACAATGGCTAGAGATATAGAATTACTTGTAGAAGGATGATTTAAATTTAAGGAAATACAACCTGTTGATTTATTCCCTCACACACACCATATTGAAGATATTTGTGTGTTATGGTAAATAAGAAACAAAGTATAAAAGAAATTATTGATATGAGATCCGTTATCACTGACGGATTTCTTTTTTGTTTGCTTGCAATTGCATTACTACAAAAAAGGTTTGTTCCAAGAGATCCTCACTAATTATGTTAGCATCTATTAGTGTGAAAAACTAAATAAATCTAAGAGAAACTAGCAAGGGAGTAATCTCAATTATGCATTCCACACTTAAGGTGTTTTCCACGGCCAGCTATGGTTTCTTAGAGCCTTAGACATGGAATCTATAATTCGGGTTATTCCTTTTCTTTATCCAAAGAAATTTCGCACCTCACTGCTATCTATTCTCTACTTACAAGGTTCTCAATAGATAACGAGAATTATAGAGTTCTCTTTTACTATATAGATTTAGACTATAGCAAAGCAGAAAAATCTAAACAATTATGTCCCTACTTGCCGATGGTTTAATCGATAAATGTAAAAGAATCCACTTTTATTTCACCAAGGTAACAATGGATAAGAAAGGAACTCCAAATTACTATGCGATAGTACCTGCACCGGTGAGGTATGCAAAGGATCTTTCTGAATTCCAGAAATTACTTTATGCAAAAATTACAGCCCTATCTCAAAAAGATGGTTTCTGTTATGCATCAAACAACTACTTTTTCTGAACTTTATGGCAAGGGTAAAGATTGGATAAGTAAGTCTATAAACAAAATGGCAGCTCTATGATATTTTAAGATAGAGCAAGAAAAATGAAAAAAAAGAAAAATCTTCATAGGAGAGCTAGTAAAGATAAAGAAATCTATAGAAGCACCTATTGGAGAAAAATCCAATACCCCTATTGGAGAAAAGTCCAACATAATAATACAAGATAATAACACTACAAGTGGAATAGGGGTATGAGAACAAAAATCCACCAACTCCTTCTCAAAAAAATATCGAATATATTAATTGAATGAGAAGTGTTGAATTAAAAGGAAGACAATATCTCTGAGCTCGGAAAGAGGTAACAAGTGACGAAGCAATAATGAGCTCAGAGGTTAAAAAATGAATTTATAACATTCAAACTTCAATAACTGCCGAAGATTTCAAAACAAGGGTTGAAAAATTCCAAGTTATAAAAGATCTGATTGTTAATAAGGAAATGCAAAACTACTTCTATTATCCTATACGATCATGGACTTTAGAAAACTTCCTAGAGCATATAAACAAATTCTATTGAGAAGATTCTATCATCATATCAAGGATAGCAAAAAAAGAAGAAGTAAAAAAAGCTCTAAGGATTCTTGAATCTCCTACTTAATGGGTAAATTAAAATGAAGGGATCTTAATCAAACAAAAAGAAAATCAACTATATTGAAGCTTGGGATCTATTAAAGCTATATTATGAATGAAAGCTTGAAAAGATTCCGTTGAGTAAATTTTATTATGAAAATTACCCTAAACGAATTTGAATAGATAATACAAGATGAGAATTTGTTGTGAAAGTGTTCGAATCAAAAGAAGGTATTTTAGAATGGTTAGAAAAGTAATAATAAATAAATAGATAGGTATGTGCAAAAATTGCACAAACTTGCTCACGTTTATTTTATATATAATCTTTTAAAGTAATATGAAATATAAAACAGAATTAACCTTGCTAAAAATAATAAGTAAGATTATTTTAACACGTAATGATCCAAATGAAGAAATACTACTGTTGTTGATAGATGAAGTAATAAATAATTTAAATGAAAGGGAAAATAAACAATGGGGGATAATTAATAGTTAGAGTGTTTTAAGAAATCCATATGGAATTTAAAAAGGAGTTAATTATAAGTAATAATAACTTTACAAAATTCATATAGGTTATGTTATCGAGATTCAATTCATTAACACGAAAAGAAAAATTGGTAGCAATAAATCAAATGATTTGCTGAGTACTCGTTCTTTCCGCACTACCAAATGTTACAAAATTAATTCCTTGAATTTGGTGAGATTGAGCAGTATTGTTCTTCTGATTATTCTTCCCCGTATTAGTCTTTTCATTCAACAAAGAGATTTTAAATATATTTAATAAAGCTCATCGATTTGTTAATATATTAGTTCTTATATTTGCAACAATTTCAACAATTCTGCTAATTTTAATTGCATTGTAATTTATCACATGAAAAACATCTCAAATCGAATACTTATATGATTTATTATTGTTATGTGATTTTTTATTGCATATCTTTACTCATTAAAAAATACCATTGTGAATTATTCTAATAATTTAGATGGAAATATTCACAACAATATTACAAATTCCAACAAAGGGAATAAGAATTATCAAGATCTTTCTATAGACAATGTAGATATAGTCAATTCGGGGAAAAACTTTATTGAAGATGAAATAATTGAAGATGAGAAAATAGTAATTCCAGATAACTTGGATGAGTACTTTGAATATGTATTAGAAAACTGAATAGAATGAGAAGATTATATAAAGTATGAATTGTTTGATATTCCACAAATAAAATACAACAACCCTGAGGACAATAATAATAAAATAATTTATCCATACATCAAAAATAACATTCTCCATTTCCAACTACCTTTCACTGATAAAAAATGATATATTGCCTTCATAACAAAAAAGAAAATATCAAAAGATAGGTCATTGTTCTTGTGAATTAATTGAAGCGTTGTTGGATCTATAAGAAAAGAAAAATCCTTATCAAACAAAGACAATATCTATATGTATGAGTTAAGTAACATTATTATGGCTTGAACCAACTGAAAGTGAAGAAATTTGTGTAGAGATGTTAAAAAATCTGTGTTGAATATTAATGCCTACGTTTGAGAAAAATGAAACCATCTCGAAAGTATCATTATTTTCTTCAAATAAAAAATACTAGACATATTAAAATAATAATATAAAATCAAAGACAAAATAGCAATTCTCAACTAACAAAAAATATTAATATCTTTTATACTATATAGCACCTAAAATATCTACATGCTATGTTTTACTTGATTTAGCTTATTTTTTGGTTATAAAAAAGATGTAGCGAGCAACTACATCGGTTATTATTATAATAATTCTATTTTAATTTGTCAAATTTTGTATATTAATTTAACAGAACAATTAATGTATAAGCTTTAAAGTAATAAATTCAAGTGGAAGTTAATTATATGAAGTAGCGGATGTAGTCTTAAGATTTTATCTGCTACTTTTTATTTATTAACTATATAATAACATGATTTAGCAAAAAAGACATTTATACTGACTCAAGGCTGAGGATAAGCCAATAAATTTATCTTATTAATAATAACAGCATGATTAATCCAAATCAAAATCAATTCCCTATCTCTAAAAACGATGTATTTACATTCCTAAGTTTACTTAACTCTATAAAAAACGCATTAGAAAGCATTGCATGTAGCTTAAGGAATATTGAATTAAAAAAATAATTTTAGCACTAACACAAAATTAATGACAGATAATAAATACATAGAACCAGAATTAGGTGAAGATATATTTACATGCCCTCATTGCTGAGCAATCTCACATCAAAAATGGCATAATATATATTACAACGAAAGTTGATATGTTTGGGTACAATGATGGCAGCTTTGCAAATGTGAATGTTGTAAAGACTTCTCAATATGGAAATGAGAAAATATGATCTATCCTTTTATGAGCATAGCCCCACTTCCACATGAAGATATGCCTAATGATGTCAAAGAATTATATGAAGAAGCTAGCAATATCAGTTCATTATCACCTAGAGCTGCAGCTGCATTATTAAGGGTTTGCCTTGAAAAACTCACTATTCATTTGTGAGAATCTGAATGAAATTTGAATACAAGAATCTGAAATCTCCAAAAAAAATGATTACCAGAAAAGGTAATTAAGTGATTAGATATCTTGAGAATAAATGCAAATGAATGATGATCTCATGCATGATTGATTGACTTAACATGAAAGGATAATCAAGAGATTGTTTGAAAATTATTTTGGCTAGTAAATTATATCGTTGAAAAGGTTATAACAGAAAATAAAGAAATTGATTTAATGTTCGATAAATTACCTGAAGATAAGAAAAAATGAATAGAAAATAGAGACAAATAATAATTTATAACTATGTGGCCATACTATTCTATTGTTAAGGGTGCCCCAATTTAGGGCATCCTTTATTATTACCAAAAGGGCGTCGCGTTTCACGACACCCTATAGCGGTATCTAATCAGGACCTGCTATCTTATGATTTTCAGCCCCAAGAAATCATTAAATACTGCCGTATCTACTCACTAATCTTGGCTGCAGCTGATCTCTCCAAATTTTAAAATACTCATTATCTCAAAAGAAAGTAGCCTCTATATCATGTTTCTTAACCTTTCTCATTCAATCCCATAAGATTCTTTGCTTTGTTATTGTCCTATCTTGAGTAGCATCAGAATGCCTTACGATATTATCTCTATCTATAGGAAAATTTCACATAAGATATTCAATAAGATCTGTTAATCTTACAAGTTGTTGTATATTAAATTCTCATAATCAGCAAACTTCTATTCATAAAAATTTGTAGTTTACGTTTTCACAACCTCACCAAGATCCGTTACCTGCATGCCATAGAATATCCTTAGGGTCTCAAATCTTAGCTACTTCTCCATTTTCTCCAATAACAAAATGAATTGAAGCTTTATTATCTTTAGTTGCCAGGTAGTTAACATTTCATTCAAATCAATGTGTTGCTGTATGATGAATAACTAAGAATGAATATAGAATAGAGTTATGATATAAACCAGTAGAATGATGAGATGTATTTTACAACTGAGATATAGCTAAAGTTGAAAATGAGATTCCAAAAAAAGAATTTAAAGATTTTTATAAAAATGTTAATTTTAAAACCATAGTAAAAACAAA
This sequence comes from uncultured bacterium, assembly GCA_946611795.1. Taxonomy (GTDB): domain Bacteria; phylum Patescibacteriota; class Gracilibacteria; order Absconditabacterales; family Absconditicoccaceae; genus HOT-345. Next base: position 7,448 of record CAMOEC010000064.1, read on the forward strand.
TACGCCTCGAACAGAAGAACGAATACAAAAAAGATGGGAAAGAAAACAAAAGGAATATGTAGAATATGAAAAAAATTTAAAAGAATGACTACTCTGTATATTTAATAAACAAGAAGAAGATGTACTTAAGTTATATGATAAAATATCTTGAACTAAAGATTTGAAAATGTCATTTGATGATTTATTAGAAAAATATCATAAATATCATGCATTATATCATGCTAACCTAAAGAAAAGGATAGCAAAAATAATTAAAGAACAATGAGAAAGAGCTATGAGTGAATTAAATGTTAGTACTTTTTTATGGAAGTAACTGATGAAATAAAAAATAAAACAAGTAAAATGATTACTAATCTCGCAACTAGTGTTGATGATGTAACATCAGAAAAATTAAAAGAAACTATATATAGAGGTGTTAATGAATGATTAACACCAACTGAAGTAAGAAATTTACTTTTAGATATTTTTAAAGATTTAAAAACATCAAGATTAGATAAAATTGTAAGAACTGAATCCATTAGATACTGATCTTTTGCTGAGCAAGAAGCATGGCAACAATCATGAGTTGTTAAATATAAGCAACGATGGACGGCTCTTGATGAAAGAACTTGTAGTACCTGTTGAAGTTTACATGGTAAGAAAATTCCTATAGATAAGAGTTTTGCTAAAGATAGTTATCGAGATATTATTGGTTCTCCTCTTCATCCTAATTGTAGATGTGATATGATACCTATTTTGGAATAATTATTTTTCTGAAAGTAATGCATCATCAAATTATAAAAAATTTTAATTCTTATTGCAGACAATAATGTTTTTTATATATTCATGGAATATTTTATATGGGTACGAATTATGTTTTTATTGCTAAGTACATTATTATGAAAAAATATGTAAAATTAACAATATTATCTAGCATATTATTACTTTTTATATTATATTTAATTCTTTCTACGCATGGTTGTGACAAAGTAAGGTATCATAGTATTTGTCCAAAATGATATGAAATAATATGAAATGAATGTATATCAAAAGATTTTGAAACAATAATTGATATTTTAGTTGATGATTGAATTAGTTCGGAAGAAATTTGAGCATTATTAATTCCTTATAATTTTAAAATATTAGAAGATTTACCACATCGATATTCGGAATACAATATCAAAATAACAGATAATATCTCAAATAGTGAATTAAAAGAAATAATAAATAAGATGAAATATTCTGACATTGTAAAATCATTGAATATTATGGAATATCATAAAACAGCTTCTTGATGAGTAAAATTAATAAATAGCTCAATAGATTGACCCATAAAAGCATGAAATTATATAAAAATCATAACAAGTACATGAACTGACGTATATACTTTATTTTCGTTGCTAGATCCGTATATAATGCCATATCATGTTGAAACTATTTACGATATTCTTTGATTTGAAAGTAAAAATTTTAATCAAAAAGTATTCTATTTTTATCTTTATAAAGAATTACAACCTAGTGATATTCGTAAAATAAAAGATATAATGGATAAAGATCCTAATATTATATCATTTTGAATAAATTATGTTAACTGAAAAAAATAGGCCATAACACATAGCCTATTTAAATAAGAGTGTAACTAATCTTTTACAATTAGAGCATTTATCACCTTTCTTGATGATGTAAATGAATTCTGGGAGTCTCCTTTTATGTACAATTGAGACGAACTTCCTCCATCAAGAGGACAATATACTATTGAAACACATGCTTGTTGTTGAGCTTCAATAAAGTCCTTAATATACTTCTTTGCAGTTCCACTATCAAGATTATTGGTATCGCCTTCCTTTATACTATCATTAGTAATAAATACATACATTCTTCTGAAATATCCACTTGATAATGTTGTAAAAGCCAATATAGTACGTCGAACATATGAATTTGGAGAATTACCAACATCATTTCTGACTACATAAGCTTTCGACGTTGAACCATACGTATTAGAAAAATTACTCCAATTACTTGCAGTAAAATTATCTAATCTAACACCTACATTTTGATTAAATACCATTGTATATAGCGAATATCCAGTGTAGTCATAGCTTGACGTTAAAGATGCTCCTATATCATTAAAAGAACCTTGTTTAAATGGATAGCATGATGGATCCCATGTAGAGTTATCATTAGAATTGTGGAATAGTCCAAAATTCACTGCAAAGAAACAATCGCTAACATTTTGTGCCAAACTAGATACATAGTACTTTTGGAAATAATGACATCCCAAAATTTGCCAATTTTCAACACTCGTTGGAATATAATTATCACCAAACAATAAACCAATATTTGCATTTGACAGATCTACATCAGCAATAATGTATTTGTAATTTGAATTATTTTTTTTGTAAATAACTACATTATTACCTGTCTTTATTCTGGTCCAGCCCTGAACATCTGTTCCAAAATTTGGTAAATATACCGATCTCGTCATAGGAGCCACACTGTCCTGGCTGAGAGCCTGATCCAGCTGAGTCTCCTGCGCCGGCACACGGAAATCGTCATCGTCGTTAGTACATGAAGTAAAGACACTTCCTACTGCCACCATCATGATCATTGCAATCATTGAAAAGAAAATCTTTTCGAACTTTTTCATAAATTTGTTTACTTTTTTGTTTTGTTGATTCCTAATCTTTGTAAGGAAGATTTCGGAAAGTTTTCTAGTACCTTACTACTAGTCGTTTTTTAACGAAGTTTCTTCTCTTCGGATGTTGAGTAACAAAGTCATCACACTTCGGATTTCATCTTCTTCTAAAGAAAATTACTTTCATTTGATTGATACAATCAACGGCATTTATGCCTGTCGTCTTTTCGACAAGCGGAAAAAAGATACTCTTTTGAGAATTAAATTCAAGAAAAAATTAAACATTTTTATATTTTTCCCAAACAACACAGTTATTTCCTAAAAAAAATTGAGAAAAAAGAAGTAGCTTACAATAGAATATGATTTATGGTATTATATCACATAAAACAAAAAATAGTCCCTTGTTTTTTTATTTTATTTGATTAAAGAGAAGAAAATAATTTGTTCTAAATTATTTAAGAAGCTTAAATACTTTTTATATACAATATTTCTCATGGATTGTATACGTTCTTGTTTTATTTCACTATATGAAAATCCGATTGTAAGATGGATTTTTTTAACATTTTGTTCTTGGCTTGCTTCAAATATTTTAGATTCTTTATTTTTAAACAAGGTTTGAAAATCAAATCGTATACCAAAATGATTTAATAGTGTTATAAAACGGATACTTATAATCTTATCATTACCTTTTAATTTGTTATGGTTTGGTTTATCATATCCATGCGAACTATTTTTTAAATATAAATGTCGAATTAGAATAATACACTATTGATGAAGTCAAACTTGGACTTGGACTTTATGTAAAGAAAATTTTGAAGATTTAAATGATGAATCTAAGGAATACGTTAGTTTAACAGAATGTAAAGAAGCCTTTAAAAAATGATTATGACTAAGATTTATATCTTTCCCAAAGAAGGATTGAATATATACATACTATCGTGTATATCTTAAAAAATCTGAATATGAATGATTTATCGAATTAAAAAACAACCCTAAAATCACAACAGACAATCCATTTATTCATTTGGCTGCGAAATGAATACTTAGATAATTTTAATTTTTTTCAATAACAATCCATCTTGAATCATACATTGACAATTCATCTTCAATTTTTTTCACAACTTCATCATTATCCACTATAACCTTAACAAATCAAGGTCTTGGATACAATTGATTTAAAACTTTTTTCACATCTACAATAAGATTATTAACTTCAGAAGCAGTGATTATTCCTCTCCTACAACCAAAATTAAGAATTAAATTATTTTGAAACTGTCTAAGAATCAAAATCATATCATCCGAAATTGAATTTAATCATCATATCTCGATCCATCAGTTATATTGTGATAGCAATTTTAATTGTTCAATTGTAATATTATCTAAACCTCATATATCAATAAAGAATCACTTAAATTTTGAGATATCATTAGCCTGACTATCAGTTATTTTTTTTAGATTTGGTAAAAGTAAATTATATTTTTCATTCTCAATTGTTGCTAATGCCTCAAGAGCATTATCTTCTAAAAAAGAAGTTGTTTTACGCAATGTTTCCTTATTATGTTCAAATCTTTCATTATTATTTATTTCATAACATATTTTATCAACCAATGCTTTTGATAATTCCATTACAAAAAAATCATACAAAAATAAAAGTATATTGTTTCATTAATTAGACAATCTATTTATTCAAAGAAAAGAGAATATTATTTATTCTCTTTTTCTTTATTTTCATTATTATTTTTTCTTCAAAAGAACCATGATCATAGGTATCAGAATGCAGTAGCTCATATTAATGCATATCATTCAGTCGTTCTTCACAATCCTAATAGTACAATAGCTCAAGCAACAAAGACAAGTAATATTCATCATGCAATGTATTGTCATCTTTTATCTCTCCTAAACATTTCATCTACACCTTTCTCCTCTAACTTGAATCTATGTTGTTGCTGTTTCTCTGCCATTGTGATAATACGATCTGCAAATCATTTCTGAATTTGATCATATTGAGCTAACATATTAGGAGGAGGAATAATCCCCTCATACTTAATTGCTTGTATTGCCATTGTATTATGACGTTCTGTCATTTGCTGTTTATTCATAGTTTTCTTACTCATTACTTATTTTTTTATCTTCATTAAAATCTTCCATTGCTTTATAGATATCTTTTCAAACCATTCCCCAATCTTGTTGCATTGCTTTAGCATCTGCCTCTTCTTCAGTTTTTGATGCATTGATCTTTACTCTATTAGAAAATAGCGAGAAGACACTAAAAAATCCATCCCAAAATCAAACTTTTTCAAACAAAAAATCTGAACGATATTCTATCTTTTCTGGACATAATGCAGTTGCGTTCATAAGAAATTTTATAATAAATAAATGACTTAATAATACTTATTTATAATATTCTGTCAACTTTTATTACAATTAGTATAACTTTCTCTTTTTCAAAATCAAATTATTATTTGTCTTCTTAAAAAACTTGAAAATATGATAATAATATATAATATAATTATATTCCGACGAGGGAGACCCTAAAAGTGCTAGTGCTTCATGGTGACACCTTCAAGAATGACAACCGAAAGGTTGTCTTTTTTGTTATTAAAAAAAGTAGTAAATATACTCTAATATACTTTTTCCATATTTGACTATCAATCACAAGCATTTATAAAATTAGCAATATTTATATCTAAAAGTAAAATGACTGTTGATAAAGATACAATTAAGGAAACATGAAATATTCTTTCTAAACTTACATCTTCTGAGAGGTGAACCTTCACATTAATTATGATAATTGCTTTCGCTTCCATTGTTACAACTGTAATACTCTATATTAAGAGCATGGATAAACTAATTGAAAAATACAATACAACTATTCAACAACAAGAAGAGAGATTTCTCAATGCACAGCAAAAAATGCAAGATTGATTCTTTGAGCAATTAAACATAATTCATTAATTTTTATAATTATATAATTTTAAGATGTATCCCTTCAATGATATTTTGTAGACAAAAAAGAAGTCTCTTGGAATAAATAAATGTACATGAATAGTTATTCATCATACTGCATGAGGAACTTATAAAAGTAATATAAAATACTTATCAAGTTCATCAGCTAAAGCATCTGTTCATTTTGTAATCTGAGAGAACTGAGAAGTTGCTAAAATTTGAGATTCTAGAGATATTCTATGGCATGCAGGAAATTGATCATGGTGATGAGTTGAAAATGTTAATTATGCATTTATGGGTATTGAAGTCGTTTGAACATGAGGGTATAACATCCACCAATTTCTTAGACTCACTGATTTGGTTGAATATCTAATGTGAAATTTTCCTATAGATAAAAACAATATAGTAAGACATTCTGATGTTACACAAGATAGAGAAATAACAAAACGAAGGATTCTACGAGATTGAAATAGAAAAGTTAAAAAAATAGATATTGGACTAGATTTTTTTATTGATAATGAACATTTTAAAATATGGAGAGAACAATTAAAAAGTTCGCAAATTATTCTGTCTCCAAAAACGATTTAAAATATAATCAGCATTCATAATCAGGTGTTCATTGTCTACTATAGTATGATCAGAATTTAGATATTATATCTTTCATAAAAAGTGGAGAAATATCTGCAATAATTTCATATCAAGTGATAAATAATTTTAATTCATTTCTATCTGCATCTGCTTCAGGATCTATTGTAACAACTTTCTTAAAATTAATCATTCATCACCTAAACAATGAAACCCTAGGTATAATAAATCAAAAAGATCATTGTTTATTATTAATTATATTCTGTATTTTTCTTTTCCTTTTATTTCTTTCATTTTCATTAGTTGTAGGACAAAGAAAAGTGTTAATATCACCATTTATTTCTTGACAAAAGATAGAATTTAAATCATCTATTTCAAGGAACATAAATTTTTCAAATTTTTTTTGTTCCAAATCACAAGCTGGATTTATTGTTAAATAATATTTTTGATTTTCAAGACATTTAACTATTCTACCATTTTTTATTCTAATTTTATCGTCTCTAATTTCAGAGCTTCAAACTTTTAAATAAACTTCCTCAGGATGATAACTTGTGTAATTATTACTGAGCTTTGATTCTAAATGAGCCAAGATATACCTAGAAAGGCTCTCTTCTGAGCTAAATAATTCAGATTCATAAACCCAGCTTTTTATATCAGACAAATATCATTTATAAATTAGATCTGTTAAAGTAGAATTAATTGGTCAATCCCTTCATAAAACTTTAGTTATTCAGGTTTTAAATATATCCATAATATATTTCACCAATAATTCATCACTATTCTCTATTGAGTTGTTAAATTTCTTTAATAAAGAATTTTCATCAATATCAATACTTGGATCTCAAGAATTAATCATAATAGGGACATGAAATTTTTTGAAAACCATATTTATAAAATCTGTACCCGACTGGTTAATCCCTTGATCGTTTTCAAGAGTTAGATCAACAATTAAAAAGTCAAAATGGTATCTAATTAATGTTTCATATACTTCAGAAGTTAATTTTGAATATGATGTGAATTCAAATGTAAATCATTTCTCTTCAGCTAGCCTCTGAGCGGTTGCCTTTAAAGAATTAATTTCATCTTGATTATCTTCTAATATAAGAATTTTTATTATCTCATTTCCCATTGTTTTATTACAATCTTTAATATAAAATTAAATGCTCAATCAGAATCTAATATTTCTAATTTTGAATCATTTCTCTCTAAAACTTCTCAAGCAATCGACAATCCAAGTCACGTTCATCATTCCTTTTTAGAAAATCATGGTTCTAAAATATCATCTTTATTATCTAAATAATCTATTCAAAAACCATTATCCTTAAAAAAAATCACCAAATTTCAATTTTGATTTTTTATTTCAACAACTATTTTTTTATTAATATCTCATTTATAATTTAGTCGATATATACTATTATCCATAAAATTGACAAATGAAATGAGGAAATCCGTATCATATCAATAGACATAGGGGTTTCAATCTAGTGAATTATTAATTTTTACTTCTATAATTTCACTTTTTAAAACATCAGCATATGTGTCAATGGCTTGATTAATTACCTTAGTTAAATCAAAATAAGATTTTTTTGATTTTCTTTTTATTAATGGAGCCATTTTCTTAGATAGAAAATCAGATATAATTTTAGAATTTCTTTCGTATCATTCCAATAAATTAGTTAATTCTCCCATTTCTAATGAATTAGAAAGAGCTTTAATTTTATTCGAATAATATTTTATATTTTTCATATTATCTCTTATAAATTTTATAGGCTTATTTAATTCATGAAACATAATAAACATAATTTTTCATAATGTTACTTGTCATTCATATTGATATATAATTTTTTCTAGTCTCTCTTTCTCTCTTTCAAATTTATTTCATAACTCTTCAATCTCTTTTATTGTTTTTTCTTTATCTCATTCTGATTTAATTCAATGGACATTATCTTTTATTTTATTAATTTCCTCGTTAACATCCATTATTTTCCCTCATTTTATATTAGATTTTCGCACTTTTCTATACAAGAACCTTTTTTCTTCTAAAATAGCCAAAGTTTTTCTTAATTCATAAATTAATCAATTATAATAAGAATTTTCTTTTAGTCTTTCCCTAGATGATGCTTCTATCAACTGACTTTCATCCTCCGATTTTATTGTAACATATCATATTATTTGATTTGAACTTAATCTTAGAGTAGGATTATTAACCCTTCTAGCATTTAATCATAGCCAATCTTCTCATGGATCTCAATATGGCCTAATTCTAAATCATTCTCTATATAATGAAATTCCAGAAAATTTTTTAAAGAAATCAAGTACCTCGTTTCTATTCACTAAATTACGGCCATATTTTAATGATATATTATTCCTTTCTGATACAGGATCTCTATCAAAAACATAAAAATCAAAATATATTAATCATGGATAATCTGAATTATTACGATTCTCATTATCCTTCGAATTTATATCTATCTTACAACTATTTTGTATAAATTCTTTTGTATCTGCATTTTCATAAGAAAACTCTATTTTTCAAAAACTATCAACAGTTCAAAATATTCTATAATCAAAGGAATCAATCACATAATTTTTATCAATCTGTTTTCTTTTTCAATCGTATAATAATTCAATCCTAAATCATATATCATCTTTCATTGGAGGTATTAATTTTCATAATTCATTCGTTAATTTTTGTATATTATCTGCTCACTCAAATCCAAAAAGATTATCTGATTGATTATTAGAGCTCAACCAAAAATTAAGTTCTTCTTTGTCTCATATTATCTCAATCGTAGTTCAACTATTTTCTAAAGTTTTTTCTGTTCTTACTGAAAAAGGAATTTCATCTAAATATTTATCATCATCAAACCTATTCCAATCTATGTTCACTTCAGACTTAATTCAATCTTTAATTGTGATTAGCCTTAAATTATTTCATAATGCTGCAGCTGCATATCTTCAAATTCATTTCTGTCATTGGAATATTCTTCAATTTGGAGACTTTTTATTTAACCTTTTTGAATCTGTTGAGGGTACAAACCAAACATTTTTTATAGTTTCCTCAGACATTCAATGTCAGTCATCAGAAACACTTATTTTAATTTTATCATCTAAATATTTTTCAAATCATATAGTAACTTTTGAAGCATCAGCATCATAAGAATTTTTTACCAATTCAATTAATGCAGAAAAATTATCTTTAATTAAATCTTTTCAAATAGAATATATATGTCTCGCTTTGGGCCTAAAATAAATATTGCTTGTAGACATTAATAGAATAATTACTATTTAAAATAATTCAATAACTCCTTTGCTAATATTTTTGAAAACATGGGAGGTACAGCATTACCTATTTGTTTAAATATTGCTGTTCTAGATCATTCAAATTTAAAATCATCAGGAAATGTCTGAATTCTTGCAGCTTCTCTTATACTAAGTGAACGATTTTGATAAAGATCAGGATGTATGTAATAATGACCATCAGAAGATATATGAGCAACTATTGTACTAGTAACTTTATCTTTTCATGCAACAACGTTAAAACGATTTTGAAAAGAACATGTATTTTTATGTGTTATCAAATTTTTTGGTAAATCTTTGTATTGTAATTTTTCACCACTATTATATTTCTTTACTGCTATTTTATAAATTTCTCTATCCAACTCTCTTATAGGTCTAGTTTGATGCTTAGATATATATTCAAAATTAGGTCTTCTTATCTCTAATCTCTCAAGCACATCGTTATTTGTTCTATATTTCATCAGATTATTTCATCATCAATTTTGTATTTTAGGCAGATCTTTTAAAAAATCATTAACATTATATGTATATTTTGTTTTATATTTTTCAAAATTTGGGTAACTCGAAATCAATTTATTACCTTTTTTCCATCATATGATTATAAGTCTTCTCCTATTTTGAGGTATTCCATAATCAGGCATATATTGTTCCTCAACCTGAATTTCGTATCATATTTTATCCATTGCTTCTTTAATATCTTGGAAATATTTTCAGTTTCATGCAGTCTTTAATCATGGGACGTTCTCAAAAACAAAAATCTTAGGAGAAAGATCTCTTAAAAATTTAACATATTGTTTATATAAAAAATTTCTAGGATCTTTTTCAATTTTTTTTCAAATTCTAGCTCTTCCAATTTGTGAATACGTTTGGCATGGTGGTCATCAAATAATAATATCCAATTTTTTTCACTTCAAATTCTTTTTAATTTGTCTTAACAAATTTGGATATGAGGAATCAGAGATTTCTTTATTATAAACTAAATTTACATCCTTATCTAATTCATATTTTTTAATTAATTCTCCTCTATTTATATTTCAATACAAAAAATCTTTTTCACAATCAAAAAGATTCTTTTTTTGCAAATATTTTGATACTATTCTTGATTTTAAAGTTTCACATGCATCCTTATTCATTTCTATATGTCAAACAAAAGAATATGGTTCTTGAAAGAATCCTTCTGTTAAACCTCAACATCAAGAAAAAAGATCTAACACTGAAATTTTATTTTTTCTCATAGTGTGGAGCGAAAGAGCAATAAATTTAATGTGTATTATATTTAATTAAACATCTTAAGCAAATTATTTTTAACTCAAATTATTGCATTAATCATTCTTATATATATAGTGAACAATAAGATTTTCATATTCTTATGTTTTCGAGTAATAAATCAACCCAATCTTCTCTAAGATTTGGACTAATTAGATTTACAATAGGATAAAAATTTTTTTCATGATAATATTTAGATATTAAATCTCGAAAATCATTGTGTATAAGTTGATTGAAACTTATTATATATAAGTATTGTTTATTCTTTTCAGCTTCCAACAAAATTATAACTCTATTGTATGTATCATAATAATAAGCGTAAATTCAAAGTATATTATTTGATTCAATTTCTAGAATAAATAAATTCCTATGGTTATAAAATCATGTTGTTATTTCTTTTTCTACATAATTAAATATTTTATTAATTATATTATATTCATCATAATTCTTAATTTTTCAATCAGGTCGAATCCTTTTTATTAGAGCCTTATTTTCTGTCCTTTGTAAAAGATATGTATATTTCAAAAATGAATCAAGTTGTCTTTTTGCATATCATAATACTCTATATGAATATTGTAACGCAAATTTCTCAATCATTGATATATCCCAATCGAAATTAAAATAATAGTTATCAATTTCGCTAAAAAATTTCGAATCATGATTATTACATCGAATCTTTTTAGATATACTTTTTATTCATTTTTCCCTATATTGTATCTCATTTGATATTGTTAATGTTGGATTGTATAACTTTCCTCATTCGCAATTTTCTCTTAATTTACATTGTGAAATTATATGTGAATCAGTAGCCTTTAAGTTGCATCATAAAACAATACAATAATCTTTTTCCCAAAACTCTTTTTGTATTTCTGCATAGACAACAAAATCAGGCTTACTCTCAAATTCTTTTAAAGCATCTAACATACTATGATTAATCCATTGAGGAGATCAATTTTTGCAACAATCGATAAATAATTTTCAACTTCAACAATAACAATAATCAGAATCATTTTTAATTAATTTTATCATTCATTGAGCATTATTATTTAAAACCATTTATAATTGCATTATTCAACAAATGAAAAACTCTATCGTATGAGACTTATAAAAATAAAATTATCATTTTCAACTTATATAGTTCATTTTAAATACAAAAATAATCTGAATTTTACTATACTAAACATTTTTCATACCTTTTTTTATTGCATTTATCAAACTTTATCTTAACATACCAATATAAATATAGTCTTTTTTATCCTTTTCCATATAATCATGGGTAAACATCTAGACAAATCTTTACCAGATTATCATGAAAGATTTTTACAAAGAAAAAGGGAATACAAAAAGAAATATCATGAAACCCATAGAGAACAAATTAGTGCTTACTTTTCTGAGTACTATCAAAAGAATAAGGAAAAGATAAAGGAAAAATCTAAAAAACGGGCACAAGATAACCCTGAAAAGAAGAAAGAATATTGAAAAGAGAGACATAAAAAATTTTATGTTCCTCGTACTAGAGTTCTTTTAGATCCAGAAGAAAAAGAAAGAAGGAAAAAATTACGTATAAAAAGATATCAAGAAGAACATAAAGAACAGTTAAAACTCTATAAAAAACAATATAGAGAAAAAAATTCTGAAAAGATCAAAGAACGATTGAAAAATTATCAAGAAATTAACAAAGAGAAAATAAGAGAAAAAAGAAGATTATATAGATTAACTCATAGTGAAGAAATAAAAGCTAAGAGAAAAGAATATGATAGTAGACCAGAAGTTAAAGAAAAAAAACGTGTAAGAGATAGAATTCGAGCAAAGAACAACCCTGAAAAAGTGAAAGAAAGATACAGAAGATACTATCTAAAAAAGAAAGCTCAGCAGAAAGAATAAAGATTATTCACCTTTTAAAATATTGTTTAAATTTATCTTGAATATAATATTCAAAAGATTATATCTTTTCTCGCGCGTTTAAAAAACAGAAAGTAATCCTCTTGAGAAGGAGATGAAATCCGAAGTGTGATGACTTTGTTACTCAACATCCGAAGCTGTAGATTCTTCGCTAAAAACTACAAGTAGTAAGGTACTCTAAATATCCCAGTATCTTCCTTACAAAGATTTGGACAAAACAAAAATAAATACCAAGTTTTATGAAAAGTATTAAATTATTCATTGGTTCAGTTATTGCAATTGTGTGTCTCGTTGTTTCAGGCGGTGTATTCACCTCATGTACCAACGATGATGATCTGCTTCTTGCAGGTGATGCTCAGACCGAGCAGGTCTCTTCTCTTGAGGAGAACCTTAAGGCTATGACCAGAGGTTCTATTGTTACATCAATGGGAACCGCATATGTCTCGGAAAGTTCTGCTATGGATGATGATTATGTTTACTTCTCATTCACTCCGAATAGTTCATATATTGGTATGCTTACCAATTCAAATATTAACATGTATATAAGATTTGTTAATGGAGCAGGTATGACCACTTATAAGCTATTGAACAAAAATAGTTCTTGTTTCTATAGGAATCAATTAATGAGTGCTAGTGGATTAGGAGTAGGGACATATTATGTCAGTTTTGTCTATACTGTAGGGAACTCGGCTTATGGTCAAACATCAAATCAAACTGATAGATTGATAGTGGTTTCAGATGATAATAACTACGATACAAGTAACGACAGTGGATATGCGGATCTTAATTGTACAGCATGGGTTGCTCAGAAAATCAACGAGATGTGGGGGATTAATAACTACTTCTATGGACCTTCTAATAGCTCATCTTTGCACAATGCTGTTGATTGGAAAGATGCGCTTGTAGCAAAAGGTTATTCTACGACAACTAATTATCCTGAAGTTGGAGATATTGCTTGGTGGACTTCTAATGTTACTGGATGTTCAGGATCTGGAGGACATGTTGCATTTGTATATTATGTTTCTGCTGATTATAATGAAGTTAAAATATCCGAATATAACTTTACACCTCCTCACACTTTCAATATTCGTACGTTAAAGAAAACAGGGTGGACACATAATAGCGAAAAATTTCCAACTTGTTTCATTCATGTGCAAGAAGGGAAAAGATAACTTAACTTGAAATCTGTTCCTCTATGAAGAATCCTTCATAGAGGACTTTTTAATAAAATTAACATTTAAAAACATCTTTATTATTTAAACTTTATTTTCGTAACTTTTTCATTAAATTCGGAGAGACAGTATATTTAATCTATTTAAATAGATTAATAATATATTAAATGTCTTTTATTGAACAATGAATATATACTAAAATGAATAAAACAAAGATTTCGATGATATTCTTCTCTTTATTAGTTTTACGGAACATTACTTTTTCAAATAGCAATAGCAATGAATTACTATCAGCATATACTTGGGCATATAATAATTGAATAACAACTCAATCAACTATAGATAAAGCTAATATGAACTGAGATATAACTAGAATAGAGTTATCAAAAATGATAAGTAATTATGTGATAAATGTATTAAAAAAAACATCAGATACATCAAGAAGGTGTATTTTTACTGATATAACAAGTGAGTTAGATTACCAGTATGATAATTGAGTAACAAAAGCATGTCAGTTATGATTAATGTGACAATGAATAACAAAGTTTAGGCCATATGATAAAGTAACAAGAGCTGAATTTTGAACAATTTTATCAAGAGCTTTATATTGAGAAAAATATAATTGATGAAATCCATACTATCAAAGACACCTCAATCAATTAAATATTACTTGAATAATGAAAAATATATCAAATGCAGAAAATAGAAAAGAAATAAGATGATACGTAATGCTTATGATGATGAGAAGCAAAGGTGGAAAAAATAATATTTCTTTTCAAGATATGTATGAAAAGATAATACTAAGTTGATGATTTTATATTGATTGAGTACTACATACAGAATATTCTAAACATTGAATTTTTGAAGTTCCTTCTAATTGGGAATATGAAACCTTTAGCTCGGAATATGTTGCAAAACATCAAGATGTTTTTCCATTAAAGAATAAGGCAAATATAAATCTTTATTATGAGGATAATAATTATTATTATTTTTTTGATGGTCCATTATGATATCATGAAGAATGGGTTTGAACTAAAAAGGACAAACTCAAAGATTTTCTCCTAATATGAGCATTATGAACGCAATCATATGAAGAACCAATAGGTTATTCCAATTGATATATAATACTTCCCCCTTATAAATTTCCCGTTGATAAATGATCTTTTATTGCATATCCTGATGAGTGATGGGATAACACTAAACCAAATAAAGGAACAGATCGAGAAAATTGGGTTAAAAAAGATTGAGGTCATAATTTTTGTTTTAATAATGGTAAACAATACGAATACTGTTTTTGATCTGATAAAGATTATATTTATAGATGGGAATATTCATATAATGATAAAATATATCATATAATTAGAGATAAAAAAATGACTGATTTTAAGGTATTGTCTCCGGATGAAATAATATAAATAAATCCTATATATCTTTTCCCTTGGGGAATTTTTGAGGTATAAAATTGTATATGCAATATTAGTAGAAAAAACTTAGTGTATAACATTACCTATTCAGACTTGTTTTAGAATCAAGTCTTTTTATGAGAATTAATTAATTGAAAAAGAATATATCAAAATATATAATATCCTAAAATTTTACATAGATATTTATAGTATGATAGCTTGTATAAAAGGGGTTTTAGTAACATTTCTTTCTTGGCTTTTTCATCTTATTTTTGACTTTCTATTTTTGGGTAAATCTAAACTATTAATAAGAACGCCAAAATGGATTAATATGTTGATAAAATGGATTCTTATTATTCTATCACTCCCCTTTAACATTTTTTGGTTTGGTTTATCTTATTTGTGAGATTTAGTTTCAAAGAAGAAGTGTTATATAAAAATAATAAATGATAATAATAAATGGTCATGGATGTTGTGTTGAGACCATATGAATCCATTATTTTATCATGCAGAAAACTTTGATACGAAATATGAATGTATTAAAAATGCAAAATCATCATTAAATATTAGATACTATTTCAATCATAAAATAGATTGAAATTATGATTATTATACGATCTATATTTCAAATAAAGAATACAAAGAATTCTATAAATTATCATGATGACATATTTCTCTTGATTATTCTGTGGATTACTGTCCAATAAAAAAATAAATAGCTGTTTTTAAATTCAATTATTATTTAGATATGAAAATATGAAACTTTTTATTAGAACTTATTCTATGAATATTCTCACTATGAAGTATTTATTATGTTATAATTATGTTTATACTCTTTGGTGTGGTTTTCTATATATTATATAAACTAATAATTTATATTCTTAAAAATATTTTTGATGATCATATAGAAGATAAATTTCGAGTTATACTGTGTTCTTTTATCATTTCTTGATGTTTGTGTTATTTATTATATCAATTAAATATAATTCAGACATTTGCAGAAAGAGTTCAAAATTTCATAGATACAAATTATTCTACAGAAGCTGTAATAAACAAAGCATCTGAATCATTTAAAACAAATTTTATTGATAAATTAACAGATATATTCAATGAGAAATAATATTGATTACTATTTACAAGTTATAAATACCGTTCTTGATATATTATATAATGAAGAACAAGATTTATTTGAGAATGATGTTTGTGAAAGGTGTTTGGTTTTTAGATTCTCTTATTATCTTCAAAAAGAATTGAATTATTTATATGTTGATTGTGATTATAATGCATCATATAGAAATAATTGAGATTGATTTTATAGAGCCCAACACGGTAAAGAAATAATTGATAACAACTGAAATTCATCTAAAAGATTTATTGATATAATCGTTCGCAAAGAAAGAAACCTTGCAGATAATGAAATACACCATACAAATACGGATATTTTATGTTTTGAGTGTAAAAAACGAAATAACTATGATAAGAAATGACATCAGAAAGATATTGATAATATTAGGTATTTAACAACAAAATATTGATATAATTACTGATTTCTTTTAAAATTTTGAAAAGAAAGAGGTAAATGTAAGATAGATGTATATGAAAGATGAGAAAAACTAGTTTTGAATAGTGATTAAAATTTCTTAAAATTTTCTCTTGCAACTCATTCTCAAAACATTATCACAGCATACGCTGTGTTTAAAAAACAAAGCATAGAAAATCATGATTTTTCAAACTAATGAGAGTATTTCTCTTATAAGGAAATGCTCCTCTATATATGCGATAGGAATAGGACTATCGTCCCTTATTATAAAACAAATACAAAAGTAAAATCAGATTCTTCCTATTAAGGATCTTAAAAAACAAATGAATTATGAAAAAGAATAATTTCAAACTCTTTTTCGTCATGGTTACAGTAATCATGGTTGTGTTATTCGGAAGTGTTTTCACTTCATGTAGTAACGATGATGATCTGCTTCTTGCAGGTGATCCCCAGACCGAACAGGTCTCTACAAATTGCCATGAACTTAGTGCTAAAGAGGCAATTGAATACGTTTCATCAATGTATGGCGCTAAGAAGGGAAATATTGTTTATGCAGATAGCATATTGATTGTTGATGATGACATCGTGTTTGACATTAAAAGTATTAAAAATGTAATTAATCAATGTACAACAAGAGCTCATCATAGTACACCTATTGTTCCATTACAGTGTACAAATATTGCAGTGTATCCGCAACTTTCAGGTAATAATGCATTGCCTAATGCATGGTATATTGCATTATTGCAAGCTCTTGTACAATGGAATAATCTGGGAGGGCCAGTCCATTTTTCTGTAATAAGCTCAATTAATCAAGTTTATAATTATGATTGGTTTATTGCAGTAACCTATGAAACACCGTATCCATCAACCTCTGTGGCTCAAGCTCAATTTCCAACAGCTGTAAATAAGTGTGGTTCGTGGATTAAAATTAATCCAGTTTTGCCAAGTGGTGTTCAATCATTTACTGCAGACCAAAAAACACATATATGTATCCATGAAATTGGACATACAATTGGTTTTGGTCATACGGATCCTGACCCTGATGAGGGACTTCCTGTAATTTCAGTTCCTTATATTTATCTCTTTAATCCCCCACACGATGGGACGTCAGTGATGAGAGAAGGATATCCAACATCTACTACATATTCAACATTTTTTTCACCAGGAGATATAAAAGCTTATCAGATTTTGTATAATTGGAATTAGTATAGAGGTATCTTATTTAAAAAAACTAATGTACAATTTGTAGAATTTTACTTGCAAAAAATTATGGTTTCCATACTTTCTATATGGAAACCTATTTTTATATAATAGAATGTAATGTTCAAAAAGAAAAGCATTTTTGTAGTTATTTGTATCTTTTTTAATTGTTTATTCTCTTTATTTGCATCATTTGAAAGTGAAAGATATGGTGACTTGCGATGGAATTACCTATACCCAATTACGGAAAATTTAAATAATAAAAAAGAGGCTTTAAAAATAGACTGCTCTATAAATGAAGAATTAGAGAAACTCTTGTTGTTTTTAGTAAATAATAAGTTCATTTTTGATAAATATTCTTTTATTTCTTGTTTAGACTGATGATTGTGTTATGATAATTTTAAGTATTTAAAAACTCTTTCTATGCAATCTCCTATAAATGATAAAATGAGAATTCTTTATCCATATGCCAACGATATTTATTCAAAAAAATGAAAATGAACTTTTTTTTCGTGTTTAAACGAGAATTATTTTTTCCAAAGCTGAATATTTGAAGCAACATGAATAGTTGTTGAATACCCTGACTCCGAAAAAAAATGATATAATAGGACTTATTTTAAAATTATTAAAACATCGGATCAAAATATTGATAAGTATCCTCTTCTCTCTTGAGATCTCTTATTTATAGAATGTTCAAGTAATGATTCAAAATGAGGCCATCGAATATGAAAAATAAATAGAGAGATTACTAATTGATTTATTAGATATTTTTCTAGTTGATGATATTCTATAGCTTGAGAATCTTTGTCTTCAATGATATGAAAAAAACTATATATTAGATTTTATTTGAATCCCTGAATTATTTTGTTAGAAAAAGATATTCCGTGTGAAAATTCATGGATGCTGTGATATAAAATTTTTGAAGATTTAGTAGATTGATAAATCATCATTACGTAATCATAAAAATTACCCATTTCTAAGATTACGTAAATTGTATATTTTTATAAAACCTATGATGAAAATTAGGAACTCATAAAATATATTTGGTGGATACAAACATTTGAAGAGGATGATGCGTTATTCAGCACGACATTGTAGTAAGTTAAATGAAAACCCACATTAAATGGGATTGTTGTCCCGCCACCCGCTCCATTAAAAATTAAGGAGCTAAAATATGAAGGTCAAAAGCCTTCTTTTTTTAATTCCAAAATTTTTCATTTAAGATATTTCTATTATCAACTGTCTTAAGATGATTGTTTCATGTGAATATTAATTCTCTTTTCATATTTTTTGATATAAATTTGAATAAAATATGGTCTAAACTGACGAAACTAAAATTATGATACATTATTTATTAACTAATGTAATTGTTTTGTCAAAAAAACCAAAACGAATTTTTTTACCATTTTTGAATTAGTAAAACTTAATATCAAAAAAAGAAATGTTGCACAATAACAAGTGTTTTTAATTTATACAATAATTTAAACATATTTTAAATTTTAGCTTGAATTTTATCCTAAAAAGAATACCTTTACCCACCCTGTCGTCTTATTGACAGCTCTTTTAACTCCAATGATTGTATCAATCGAATGATGGAATCTTCTATAGAAGAAGATGAAATCCGAAGTGTGATGACTTTGTTACTCAACATCCAGAGAGAAGAACTCTGTAAAAAACGACTGATAGTAAGGTATTAGGTAAAAACTCCAACATCTTCCTTATAAAGATTTGGAAAAACAAAAAATAAAAATTATATGAAAAAGTTTAAATTATTCATTGTTTCAGTTATTGCAATTGTATGTCTCGTTGTTTCAGGCGGTGTATTCACCTCATGTACCAACGATGACGATCAGCTTTTAGCTGGTGATTCTCAGATCGGACAGGTCTTATCTCTTGATCAGGATAGCATGAAAGCTGTGACGAGAAGCATTTCAACGTACAACACATATACATCAGTTCCTGCAGTTCATAATTATGTACGAAACAGTGAGTCTGGTATCAACCTGAAAGCTAATGGGACACGTGTTTACTATGGAGGAGTATTAACAGCAACACTGTTGAAGTTTAATGGAAGTGAAATGAAAGTCAGAATTGAAAAACAAGATTTTTCTTCGTTTATTCATAATGGGGCGGCTATTATATATGCTGGAGGCCTTTCTAACGTCTCACTTGCCTCAACAACATATAGTGCTGGTGTTGATCACATAGATTTAACATTTGATATTGAATCTGCTGGTAACTTTTTTTCCAATGGATATGGTGTCTTACACATATACCCTATAACATATGATCTCGTTTATCATGATGCTTATTATGCGGAACCTATTGTTGTTTATACCAGTCCAAAGTATCCTTCACAGCCATATACTTATAATCAAAGTTTGGGAAAAGTTAATGGAGTAAATCTTAAGGCTTCTGATTATGATTTAATGGAAGGATATGACTTAAGCGTTCAATGTACAGAATTCTGTAAACGTTACTATAGCACATTAAATAATCATGATGTAACAAATGGGAATCCTTCAACAAATGGAGGTAATGCTGGTGGATGGTTTACTGATACTACAAAGAACTTAGAGACATATTCAAATGGAGGAACTGTCAGACCTCATGAAGGAGATATCCTATGTATGAGAAAAGATCCAATGGATAACGATAAAGGTCATGTTGCAATAATTGTTGAAGTTGGTTCTAGCTACATAAGAATAGCCCAACAGAATGGAGGTATACCAGCAACTACGTTAGGTTGGAATGCTCCAATTGGGGGGACACTGAATTATAATTATTCAACAAATACAGTCTCAAGTCCTACAGGTTTCTATGTTCAAGGCTGGATGAGAATGCATCCTTATTAAGAAGTATTATCATAAGCAATATCTCTGCAAGAAATACTTGCAGAGATATTTTAAATGTCAAAAATTTGGATTTCTCAATCAAAAATATCATTCACAGCATTAGGACATTTAGGTCGTTTATAGTATGAAGGTGTTCAATCTTTTAAATATCATTCTAAAACATCTCATGTATAACAGTGATTATTTTTAAATACACTTTTTATTAATGGTGTATTTGTTATTTCAATTAAAAATACATATTTATTATTTTTTTTAATTATATAATCTTCTCCTTCCTTTGAAGCCCATTCTTCTGTCTGTTTTTTTATCTCATCATATTTTGAAACATCATAAATTAGAATATTCATAATCTCAAAATGACATGTATTACCATAAAGTTCTTCACAATTAGGTTGATACATCTCAAACGCAATATATTTTGAATCTCTTTTTCATTCCATATCTTCCTCATACATTGCTTTTTCTAATATTCTTCAATTTTTCCATTCTTCTCATAAAAAAGCCTGAAATCAAAAAACATTATTTTTATAAAGAGTATTCCATCTACCCTCTATTTTTTCATATTGATTATCTTTTGTTATTATAATAGGGCCAGATTCATTTTTATTTTCGTTACTTCTTTTCATCATCAACATTACATATCATCTTATCTCTTTTCTATTTTCTGCATTTGATATGTTTTTTATTATTCATACTGAGTTTAATTGATTGAGATGCTTTTCATAGTATGGGCTTCATCCGTTATATTTCTCTCAACATAATGCTCTTGATAAGATTGTTCAAAATTCAGCTCTTGTTACTTTATCATATGGCCTAAACTTTGTTATTCATTGTCACATTAATCATAACTGACACGCTTTTGTTACTCAATTATCAAATTGTTTATCCAATTCTGCTGATATATCTAAAAACTGACATTTTTTAGAAGAATCAATATCTTTCTTTAAGACATTTATAACATAATTACTTATCATTTTAGACAACTCAATTCTAGTTATCTCTCAATACACATTCGCTTTATCTATTGTAGGTTGTGTAGTTATTCAATTATTAAAAGCCCATGTATATGCATTTTGCAATTCAGAACTGTATCAATAACAAACAAAAGAATTTTGTATAAAAAAATAAATTATAACTATAATTAACAAATTTTTTAATTTCATAAAGCATAATTAATATATAAATAATGTTTTTATTAATATAAATTTGATCTTTGAATATATTTTATTCAACGTTTAAATCAAACCATAACTACAAATATTTTTATAACAAAAATAATTATAGCCAAGTTAATATCATTATTTAATTTTCATTCAAAGAACATTCAAATTAACTCTCATAAAGAAGTTATAGCATAAAGCATAGCTCAAGAACACATTCATATTATCAAATCTCTTTTTAGTTCCAACTCCTTCTTTTTAATAATCTTCTTATTTTTCATCATCTAACACTCAATTTAAAATTCCCATTTTTTCTGTAATGTAATTAAATATACATCTAAAATTATTTGTAGTTTCTTCTGAAAAAATAATCTGTATAGAATCACTTGCAAATAAGAATTCCAATCCTAAAAGGAATCTCTTTTTATTTTCCATACCAGAGTCTTCAACTAAATCCATCAATTTATTTTTATCTTCTTCAGAAAAAAGTGATTCAATTTCGTAATTATCTCGATTTGATTGGATATCCTTGTATGTAAATATATTATTTTTTAACATCACTCAAATGTCTCTTAAATACTTTTCTTTATTATTTTCTCATGCCTCATCAGAATCAAAAATTGCAATAAATTTTCTTCATTCCGCGATTTCTCTACGAAAAACAGACTCAAACTTAGTAACACTTGCTCATGGATAAAATTTAAATTCGAATCATAAAGTTTTAGACATAATTGAGAATGCATAATAATCCGATTTTCATTCCAAGAAAATCACACCATCACTCATTTCTAGAAAATCTGGATAATAATCTATTGCATCTTTTAATGGTTGATAATGTGTTGGATCTGCTCAATTCATTCAAACATATGTCTTATAAAGATATGCATGAATGTTAGTTATTCTATGCATATCTCAATTATCTTTATAGTTAACAGCGTCATTCACAATAATATACGTTGATAGAATATATCTAGGATTAATTAAACTTGCACTGTGAGTTGAATATATTATAGAAATATTCTCGTCCGCTATCTTTGTAAACAATGTCGTTAAAATTTTATTTTGTGCATTTTGATGGAGATTACTAGCAGGTTCATCAATCAAAAATAAATACTTTCATGTATCATCTAAACGTTTTTTTCTAAATTGTGTTAATAAGATAAAACTAAAAAACCACCTAAATCACAAGCTTCTTTCACTTATTTTGTAAGTATCTGGTCATTGAATTACTTTAAAAGACATATATGGTTCATCAATTCATCATATATTTTCTTTTCAGATTTTTATATCAATTCTCCAATTATTAGTATCCGTTGGAGAGAAAACATTCCAGATGTCAATAATATCTCTAGTTAACGAAATTTCTAACTCCGATTTAATATTATCGACATCAGCTTCACTTTGCTCTATATTTTCACGATTTAAAGCCGCGATAATACAAGACTCAATTGTTTCTCATTCATGATAATAATTTAAAATATCTCATATAACCGATCTAAATAAGCTATTCGTCTTATCATTGATATTTAAATTTGAATCTTTACGTAAATAAATTTTATCCGGAATTTGATTTGAAAAATTAGGATAATATATTATCTTGGGTCTTTTATTACAAATATATTCATCGACTACATTTTTTTGTTCAGAGGTAAGAGTAACAATATTATCTGTTCAATCCTCTTTTTTTATTTTATACCGAATGTCTGGTATTTTATAGACAAAATTATCCCCTTTATATTCTCAATGCTCAAAACCAAATATTCTCTCAATACTCCATCATTTTTTTAATTTATCGTATGAATTATCTCATCATTCAATCAGCTCAATCTTACATTTCTCTTCAAGTAAATTTAATATTTCATCTAGATCATCATTTTCAAAAAGAAGATTAGCCCTAATTACAATATTTCATGTAAATCTATTTGAATTATGTTTTGGCCTTAATTCATGGATTTTTGCCCCATTAATATCACTATCAAGAGTATTAATTGCTTCCAGTATTGTAGTCTTTCCACTCTCATTTAATCAAATTATTGGGAATATATTTGAAGGCGTTTGTAAATCCATATTAAACACCAAATTTTGTATTCACTTGAAATTTTCTATTTCAAAACTCAAATATTTCATAATCTTAGTAAAGAAAAATAAATAACATATTTATAACATTCAACTATCTTTAGTCAAGTCTTCATTAAAAAATCACTTTAAATTATATCTTATCTATTATTCTATACACTTTTTAAAATTTTGGTTATTATTTTTAATTATAACTATTGCCTTTTGGCTTAAAATTATTAGAAAAAGACTGAAAAAAGTCTGAAACTTTGCATTTTAATGCTTTTAGACTACAATAAATTATACATTTTATTTTAATTACAGTGTATAAAACATGAAAAAACAGCTTTCTTTAGCAATGATGCTCGTACTATGAACATCTATCGTATCCGCAGCATGATTGGATTATAATCACGTATTCGATGAAAATCATGATTTCGGTTATTCAGATAATGTAAATATTGATATTATTGGATTCCAAACAGCAGATGATTGAACTAATCGTTTAAAGATTACATCTCCTGTTCTTAGAGACTCTAAAGACACTGCAGTTGGTGAATATCATATTGTATTATGAGAAAAACCAATAAAGAATTACACTGCAGAGCAAAGAGATTCTTTGAAAGAACTTGAACCTGTTATGATTATGGAACTTGATGAATCAGTTGATCTATCAATCAAACAAGGAGATGTAACAACAGATAAAAGTTATTTTGGAGTTATTGTTCCAGTAAATGATAATGTTATCCCTGGTAACACTTCAAAACCATTCTGTTTCGATTTCTGAACATTAACATATGATATAGGTGATAATTGTAATAACTTTGGACGTGCACCAATAGTTAAAGAACCAGAAACTACTGCTGAAGAATCAACAACAGCTGATGATCAAACTACTAAAGAATTAACAGTTGCTCTTAATGATGAAGAAGAACATAATGCAGCTGAAGGTGCTGATATGTCAATGGCTGATATTTCACACTCTGTTAATGGTAATGTTGTAACATTAACTTGGACTGAAGTTCCTTATTCAGATAATGTTGAAATCAGAATCTTTGATAAAGCTACTGCAGATTATGTTACTCTAGGAACTGTTCCTATGTCTCAAGAAAGATTTCAATACACAACAAAAGACTGAGAAGATGAATTACTTTTCGCTTTCATTCCTAGAGATGCAAAAGGTAGAGAATATAGATATGATGTTAATGTAAGACATGAAGCAGATGTAACACCAGAAATTAAAGAAGCACCAAAGGTATGACCTGCTGAAGACTTCGCTGTAATGCTTCTTATTACTGTTGCACTATATATTTGTTATAGAGTATTCGCTAGTAGAAAAGCTTCTTAATTATAAATTATTTCTATACAAGAGACACAAACGTGTCTCTTTTTTTATTATAATAAAGAAACGTAATAATACACAACAAATGAGATATAAGGAAAAACTTAAAAATATAGAGATTAATCTATTTCTTAATAAATAAAAAGTAGAATGATTTCCATTCTACTTTCATAACCTGGAAGTTTATTTTGGTTTATAACACTATATTGTAGACTTACAAACTATTCAATCACTCTAATTAGCAACTTAGCTAGCAGTCATCTTTCTGCTGGTTTGTCCCATTCTGACCATGGAATATCAAGTCATTCTAAATATCAATCTTCTTCTAATAATGTTACATATTTTGTAGCATAATGTCATATTGATTCATCTTGAAAGCCATATAGCATTCTTCATAGAACTGTTAGAATTTGTCAGTTTGTTATAGAATTTTGAGGATTAAATTTTCAGTTACTTCACTTAAACAATCATTTTTCACAAGATTCTTTTAAGATATCTATAAGATCTGTTCGTGCTTTATCAGAATCACTAAAGGAACATGAATTATTAGGGACTTCAAATTTAAGTCATCAATTTAAATAAGGGATAGTTAGTGTTAACATTTTAGCTGCCTCATCTCTTCTAATATCCTTATTAGGGTTAAAATTACTCCGTGTTTCATGAATTGTAATACCTTTTTCATGAAGTGTTTTAATAATTGCATCATTTGATTCATCTCCAGGAAGAAGAAATCATGCTGTTTGCGATGAAGATGCTTGTAGAGCTTTATCTGAAGCAGTTAGTGCTGATGATAACTCTAAAGCTTGAGCACATGAAAATGATATTAAAACAGAAAGCGAAGCTATAGGAAGGATTTTTTTCATCATGTTTTAAAGGATATAAAACATTCACATTTTATTTATCAAAGTGAAGCAACTTTGAAGTATTATTAGGAAAGATAAAATCACAGAACAATGGATTAAAAGCATACAATGCGTCTCAAGCATATCATACTCTTAAATTTGATAAATACCAACTATTTGTTTTTACTTCATCAATATAGTTTTTAGCAAATGTTTCTTTAATCCCATTCTCTGGAGTCACATTGAAAGTCTTTAATCCCACAAAACGACTCGATTGCTTAGTAACAGGACTACAACTCTTTGATATTTCTTTTCAATTAGCATCATATGAGATACTACAATTTTGTCATTCGGTTTTCCATTCATAAAGAGAAAGAGGAAGCGTTACATTATAGTTTTTATCCATTACAAATAATCTTGGATTATTTAATGCTTCAGATGTTGAAGATTTTCATCATTGAGTAATAGAATCTAATTCTTTTACTGATATTTGATTGTTTTTATCTTTTTGTGCATAATCAACTTCAAAAAGAGATAATTTAACTCATGAATTTACTGTTCCTCACCATTCATTTTGAGCAGTTGAATATCATAATCATAATAGATATTGCTTAGTTCAATCTGTTTTTAATGGATGAAGATAAGTTGAATATCATGGGATTTCTAACTTACCAATAATTTTAGGATTCTTTATATCTTTAATATCTACTACAAATAAAGGATCTATTTGTTCAAATGTCACTAAATATAGTTTATCTCAGATATATCTTGAAGTTTTGAAATCTTCCCCTGGTTCAATATTTTCTAATTTACCTGCTAAATTAAGTGATTTATCTAGGACATAGAGATTTGTAGCATTTTTATTCTCCCATGTTTCTGTAAGGATTCTAAAATTACCATTTGCATCTTCATCCATACTATATTGAGTTAATAAGCTTCAAGGTACAGCTGCTGTATTTTCATACTTTAAAAGCAATCCATTTCTTTTAAATTTATGCACTAATGTCTGTGTTGTTCATCAATAATAATTACTAATACAAAGCAATCATCTTGGACATCTCCATTTTAATGGTGTATAGTAATTTGAAACAAGATATAAAGAATTTTGAGACATATGGATTTCTCAAGTTGGAGAAAGAAGGGCAGTAACTTCAGATGCTTTAGAAGATTCTTTAATATTTAATGAAGTCACGATTGTAAATACTGGGTTTAGCTTCAAATCTTTGTCTTCAGGAAGGACATAAGAAATATTAGAACAATCTATTTTCTTTACTTCTGCTCATTGATCTGTTACTTCAACACTACTCAATCATTTTGTGAGATTTACATTATATTCTGGCCAATAATACCAGTTTAAAGATTGTTGTGTTATTACATATAGTTGATTATCTATAAGCCTTGAATGTTGATAATTTCATGGAAGATTCTCAAATTTTACCAAGTTAAGTTTATCAATATTTGAAACATCATAAATTGCTAGAATCGTACGAGATCCATTAAACAAATCTTCTCTATTCCATGTTTGTGACCAATAATTTCACATAAGAATTAAGCGTTCATTTTGTATGAATAGTTCTACATCTGTAAGTCACTGTGGTATTGCAATTTCTTTAACTATTTTTACTTTGTTTGGGTCTAGTTTTGCAGAATCAATGTCTAATGGAGATTGAACTATTGATATTTTATTATTTTTTGAATTATAATAGTAGAAATATTTTCAATCAGTTTTTATTATTTCTGGTTCATCAACTCAAACTTTTTGAATATTTGTTGTAGAATAATCTGTAGAAGATGAGTCCATTGGCTCAAAACTTAATGCATCATCCTCCATAACAGCCTCATCTACAGCCATTGAATTAGTTACTGAAGATTTATATAACATCAATCAACCATTCAAGTCATACATACGTCTAGGCTGTTCTTTAGCATATTTTTTTAACATTTCTTGGATCGTTTCACAACTTTTAGCTTGAGTAAATTTTAGAGAAGA
>CAMOEC010000065.1 GCA_946611795.1 uncultured bacterium
TCACATAGAGAAAAATCAGAAAAGAATAATATAGGTTTCCCTTGAGTTCCAAAGAGAGTTGCTAATGAATCAGAAATGTTGGAGAACAAATGATCATAATACCATTATTAACATAACAATAAGGAATAATCCTCATCACATGGTTGGTGTCCCTTGTTTATGAGCATGAAGTTTTGTGAATATTTCAGATTTTTCACCTGTTACAGTATTCTCACGAATAGTTTTCCCCGCTTTTAATTTATGTAATAGTTTAATATATAGAGGATATAAGAGGAAGGATAAACAGAAACTTGCTAATGAATAAAATAATATTTGACTAAGTTTTCATAAGGTTCAAGTAAGTTCAATCATAATGTATAATAAAAATATAAACAACATTATTCCCTTGAAACAAGAGTGTAATTTTATATAGATAAAATGCAAGTGTGAAGAAAAATAGTAGGTTTTATCTGTGGTTTTAAGAAATACTATTTGTTAAATTTTACTCTTGCATTAGATTATAAAAAGTCTAATCTAAATACAGATTTAATCTTATTCAGGAATAAATGTCTTATTCTACAACTACAACCACTACAACCACAACCGATTAATTCGGCAGGGTTTTCGTGGTATGTAATCATTTGAAAACTCTTGCCTGTCAAGGGCTTTTTATTTACTGAAAAGATGTTTTATATTATTTAGTTTATCTTATGGACGATTTTTTGTACAGGAAGAGACATTCTCTTTCACATGTTCTTGCACAAGCAGTGCAAAGAGAACAACAATGGGATGTAGAGGTCGCTATTGGACCTGCTATAGATAATGGATTTTATTATGATTTCCTTTTTAGTTCAGAGAAACAAATAAAAGAGGAAGATCTTAAAAAGATTCAAAATCAAATGGAAAAAATCGTTAAAGAGAATCAAGATTTTGTATTATTCTCTTTATCAGATGAAGCATCAAAAAAATTAGTTGTTGAGCTAATGAAACAAAAGTATAAGGAAGAAATGAGAGCTGAATTTGCTGAAGCTTGAGAAGAAATTACATTCTATGCTAATACTATTGTTGAATGAGCAAAAGATGCATTACTTAGAGGTATTGATCCTGATTATATTAAATATTATGAAGAAGTAACAAAATATCTTCAAGGACTATTCCCTGATAAATTTAATGGAAAGTTTGTTACTTTCTTGGATATGTGTGAAGGACCTCATGTATCAAATACAAAAGAGTTAGATACAAAAGCATTCAAACTTGATAAATTAGCTTGAGCATACTGGAGAGGAAATTCAAATAACGTTATGATGGTTAGAGTATATGGACTTGCTTTCGATACAAAAGAAGAGCTCCAGAACTATCAACATATGATGGAAGAAGCTAAGAAAAGAGACCATAGAATTTTATGACAAAAGTTGAAAATCTTTACAATTTCTCCTTTAGTTTGATCAGGATTGCCATTACTTCAACCAAATGGAATGATTATCAGAAAAGAAATAGAAGATTATCTATGGGAACTTCATAAAGATAAAGGATATTTAAGGGTTTGGACTCCTCATTTGGCAAAGGAAGAATTATATAAAACATCAGGACATGCAGATAAGTTTTGAGATGAATTATTTAGAGTAAAATGAAAAGAGGAAAGTTTCTTTATGAAACCAATGAACTGTCCTCATCATATGCAAATATTTGCTGATAATCAATTTAGTTATCGTGATATGCCTATAAGATATTTTGAACCAGCAACAGTTTATAGAGATGAAAAAACTGGACAATTATCTTGATTAACTCGTGTAAGATCAATTACACAAGATGATGGACACTTATTCTGTCGTGTTTCACAAATTACTGAAGAAGTAGGAACAATTGTACAAATTATTAAAGAATTCTACACAACATTAGGTATGATAGATGATTACTGGGTAAGACTTTCTATCAGATGACCTGAAGGAAAATATCTTTGAGATGATAGTGTTTGGGAAAAAGCAGAATGAGCTTTAAGAGCTGCTTCAGAAAAATATGATTTACCATATAAAATTGGTGTAGGAGAAGCTGCATTCTATGGACCAAAATTAGACTTCATGTTTAAAGATGCTATTGGAAGAGAATGGCAATTAGCTACAATTCAATGTGACTTCAATTTGCCAGTTAGATTTGACCTTTCTTTCACAAATGAACAATGAGAAAAAGAAAGACCAGTAGTTATCCATAGAGCAATCTCTTGATCATTAGAAAGATTTATGGGAGTAATGATTGAACAATTTGGTTGAGCATTCCCATTATGGTTAGCTCCAGTTCAATTCCAGATAGTTCCTGTTGCTGATAAATTCAACGATTATGCATTTGAATTAGCAGCTAAATTAAGAAAAGATGATTTTAGAGTTAAAGTTGATGACTCTACAGATGGTTTCTCAAAAAAGATTCGTAATGCTGAATTAATGAAAATCCCTTACATATTAATTGTTTGAGAGAAAGAAGTTGAGTGAAAAACTGTATCAGTAAGAGAATTCAGAAGTAAAAAACAATACACATTAGGAGTAGATGAATTAATGCAACAAGTAACTGTTGAAAGAAAAGAAAGAAGAATTTAAAAAAATAGCATAGAAATGAGGAGATTTTAATGAAAATTCTCCTCATTTTTTTGAACTTCTTAAAATTTTGAGTATAATTATTAATGAATTTTATTCCTTATTTACTAGTAATGGGAATCTTAAACAAAAATAAAGTAAAAAAAATGGCATTTAAATACAGTATTATCCTTTTTTCATTAGTGTGATTATTAATAGCACCAAGTAATAAAGTTGAAGCTGCTAAATTAGATCCAATTGATTGGCTTAACTATGTGGTAGAAATTTCAGGAGCATATATGGATCAATATTTTTCTATGGTTCATTACAATGTTCAATGAAATGATTTTTGAGGAGGAATTTTATGGTTACCAGTTGAACAAATAACATGAGATGCAGTTGAAATATCAATTCCTACTGAAAATTGAACAGATTCTAGATTTTGTTCTTCAAAAGTTAGAGGATTTTATTGGAATTCTCAAAGATGAGATAATAGATTATGGCCATTGGATGATGTTACTCATAGTTGGTTAGTAAAAGCAAATCCTGATACAGAAAAATATGCTTGATTAACAATATCTTGATGATGGTATACGACATGTAGTGAAGATAAAAGTACTGTGGAATTGAATACATATCTTGAAAATAATTCAATTAATGTTTCGTTATCTGATTTGGCAAAGATAGTTGAAGTACTACAAAAATATGATAAGGAACAGTGGCCTAATTATATTGATGAAGCCTTAAGTTGATATCGTTTGTCAGATTGAACTGCAAGAGAAAAAATTAAAAGTGCTATTCTTTCTTGAGCATCATTTGAAATAGATCCATATTGAATATATTGAAGAATTACACACAATTATTGATGGCAAAAAATTGATCTTATAGCATGAGCAAGTTATGATATGGTACAAAATAGAATCAATACATGACATTTAACTTGTAGTCTTCAAAGATTGAGTAATAATTATCCTTTTGGTTACGTATATGATGATTATGGCCATATTGGTATGGTATGAGCAAGAATCTCATCTGATTATATTCAATGAGCTGAATCAAGAAGAGCGATAGCAATGGATTTTCATAGTTGATTAAATTATTTGTTAAACTCATGATGAAAAGATTGAAAATGAATCTGTATGAATCAAATATTCTGATTTGATGGAAAAGATATGAAACTAATTAAACAAGAAATGTCAGAGAGAGGATGAGCATATGATATCCCAGGACGAAGTGATAATGATACATGGAATACTATTGGGAAATCGTTATCAAACTTCTTAAATGCTTGAAATGGAACAGCAAGAACAACGGTATTTAGTCTCTGAATTAAGGGTATTGTATGATTAACTGATGAAGTAAAAGATTCACAAAAAGAATATTTTGAAAATAACCAATTACAATCAACTCTAATGTTGAGAACAGAAACATCTATATCAAATATTGTAAACTCTGTAAGTAGAAATGCAGAAAGAATTTGTAGATGAAAATGGAGTACTAGTGCGTTTAACATAGTTGGTAATACTGAGGATGTTATTTGTTTGTCATGAGATGCCGCAACACATTGAATTAGCTGGACTCCAAAACAAATGTCTTGAAAAACAATTGTAGTAAAGAATGCAGACTTAGCAATTGATATGCGTAATCCAGCAATGTATCAATGAAATGATGATGTTATAAATCTATTTATAGATAAGTGAAATATGTTGTTGATAACTTCAGGAGTTGATGTAGGAAATCTTGTCTCTTTCGATGATTATTGATATCTAGCACAAGATAATGAAATTAAAGCAATGTTCTTAAAAGGTAACTTTGTTGTTAACTGATTGATTCTTTGAGGATTGGATTGAAAGTGAATAATTAAAAATAGATTATATATGCACGGAAAGGTAATATCATATAATACTATAACCATTCCTACAGCAAGTAGAAAGAAAACTGTTGCATCAATTATGTCTGATAGAAATTGGACACCTGATGATGTTCCAGAATGAATATCTTTAACAAAGCTTTTTGCATGGTCTTGTGATGCTGTAAGTTGAATTGGTACAGATGGAACATCATGTAAATGAAGCTCTGCAGTATGAAAAGAATCACAGCTTGTAGATAAGTCATTCTGATTAATTGATATGGATATATGAAGTGATTTAGTATCGTATTAGTTTATAAATAATAAAAAAGTCTCAGTTCATAAAAGAATTGAGACTTTTTATATATCAAAGATAAATTATTCAGAAACATTATGGTAAACTTGATCAACATCTTCATCTTCATTAAGAGTTTCGATGATACGTTCAAAAACTTCTTTATCTTCTCAACTTAAACTAATAGTATTTTCTGCAAAAAAGTGAATATCAGCTTCAGTAATATGATATCAAAGTTCAGCAATTGATTTTCTAACATTAATGAAATCTGTCTTAGAAGTATAAACTTCGGCAGTTCCTTCTTCTATGTTTAAATCTTCAATAGGAAGCTCCATAACATCCATTTCTAAGCTGTCAGCATCAAATGGAGTAATCTTTTCAACTTGTCTTCATTTGTCCTCAATCATTTCTGATTTTCAATCAATAACGATAAGTCATTGTTCTTTAAATTGCCAAGAGACTGCACCAATTTCTGCCATTGATCCTCAAGCTTTTCAAAGAGCAGTTCTAATAGATTGAGAAGTTCTATTTGTATTTGAAGTAACAGCTTTAATTAAAATGGCAGATCAATTTGGACCATATCCTTCATAAAAAACTTCTTTCATTTCTTCTCCTTCTAATTGACCAGATCCTTTTAGGATAGCTCTTTCAATAACATCTTTAGGAAGTCCATTATAACGAGCTTTTTCAAGAACCATTTCCAATGCAGGGTTCATTTTTGGATCTGCACCATTTTTTGCAGCTAATTGGATTTTCTTTCAGATAATACTATAAACTCTAGATTTATTAGCATCTCAAGCTGCTTTTTTTGCAGCAATACTATGTCGTCTTCACATGATTAACGGATAATAATAAAAATTAACTAGAACGATATATAAGGATTTTGTTTAAGTTTTCAAATTGAGGTTGATTTTTTAAACTAATTTAAGACATTTTTCATATAATGAAATAGCGTTAAATCAGGTTTGTTCATAATAATATTCGGAAAAAATGCTTGTTTGATTTTCAAATTCTGGCGTGATAAATTCAGTAGCTTTTCATAATTTTCCGAGCTGATCTTTTACGGTCTTATCGATATTGAAATCAATAATAACAGCAATTTTTTTTGCTTCTTTATAATATTCTTTAAATTCTTCAGTAAAAAGGAAATTCCAATTATTTACAATTGCTAATGAGATTTTTGCAGGGTTGCTCGAAAGTAATTGAGAA
The DNA here is from genome assembly GCA_946611795.1 of uncultured bacterium. Classification (GTDB taxonomy): domain Bacteria; phylum Patescibacteriota; class Gracilibacteria; order Absconditabacterales; family Absconditicoccaceae; genus HOT-345. Next base: position 5,897 of record CAMOEC010000065.1, read on the forward strand.
AGTTTTACTAATTCTTCAAAGTGATTTCAGAATCAAATAATAAACAAGTCTGGATTCTTAGGAGATAGGAGGGATAGAATTTCACTTTCATCAATTAACTTCTTATCAATAAATTGAATTCCTTCTTCTTCCTCACTTGGTGATGCATAGATATTGTCAGCTATTTCTTGTGAAGATAAAGGATAGATAGCGTTATGATTATTCTTTAATTGCTTTAGAAAACTTTCTAAATCCCAAGGAAAATAGTAGTTGAATTGCTGAGTATAGTCGGCTGATAGGTAATTTAGTTCTGGATGAAATTTTTTTCAGAAGCTTCAAATAGAGGAGTTAGAACTAATAATAGAAATAGACTTAAAATCAGAGACATATGTTAAGATATCATTTATTCATAACTTATCTAAAATAATAAGATAATTTCAATTTGGATCAAGTTTTGAAAAAAAATCTCTAAGATGTGATTTTATTAAAAGAATGTTTCATCCTTCTGAAAATCATTTGTTGTCAGTTATAATATTATCGTAATGAATATTTTCTTCGTCTAATATCTCTAAAAAATGAGAACTTAAAGCAAGTTTTGAAAGATTGATAGATTCCATCTATTAATTAATTATGAATTAAATTTTAACTCCTTTTTTCTTTAATCGCCATGCAGATTGTCTTGTTAAGAGCTCGGCATCCTTCTTATCTTTTAAAAGAGCTTTAGTTGCTTCTTCGAGAAAGATTGTGTTTTGACTTCATTTAATTAGGACAATCCATTCATCTTTTGATTCTTTCAAGAAGTTATCAACTCGTTTTCAAACTTCATGATAACTATGACAAAGTGTTAAGTTTTCTTTTGAAAAACCAATCTTTTGAATTTCGTCTGCAAGATAGTTATGCATGCTATTTCATAAAAGCACAACATGGTCCGCAGATCATTGAACATATCAAGCAAGAAGACGATGTTCTTTTTCTGTTAAATCTCATAATTCTCTCATATCTCAAAGTACTAATAATATTTTCTTTTTATTTCAAGAGGCCTTTTGAATAGAAAGGGTAGTATCAATAAGTTTTCTTACACTAAGAGGAGAAGCATTATATGTTGAATCAATTAAGATACTATCATGCTTTCATTTGAAGATTGAACATCTTCAAGGTTGAAGTTTATAGATAAGAGGCTCTTTCAATAATTTTTTTAAATCTAATTCTTTACCAGTAAATCTTTGTGAAAGGATCTCGGCAATGCAAAGAGCAACACAAATATATCAATAATTTGGTTTCCCTAATAGATTAGTTTTTAAGTGATTTTTTTCTTTCTTTATATAAATATCGAATTCACTAAGAACAAAATGTTTGTTTTCATTGGATACAGTAACCTTTTCATTATCAAAATGAATATCAGCCTTAGAATCGTATCACAAAGTTTGATAGGTAAATTCATCAATTCATAATGTTCAAACAATTTGTTGAGCATAAATGTCATCAGCATTAAGAAATGCTATTTCTCTAGTATTTTTAACCATTTTAACTTCTTCACGGGCAATTTCTGTAGGATTTCAGAATTGTTCAGAATGAACAGCATCAATTGCAGTAAAGACTCAAATGTGTGGCTTATTAATGCTAACTAAAAACTCCATTTCTTTTGGTCTATCTATTCAATATTCAAGGACAATACAGTCATATCATTTTTTTCAGAAAAGAGCCATCCATAAAGCCTTACATCAAATTCATACTAAGTAACTAGGTGTAGGATTCCAATTTTCAACCATAAGAATGGAAAGAGACATTCCTAATTCTCAATTAAAATTCTTAGGTGATGTATATATTTTTTTATTCGGGAATGCTTTTTCTAATGTTTGATGAATAATCATACGACAAGATGTTTTTCAAACACTTCAATTAACTCAAATGCTAAAAGCTTGATGTCTTTTTAAGTATTTTTTCGCACACCATCATAAAAAGCGATAGTATTGGAATAGAAATTTATTTTTGATTGATATTAGTTTCTTTTTCATAGAAAGGTTTTAAGAATAATTAAATTTATGAATGTAATGAAGTCAGTATAAAAATTTTAGAATCATATGCAAATAAAATATACGTATTGATTATGAAAAACGTCCAATAGATAACTTGAAAATATTTGTCAAAAAAGTATAAAAACCAACGATAGATTTTTTATTTATTCACATTTTTTTAATGAAAGCAAAAAAAATATTCATGTGAATTGTATTTGCTGTGCTTGTTATTATAGGGATTGAGTGAATGCAATCATTTTGGTGAGAACACAGTTATTATCAAGGTATGTTAACGTCATGGTCTAATCGATGACTTATTGCTAGTTCACTAGCTTGTTGAGTAATACCTCTTTTATATATGAGAAGAAAAAAACTATCATTACTAAGTTTAGTTGTAAGTACTTGAGGAGCATTATCTTTATTTATGATATTGCATGAATGGATTCAGTGAAATTTATTAACATTATTTTCTGCAATTCCATTAGTATTTAATACATTAGTATTGTATATACTTGCAATTGCATTTATTTTCGCAACATTTTCTTTATGAGAATTTATATGAAGAAAACTAAAATTATTCCAAACAATTAGATGGCAAGAAACATTCCTTACTTTTTGAATTGGTTTAACTTGTTTCTTAGTAATTGTTCAAATATTAGAATGAATTTGAATTTTTTATGGCTATTTAAATCGAGTATTATTACTCTGATTAATATGTTTGTGATGGTTTGAAAGAAAATATTTGGTTGAATATAAAGATTCATTATTATCAGTAATAGAAAATGCAAAGGATTTAAAAACAAGTTCAAATTTATGGTGGATCTTTAGTATATTGATAGTAGTTTCATTTTGATATTATTTCTTTAATTTCTCTCATTCTTATATTCCATATTCTACTGCTTGGGATGCTAATCATGAATATATGTATTTACCTAAAGTTGTTTCAGAAAATAACTGAATACTATGGTGAAATGTTTGACCAGCATCAAGTATGCTAGGATTATGGCATTCATATATTGCATTCTTTTTCTCTGTATGAACTCCTATATCTTATGTTTTAAATATTGCAAAAGATACTGTTGCTGTAAATCTTAATGCTTTGAGTTGAGTATTTGTTCTTCTTTTTGGGCTCTGAGCACTAAGTGAAGCATTAGTATTGTTCAAAAAGAGAGAGGATGATGAAGAAACTCCAGTACCATTTATGATTGGATGGACTCTTATTTTGATGTGGTTGACAAGTTGAATGGGAGCTTTCTTGTTGTTTGTTGATAATAAAACAGATATGTGAGTATTAGCTTTATCATTACTTGCAATCCTTTCATGATTCGTTTTCTTGAATTATTTTAATAAAAGATGAACTCATATTGAATGAGCGCAAAGTACAAAGTATTTAGTAATTTCAGCTATATTGTTCTCTTTTGCTATTATTGCAAAAGTAACAGCATTTATTGATGCAGTTATCTTTGCTTTAATAATGGTATGATTCTGTCTTAATACAACAACATTAATATGAATGTGAATTATGATCCTATGATTAATGTGAGTAATTCAGCCTCTATTTACATTTGCTTTTATTACAAAAGAATTATGACTATTAATTTTAGCAGTATGAGCTGTTATAACTATTATATGATTAATTCGTGGTCTAATAAATAGAACAGATGCTTTCTCTAAGAGACTAAAACAAATGGTTATTTGGTGAATAACTCTTGTAATATCATTATTTATTTTCAAATGACCATGGACAGCTATTGGACAGTTATCAAGATGATCATTTAATTTTTCAACATTTGTTAAGTCAACATTACTTGCTAAAGCGCCTCAATTTGATGAAAAAAAATTACTTTTAGCTCAATCAACATGAGATATTGAAAGTATAGAAGAACAAGCTTCTATTGATGAAAAAGTTTTTGAAGAAGAAACAAATGATATATCATTTCAACAATGTTTATTAGAAAAATATGATAAAGAAGATTTAGCTTCAACAATGCAAAAAGCTCCAGGAAATTCTTTAAGTGAAGATGTATGAAGGTATGTTTGATTCTGATGGAGAGAATTCAAAAAGACAAGAATAGGATGAGGAGTATTAAAACTATTATTCCGAAAGAATGATGCGTGTTATTGATGGGATAGTGATTGAAGAATATTGTGTAAAAATGCAGAACTTATTGAAAAAGAAGATGTTAATGGTTTAAAAAAATTGGCTGAAGAGTCTCTTGATAAAGATTGACAGGCATATCAACTTATCGCCGATCTTGTTGAATGAAAAACATCATGAGACGACTTAAGAGACTATTATACATCTATTGAAACCTATTATAAAGAACATAGTATAAAGACAACAGATTCAAGTGTTTATATCCCATATAGATATATAGTTCCACTTAATGTTGTATTTAACTGGTCATTACAAAATCATAGTAGTTATTATACAGATATTGGTTTAATTTGGTTGGCTGTATTTGCTATTATGTTGTTAGGATTAATTTATGCTATTTGTACATATGATAAAAAAAGAAAACAATTATTAATAATCTGATTCTCAACAATAATTGGTTGGGTAATTTGGTGGGCAATTGCATGAGGAATTGTATGGTACGGATTAGGATTAATTATCTGGTCAAGTTTCGTAGTCGCAGTATTCTTTCAAGAATGGAAAATCGAAAAAGATTGAAATTTGCGTATATGGGTATGAGGTGTTTTGGCACTATTTGCTCTATGAATGCTAATGCAATGGGTATTAAATGCCTCAAGAATAGCATCACAATCAAGTTCATGACCATTCGGACGGTATAAATCAAATGTTGGTGAAAGACAAGAAATTACAAAGGATTTAGAGTTCAAAAATTCAAAGGTTTATAATTTTAACTCAGAAGATGTATTCTGACTTCAATTCTGACAATATCAACCTTTCTTGAATGCTGTAAAATGAAGAAATGATAAGGATTGAATACTTATCGCATGAACTTATATTCAATATTTCTTAGATAACCGAAATAATATTATTTCAGATGGAATGCTAACACATTTATGGCAACAAGTATCTGATTTTAATAGTTGTAGAGGATATCAAAGATTAAAGAATGAAAATGTAAAATATCTTATTATTGATCCAAATATTTGAACTGTTGGTAGAGCAGGAGAGTGAAATGAATCTTTGTTTTATAGATTCTTTGCAAGACTTTCAGAGGATGAACAAGAAATACAAACACATGGAGCAATAACAATGCTTGTAAAAATGGCACAAGAATGATATTTAGATTTAGTATATACTAATAATATTGGTGCAAAATATGCATTTGAACTTTCAGATGCTGAATTAATCTCTCATTTTGGAGCTAAATCAAAGGATGACTTAATTCTTCTAAGAGCTAAAATGGCAGTAATTAAATTCTTCTATTCAGAAAATGAAATTCTAGAAAAGATATTTATGCTTTTCCAAGAAAGAATTCTAAATGGTCAATGAGTATCTGATATTGCAAGTATGATAGGAAAAGATGTTGATGTACAAAAACTTCTTCCAGTTATTAAAGCGCTTATTGAAAAGTGAGATACTTCTTGAGTTAAAAATCTTACACAAGATGAAAAATACGTAGTTTCTCAATATGCAGGTATCTATAGATTAATGAGAACTCCTGCACAAAAAGAACAGGCTCAAAATGTACTTACACAATTGTTCCAAAATTCAGTATTTGGTTCATCACAGGTAATAAGTCTAGAATTAAAATAATAATTATCTTTTATAAAAAGCATAAATGAAGATTCTTGTAGGGCTCTCATGAGGTGTTGATTCTGCAATAGCTGCATATCTTCTTAAACAGAAATGATATGAGGTTGTTGCAGGATTTATGAAAAACTACGTTTCAGAGACATGAAATTGTACAACATATGATGATTCAAAAGAAGCCATCAAAGTCGCTGAATTTTTATGAATAGAAATTCAGGCTTTTGATTTTCAGAAAGAATACCAAGAAAGAATAATAGACTATATTTATAGAGGATATGAAAAGTGAATTACTCCAAATCCTGATGTTTTGTGTAATTCTTTGATTAAATTTGATGTCTTCTTAGAGAAGGCTTTAGAAAAATGATTTGATAAAATAGCAACATGACATTATGCTCAATTAGAAGAAAATGATTGAGTATATCACCTTATTCGTTGAGTAGATCATAATAAAGACCAAACTTATTTTTTGGCTTGATTAAATCAAAATCAGCTAAAACATTCAGTGTTTCCTATATGACATCTTACAAAACCTGAAGTAAGGGACTTGGCTAAAAAAATAGGTTTACCAAATGCAGAAAGAAGGGACTCTCAATGATTGTGCTTTATATGAAATGTTCCTATTAAGAATTTCCTTATGAATAAGTTTCCAATAAAAAAATGAGAAATAAGAACATTGGAAAATAAAGTCGTTGGAGAACATGATGGAGCTTATTATTTTACTATATGACAAAAACATTGATTGGGGTTAAATTTTAAGGCTTATGTTTATCGTATAGATATAGAAAATAATATAGTTTATGTTTGTGATAAAGATGCTGATGAACTTTTTTCACAAGATATTATAGTAAAAGATTGGTCTTGGATTGCAGAAGAATATAAAGAAGGGGATGCTTTAACTTGAAAAATTCGTTATCGTCAAAACCCTCCAGTAGAATGTTCAATAACACAAAAACAGGAGAATCAACTTAATATCCACTTTAAAGATCCGCAGCGAGCAGTAGCTCCAGGACAAGTATTTGTACTATATGATTGAGAAATATGTTTATGAGCTTGAATTATTTCTTAAGAAATAGTTCTCCTAATACCTCTATCAAGTCTTATTAATATTTCATATGGAATAGTATTGGCCTTCTCAGCGATAGAAACAATACTATTTTCTTTTTTATTATCATTGCCAATAAGTTCAATTTTATCTCAAATTTTCATATTTTCATTTGCAATACAACAACTCAAATTCATACAAATAGTTCCTATTTGATTTACTGGGGCTCATTGATAGTAATAAACTAATTTTCAGGCAAGATTTCTAAGCCATCATTCATAGTATCAAAAAGGTACGGTAGCACTCCGACATTCTTCTTTTGCAGTCCATTTATGATTATAACTAACTCAGTCTTCAGGAGAAAGCTTTTGTAGGGAAATAATACTAGAGGTTAAAGTTAAGGCAGGTTCTAGTCATCTTAACATCTCTTTCTCTTCTTGAAAAGGTGAATATCAGTAAAGTAAAAGTCATGGTCTCCATGCATTAAAAAATTCATCATCAATAGAACATAATCATGCAGAAGCTCCAATATGTCTTCGTCTTGGTTTAAATCAAAAACTTTCTATCTTCGCATACATTGTTTTAAATGTATCTATTTGTTTATCAATGTGATTATTTGAAACATCTGCATCATAAAGATGAGACATAACTCAGTCTAAGGAAATTTTTGGATTATTCTTTAATAATGTTAAGAATCTTTCTAAATCTTTTTCCTGAATTCATTCTCTATTCATTCAGGTATTTAAAAATAATTGAATTTTTATTCTCTTGTTAAGGCTTATAAGATAATTAAGGGTACTTAAATTATAAACAGCTACACTTGTCCTATTGTAATCAAAGTAACGATAATTTTCAGCTAATGTCTCTCACATGATGAGTATATTAAAATCAGAGTTGTTGTGAATGATTTGATATTCTGGGAAAGAATCAACAACAAGATAAGGAAATTTTTCCCCCTCAAGTATTTCTAATAATTGATAAATTCAATGCCCATATGCATTTGATTTTAGTACAGGGAATATCCCTGATGATGGTTTTAATGATTTTATAAGTTTAATATTATTAATAATATTTTCTTTTGATATATTAATAGTATTTAATGTCTCAACTTTTGGTTTGCGAAGATTTTTTAATCGTTGTAGCATGTGTTTTATAATATGTTAAATTGCTTGATATTCTCCTTCTTTTAAATCTCAAAGTACATAATTTCATATACGGATTCTTTGTAAATCAGTAACTTCATATCATAGAGACTTAAAGATTCTTCTGATATGTCTCTTTTTTCATTCATTTAGTGTTATGATAATCTTGTTATTATCTCATTTTTCAAGTGATTTAGTCCTGAGAAGTTCTCATGAGTCACGGATTCATAATAGAATTTTGTCTTTTAAATTCCAATTAAAATTTTTATTTAGACTAACAGTATATGTTTTTTCTACTTCTTTACTAGGATGCTCATATTCATGAACTAATTTAGAATTAGTTGTCAAAATCATAAGTCAACGGCTATTCTTGTCTAATCTTCAGATATAATAATATTTATTTACAAATTCTTTGGGTAAAAGTTCATAAAATGTTTTATTATGCGGATCAGATTTAGAACAAGTGTATCACATTGGTTTGTTAAATAAAAGAATCTCATCAAAGTGTTCATCTTCAAATGAAACACTTTCATTAATTTTAAATGAAGCTATAATTAACAAATCTTTTTCTTTTATTTCAGCTTTGTAGTTTTCTATTTTTATATTGTTTACGAAAACTGTTCACTGATTAATAGCATCAGTGATTTTCCTTCTAGAAATTCAGTGATATTTTTGAAGATAGTCCCTTAATAGCATGTTTATTTTTATTAAAAAAAGACATTATACAATGTCTCTTTTATAGTATCTTAGTAACAAGTTGCAAGAGAAATTATTCTGCTGCTTCTTCTACTACTTCACCAGTTGTTTCTTCTGTTTCAGGAGCTTCAACAGCTTCAACTTCTTCAGCACCAGAAAGAACATTTTCTTCAGTTGAAATAACTTCAACTTCTGGTTCTTCTTCGTCTACAACGATTTCAACTTCTGGAGTGTTTTCTTCTACAAGAACTTCTTCTTCAACAGGAGCGTTATTATTACATCCAGCTAAAAGAACTACTGAACTAAGAGCTAGTGCAGCTAACATAGGCTTTTTCATTCTATTCATTTGATAAAAATATAAAAATATGAACAGACTTTATATAGCAAATTATATCATAAATGCAAGAGTAATGTCGGGCAAAATCATAATTATGAATATGTATTACTTGACATTATCAAATAATTTCGTATATTATATTTGGATAAAAATAAAATTAAATATAAAAATGATAGAAGACAAAATTTTTTTAAAAAAACGGGTTTCATTGGATGAAATTCTATCTTTTCTTGAGCATATTGTAACAGAATGCAAGAAAGATGAGGATTTTGATAAGAAAGAATTAGCTACTTGGAATGCTAATATTTGCTCTTGTTTGCATAGATGTGGATGTGATTCTGTAATTGAGACTCCATTCGGTGTAAAAACAGATGGCTCATTGCTTATTCTCTGTATGATAGAAATACTAAAATATGGAAAAATAAGTATCATGGTCAACTATCCATCAGAGAAAAATATTTTTTCCTATAGAATGCCGTATAATACAGGTATTGTAGGCGTCCTTTTGGAAAATCTGTCTGTGGAAAAGAAATATTCGGTTATTGAAAGAATTTCACATTCTTTGAAAGAGTGGAATATGTAAAGTAGTATCTTAACTATTAATGAGCTTATTGGAAAACAAGTAAGCTCATTTTTTTGAGAAAAATATAGAATGATTTTCAATTGTATTTTTATCCTATTTTCCTATCCTTTAATGAAAGAATTTTTATCTGGTTTTTAGTTCATGAGAGGACTTGTAAAGTCGAAACCTTTTACAAAGAAATTAAAAAGATCAAGTGCTCCTAAAACAGGAATTTCTTTTTCGATTTCTAATAGAAGGTGAAGAGATCAGGAATCTCCTTTCATGATACTTATTAAAAAATGGGGAGTAATAATCCTTATAAGTATTTTATCTTTAATATTATCAATCTTTTTATTGAAATGAACTTGGTATAATCCAGTTTATATAATTGAGAATATAGAATATCCAGAGGAGACAAAAATAGAATACTGAAATACAGAACTTTTTGTCTTATCATCAAAGTTTTTGAGATGAAAATATTATAACACCTTAAGAGTTTGATGAGAATGAAGTCTTCTAGATTGGGTAAGAAAAGACTATCCATTTGTAAAAGATACTCATATAGATTTTTTAGGAAACCAAACAGTTCGCGTTGATTTTGATTATACTGAACCGGAATATGTCGTTAAACTTTGAGATAAAAAATATTGAATACGGAAAGATAATGTATCAACAGAATTAGATTATAGATGGAATTTGTGAAAAAGTGCATTCGTCATTGATACTCCTTGATATTTAAGTTGAGTTACTTCATTATCATGATTCTTTTATGATGTTGATTATAATTGGTATGAGGAAAACATTCCTCTAATTAAAGAAGCTTTTCCAGAAATGGATCGTTTTGTATACCTTGCGTGATCTCAAAATTTTATGGTTTTTGAAAATTGAAAGATGATTTATCTTTATAAGGAAGATATACCTCATCAATTACAAAAATATCAGTGGCTGAAGAATTATTATGATGCTTTTTATTCACTGGCGACAATAGATCTGTGAAGCCTTAATCAAGAAAAAGTTATAGTTTGATGGTTATAAAAGGTTTTAGAATGTAGTTTATTAAGATATGTTCAGAAAAGATTTTCCATTAATAATTAATAATCCAGATATTCTTTACTTAGATAATGCTGCAACTACGCAAAAGCCTGCAGTAGTTATAGATTGAGTATCTGAATTTTTGAAAAGTGAATATGCAAATGTTCATAGATGATTGTATAGTCTTTCTGAAAAATCTGAAACACATTATGAACATAGTAAAGAGTTAGTTTCTGAACTTTTAAATTGTGAAAGTAAGGAAGTTATCTATGCTGCTAATGCTACTGCATCAGTAAATCTTATAGCTCAGACATTAGTAAATTCTCATAAATTAAAAAAAGGTGATTCTGTATTGATATGAATACGAGATCATCATGCAAATATTCTACCTCGAATGTCACTGTCAAAATTGTTTTGATTTAATGTTAAGTTTTTTTGAATAAATGAAGACTATACAATAGATTATTCTGATTTTGCTAAGAAATATACAGACGATGTAAAAGTTGTTAGTTGTTGATATGTCTCTAATGTAACTTGAGCAATATATGATGTGAAAAAAATTAAATCATTATTACGTGATGATACATTTTATATAGTGGATGCATCACAGGCAGTTCCTAATTTATTGGTTGATTTTCAAGAGATTTGATGTGATGCTCTTGTATTTACAGCTCACAAAATAATGGCATTCACTTGAGTGTGAGGCTTAATATTAAAACGAGACCTGTTAAAACAACTTCAACCATTAAGTGTGTGATGATGAACAGTCAAAGATGTTTCAATTGATGAATTTAAATTAAAAAGCTGAACTTGAAAATTTGAGTCTTGAACTCCTGATATTATATGAGCTGTTTCATTAGAGTATGCACTTGAATATGTTAAATCCCTGTGAAAAGGTGATATGAAAAGCTGAATGAAAGTAATAGAAGAGCATGAAAAAAGTATGGCAGAATATTGAATTAAAAAGTTTGAAGAATTAAAAGATAATCTATTATTAGTTTGACCTAAAGTGAATAGACTCCCTATATTCTCATTCATTATTAATTGACATGAAAATTATAATCAGGTTGGAGAATATTTCGCAGAAAGATGAATCTGTATACGTTGCTGATGACATTGTGCTTATCCATTATATAAAAGCCTAGACATTTGATGAAGCTGTAGAATGAGTACCTATATTTATAATGATAAAGAAGATATAGATAAATTCTTTAATGTCCTGAGTGAATTAATATAAAATTCCTTGCAATTAAAAAATCAAATACTACATTAAACTTAATATTTTAAATTATATTGTAAAGAAATGACAATTGATATTACAAAGATAGCTGCTAAACGACAAAAAGAATGGAATGATAAAAAAGTGTATCAAACCAAAGAATGATGAAATAAACCTAAATTCTATATTCTTGATATGTTCCCTTATCCAAGTGGAGCAGGACTTCATGTAGGTCATCCAAAAGGATATATAGCATCAGATACAATTGCTAGAAAGAAATTATTAGAGTGATATAATGTTTTGCATCCAATGTGATTCGATACTTTTTGATTATGAACAGAGCAATATGCAATAGATCATAAAATGAAACCACAAGTAGTTGCAAAGCAAAATATTGATACATATATTAAACAGCTTGAAAATATTTGATTCACATATGATTGGGATAGAAGTTTTTCCACAGCAGACCCTGAATATTATAAGTGGACTCAGACTATATTTTTGAAATTCTATAATAGTTATTATGATGAAGAAGCTAAAAAGGCTAAACCTATTGATGATTTGATAAAGAAACTAAAAGAACAGTGAAAATCAGCAGAAGAGATAAAGGAAATCGTAGATAATGAGAGACTTGCATATATTGATTATAAACCAATTAATTGGTGTCCTCACTGTAAAACAGGTCTTGCAAATGAAGATCTTGATGATTGAAAGTGTGAGAGATGTTGAAGTCCTGTTGAACAAAAGCCAATGAAACAATGGGTATTAAGAATTACAAAATATGCAGAAAGATTGATTGATTGATTAAATGATTTGGATTGGGATGAATCTATGAAAGAACTTGAGAGAAATTGGATTTGAAAATCTTCATGAACTCAATTTAGAATGAATATAAAGGATTCATCAGACTATTTTGAAGTGTACACGACAAGAGTAGACACTGTCTTTTGAATGACTTTTGTTGTAATGGCTCCAGAACATCCTTTAGTTGATAAAATTACAACACAAGAACAACGTGAAGCTGTAAATAAATATAAGGAACAAGCTAAATACAAAACTCAGCTTGAGAGAACAGAATTGCAAAAAGAAAAAACATGACAGTTTACGGGGGCTTATGCAATAAATCCATTTAATTGAAAAGAAGTACCAATTTATATTGGTGATTATGTCCTTGCAAATTATGGAACTTGAGTTGTTATGGCAGTCCCTGCTCACGATGAAAGAGACTTTGACTTCGCAAAAAAGCATAATATCCCAATTATTCAAAGCATTGCTCCTGAAACAACTTGAGAGCATTATGATTTTGATGCATTTGCTGCTTTGCCTGAAATAGCAACAGAAAAGTGAGTGCTTGTAGATTCATGAGAATTCACTTGATTAAAGTCAGATGAAGCTATAAAAAAGATGCAACAATGGTTGAAAACACAAAATATGTGATCAGAAAAAATTAATTACAAAATTCAGGATTGGGTATTCTCTCGTCAAAGATATTGGGGAGAACCTTTCCCTGTAGTATTCTGTCCAGAACATTGAACTGTTCCTATGAAAGAAGAAGATTTACCTTTAACATTGCCAGATGTTGAGCATTATGAGCCAACAGGAACAGAAGAATGACCATTAGCAGAAGTTAATGAGTGGATTAATACAACTTGTCCTATATGCTGAAAGCCAGCTAAAAGAGAATCTAATACTATGCCTGGTTGGGCTGGTTCAAGCTGGTACTGGTTAAGGTATATGGATCCACATAACCATGATGAGATGCTTTCTAAGGAAAGAGATGAATACCGAAGAAATGTTGATGTATATATCTGATGAGCTGAGCACGTAACAAGGCATATGATATATGCAAGATTTTGGCAAAATTTCTTGTATGACTTAGGATTAGTTTGTGAAAAAGAACCATTTAAAAAATATCAGAAGGTTTGACTTATTATGGCTGAAGATGGTAGGAAAATGTCAAAAAGATGGTGAAATGTTGTAAATCCTGATGATATTATTGAAGAGTATTGAGCAGATGTTTTCAGAACATACGAAATGTTTATGGGTCCATTTGATCAGTATATTTCATGGAATACAAATGGAATAAAATGAGTAAAGAAGTTTATTGATAAGGTTGTTGCTTTACGAGATAAGGTAGACTTAAATCAACAAGAAGAAGATAAGAAAATTAATACACTTCTACATCAATCAATTAAAAAGTTAACTCAAGAAATAGATGATTTTAAATTTAATACATCAATTTCTCAGCTTATGATTTTAGTTAATGCATTAACTGAAAAAGATGTAATAGCAAAGCCAACTTTTGAAGCATTAACATTATTGATAGCTCCTTTTGCACCACATTTAGCTGAAGAGTTCTGGAGCCTTTTATGAAATGAATTCTCTATATTTACAACAGGTAAATGGCCAAAGTATGATGAGAAATTCTTAGTTGCATCTGAGGTGACTTTAGCAGTTCAATTTAATTGAAAAATGAGAGGTACCTTACAAGTAGCTGCTGATGCTAGTCAAGATGCTGTTATTAGCGTAATAAAATCTGATGCAAAATTATGAAATTATTATACTGGAGAACCTAAAAAGATTATTTATGTACCATGAAAGATTATTAATATAATACTTTAGTTAGGAAAAATTGACAATGTGAAAAGATGAAATGTTTACTTTAACAATTTCATGAGGAGGAGCAAAAGGAATGTATGCATGTTGAATTCTTAAAGCTATAGAAGAATTAGACATGAAAAAAAACATAAAAGCAGTATTCTGAGTTAGTGCTTGAGCATTAACTTGAGCTTATTGGTTGAGTTGATGGAAAGCAGAAGATATTTATAAAAAATATGTTGAGAGTTGATTGTTTACTATTAAAAACATTACACTTTTCCCTATGAAATGACTGTTAAAGGAATGAATAATGGAAAAAATAGTTAAGCCAGATATAAAAAGAACGTTTGAACAATTACAAAAGCCATTATATGTTTGAGCAACTGATTTATTAAAGTGAAAGTTTATATTATATAATAGTGGTGAATTATTAAGACCTGTAATTTGAAGTTTATCTGTTCCTTGAATATTTGCTCCAATTGAGTATGAAGGAGCGCTTTTAATTGATGGAGGAGTTACAAATAATTTTCCAATAGATGCAGCTAAAAAATATTATCCTAATACTAAGCAAATTGGAATTTTATTATCTAAGTTTAAAAAGAATCAAAAGATAGATAATTTAGTTGATACTTTACAGGTAACATATGATCTTTTATTGAAAGGACATTTGAGTCAATCATTTAATGATGCTGATGTCTTGTTCTATAGAGACCTAAAAACAGGTATGACGGAAAATGGTGAAAAGAAAATGGCTCATCTCTTTGAATTATGATACAAAGACTGATTAGAAACTTTTAACTCATAAATTTATTGAAATGAAATTTCCATTCTTTTTTAAAAAAGAAGATCGTTATGTAATTGTAATTTCTTGAGGAGGAATGAGATGATTTTATTGATGATGAGTTTTTAAGGCTATCGATGAATTGGGGTTAAGAAGTAAAGTAGATGCAATTTATTGAGTAAGTGCTTGATGACTATTGGCTAGTTACTGGGCTGCATGATATAAGGCAGATGAGATAATGGATTTGTTTCTTGAATGAGATTTTATGAATTTATCAAAGGATATAAATCTTATTCCAAAGGAATCAATTTTAACAAACAAAATGTTAAAAAAACAAATTACTAGAGATTTGCCAGAAACTTTTGAGGAATTAAAAATCCCGACATATATTGGTTGTACTAATACAAATGAGTGACAAAGTGTAATCCTTTCATCATGAGATTTATGCTCTGCATTGATGTGAACAATAGCAATACCATGAATATTCCCTGCCGTAGAGAGAGAATGACTTCTTTTAGTTGATTGATGAGTTTCAAATAACTTTCCTCTAGCAATAGCAAAGGAGAAGTATCCTAAACATAAAATAATTTGATTATCATTAAATAAATATCAAAAAAATCAGAAAATAAAGAATATTATTGATAGCTTACTAGTTGCTTTCGAAATAATGTTAAGAAAGGATATAGAACCACAAGGAGCATTAGCAGATGTATTCTTTCATAAGAATCTTGAGACGCCAGTTTTGGAGTTTAATAAAACAAAGTTAAGAAAATTATTCAAAATGGGTTATGAAGACTGAATGGAAAAATTAAAAGACCTTGTTTAATATTATTAAAATCATGCAATTATTTATCTGTTCTAATCTTAAAATTACTGGTAAAGAAGTAATGGTTGATAATGCTACAGAAATAGTAAATCAACTAAGAAAAGTATTAAGGGCAAAGCCTTGATATAAATTTTTTTTACAGGATTATGCATGAGAAAAAAGATATAATGTTGAGTTGCTTTCTTTCAGTAAAGATGGTTTTAGTGCAGTAATTCATTGAAAAGAACAGCATCAAGCTATTAATAACCAATTTTGAATGTTGATAGCAATACCAAATAAACAAGAAAAACTTGAATTAATTGTCCAGAAGCTAACTGAGATCTGAATATCTAATATCTATCTATGGAGTGCTGAAAGATCGCAAGTGAATGATATTAATGAAAATAAGTTAGTAAGATTAAATAGAATAATCAGAGAGGCGGTTGAACAGTCTTGGTGACGAGGATTACCTAAACTTGAAGTAATTAAAGATTTAAAAATGCTACATAATCAACGGAAATTTGTCATTTTTGATATAGAAAATAGCGATTATGATAAACTTGATAGAAGTGAACTGCCTGTATTATGAGTCATTTGACCAGAATGATGATTGACTCAAAATGATTATAATAAATTTCCTAATTGATATGTGATCAAATCATTGTGAGATTCTGTATTAAGAATGGAAACAGCAGCAATCGTATGATGATGGTTGATAAAGAATAATAAGATTGGCTAAAAGTTATGATTTCTTTGACAAAAATAAGCAGGGTAGGTATAATATATTATATATTTATCCCTTATAGAAATAAAAATGGTTGAAAAATTTGGTTGAGATAAGAAAGAAGTAAAAAATAGTGTCGAAGGAGACAAAGAAACGAAAGAGGCGTTAGATCTGATATATTCAAGTGTGGTGTTTGAGAATTTATTAAAGAATATAGCTGAAACAAAATCAATTGATAATCAAAAGGAAAGAGACAATAAAATTACTAAAATTGCTGAATCGTTTTCCAAAGATGCATCAATCGTTTATCAAGATGAGACTTGATGAGTAAAAGAAATTAAAGATATAAAGTGATTCTTGAAAAAAGTGGCTAAATGAGAAACGACAATAGACTTTTCGATTGATGTTGAGCAATATGTTAAAGAATGAGCTATCTCTCTTGATAAAACTAGATGAAAAAACTGAGTCGATAATATTAGAATTAAAAAGGTCAAGTTAAACGCAGATTATTTAAAGTAAAATACTAGTTCAAACCTAGTATTTTTTTAAAATTAGAATTTTATAAGGAAAATGTCCCTTAATATATTGACATGCACTGGTTAATGAATATTATCATAAAAACAATGTGTTTTAATAATAGATATGTTAAATGGAAAAATTTGAGGTGCAGTCAGAGTGAAGTGTTGATGGGATAAAGGAATTACAGTCTAATGAAAAAGAGGAACTAGTTAATGTATTAGATACTCAAGAAAGGGGAGTCAATTCAGATTTAATAGATTTGAATAATTTCTCTGATTTATGAGTCCGAGAATGATGAAATTTTCATATTAATGAAAAGGCTGTATATGAGGATGATAATGGAGAAAAATATATTATTCTGGATGGTGAAAGGTATTATGAAAAATGAGAACATCCGCTTAAATATATGAAAATATATGATGATTATTGAATGTGTTACTTCTATTTATGAGAAGTAAACCAGGATTGAACAATTGAAGAGTGTCATTGTCTTGTAATAAGAAATGATTGATGAATTTTTAAATGAGAATGGAATAAGAAAGGAATTTTAAAAGATCCTAATAATTGGGAATATGATTGAAATTTTGTAAATTGAAAACCAATAGACGTACATTCAAGACCAACATTTCATAGAAAATGAGTATATAAGAAAAAGGATTGAACAGTTGAAACCTATGTTGCATATGCTTCAGATATTAAGCCTCAGTTTATTTCATGAAAAGATTATAAAGAGAAGGAAAATCGGGGTAAGCATAGATGAAGTGTAGTTAGTATTAAAAAAGAGTACCAATCTTGAGAAATTGAGCACGTCCTTCATTCATGGAAAAGAGAAACTAGTTACACTGAAAATGAAGATTCATATGTTTTTAGATCTAAAAATGGAAAAGAGTTAAAACTTCCAAAATATCAAAGTTGACCATCTGAAGAAAATTATTGAAAACCAAGATGAATAAGATGGTGAGAAGATAGAGCAAAACAGTTGGCTAACCTTTTGAATGCTATTGAAAAATTTGTTTGCTTACATCCTGTATCAAAGTTTGTTGCTTTTTGATCTAGCTTACAAGTTAAATATCGTGACATGCTTTTGAGAAAGACGATGTTGAAGAATGTTGAAGAAAGGGTTTGAGTATCATCAAAAGATTTAGCTGATTGGTTAAATGATAATCATCAGTGATAAAGAACCGTAAAAGCTTATAATACCTAGTAAATAATTTTAATGTTGCAATTAATCAACATAATTTTATATATAAACGTATAGTGAAACTTATAGCTCATATTTAGAGCATTTTATGATATAATATTTATACATATGTCACCAACATTATCCCTTATCGTAGCGGCAGCTGTTTCACTTGCGATAGGTTGAGCTGCATGATTTTATGGTTACAAAAAAACATTAAATGAGAAACAGATCCGTTTTAAGAAAAAAATGGAGAAAGCTAAGGAGTTAGAAGAGGAAATATTGGAAGAAGCTAAGAAGAAAGCAGAATGAATACTTGAACAAGCAGAAATTAAAGCCCAAAAAATCGAAGATCAAAGATTGGCTAAAATGGAAGAGATTCAGAATAGACTTCTCATTAGAGAAGAGAAAATGGATCAAAAATTGGAAAAATTAGAAGAAGAAAAATGAAAAGTTCTAGATAAACAAAGAGAAGTAGATGAAATAATCGAAGAACAGAATAAGAAATTAGCAGAAATTGCTCAAATAAATCCTGAAGAAGCTAAAAATCAAATTTTTGAAAGAATAGAGAGAGATAATCAGGAAGAAATTGTAAGATTTATAGAGAAATTTAAGACAATAAAGTCTGAAGAAGCTCAAAAAGAAGCTGCTCAAATTTTGGCTCAAGCAATGCCAAAACTAGCCGCTGATACAGTAAGTGAATTTACTTCTAAAGTAATTGACTTACCAACAGAAGAATTTAAGTGAAAGCTTATTTGACGTGAATGAAGAAATATTTCATTATTTGAAAAACTTACAGGTGTAGAATTATTAATTGATGATACACCATTGTCAGTAAGAATATCTTCATTTGATAGTGAAAAGAGATTTGTTGCTTCAAAGACACTCGAAATCTTAATAAAAGATTGAAGAATCAATCCTTTCTATATAGAGAAAGTTTATAATCAAGTAGTTGATGAATTAGAAGATACTTTAAAAGAAAAGGGTAAAGAAGCTTTAAATCTTCTTAACCTTCCAATGATGAATCCTGAAGTCGTAAGAACAATTTGACAGTTCTATCTAAGATATAGTTATGGACAAAACCTATGGATTCATTCATTAGAGGTTGCTAAAATAAGTGAGAATATTGCGGTTGAGTTATGATTAGATCCATTATTAGCTAAAAAAGCATGATTATTACATGATGTATGAAAAGTATTGGCTGCTGCATGAGAATCTCATACAAAAGTATGAGCAGATATGCTTCGTAAATGGTGAGTAGATCCTATTATTGTAAACGCAGCTGAATCTCACCATTATGATATAGAAATGACTAGTGCTTATTCATGGATAGTAGCAGCTGCTGATGCAATGTCTGCTTCAAGACCTTGAGCTAGATTTGATACAAAAGACTTCTTCATCGAGAAAATGTGAGAACTTGAAAAATTAATTCTTGAAGTAGAGGGAGTTGAAAAGGTATACATTATGCAAGCTGGTAGAGAAATTATGGTGTTTGTTGATCCTAAAGTTATCCCAGATACAGAACTTGAAGTATTGTTAGAAGTAATAGGAAAGAAAATAGAAGAACAATTAGATTATCCTGGAATTATTAGAATTACAGCGTTAAGAGAAACTAAATTAGTACAATACCTAAGATAAGTTAGAAGATTGGAAGAGTGATAAGAAATCGAACATATTATTCTTTACCTTCTTCCAATTTATTTATATTCTTTATTGGAGATGTATCCATATATAGAAATCTTTTGAACGAAGTTATATATGACTGGTATTTGAATTGTCATATCTTGTTTTGTCTTCTTATTAACAGTTTATATACTTTCAAAAAAGTACCATCAGGAATTTATAAGATTCTTTAATTGGTTGCCTTGGTTACTTATTTGTATTTATCTTTCTGGATTATATTTCTCTTTTTTCCTGAATGGTGGTATTGTCCCAACTTCATTCTGAGTATTTAGTCCGTATTGATATAATTTTTCTCTTATTGGTATCTTGCTTGCTGCATTTGTTTTGATTCTTATATTCCTTGCTCAATTTAGGAGAAACGAAACTAAAAAGATATGGATTGATATATTGTTCTTTTGATTTGTAAATTCTTTGATAGTGTTATGAATATTCTTGGTTTTATGAGATAATTTTGTATGAAAACCATATACTTGACCACTTCATATAACAGCATTAACTCAAGATAGTGCATTAGTAAAATATTGATGAGTATATCCTATATGAATATTCCTTTCATTGGGTGCTCTTGCAATAAACCTTATTGTTACAGTGTTAAAACTTATAAAGAAAAGAAGTGGTATTTGATTATTGTGATTTATCTTATTGTTTGTGCTGTTTATTGCTATATTGCCTTTCTGGAATTATCCAGCACATGGTGTAATGTCTGTATTCTGAATGTTTACACTTGATATTAATTATTATGTGTTAATATTCTTAATTGTATTTTGCTTATTATCATATAGAAAATTAAGCAAACCAATGTAATAAATTTGTATTTCAAAAGTTATTTTTCTTAATGAAATTCTTTTTTGCTAAGACAGATAGTTTATATAAGATTTTCAAAACATTAGAGAAAATCCCATCACAAAAAGCTGTTCAGATGTTTATAGATCCTGAACATCCTTTTTTTGAAAATCAACGGTGGTGAAAACAGATGGTTGAGATAATCCAAAAAAGGAAATTAAATATAACTTTTACGGCAGAAAAAGAATCAAATAGAAAGTATTATGAACAGTTATGACTAAAAGTCCAATATGAGGATGAGAAACCAATTGTTAAGTTCTTTAAAACATTATCACTATTCTTTTTTGATATTAAGAAGTTCCATCTACACGCTTATAATAGACAGAAATATTTGTTTTATATGTTCTTTTTCTTTGAATTAGTAGCATGATTATGAATTTTATGGTTCCTAATAGTTCTTATTTTGCCTAATGCAACAATTACGATAAAGGTAGCTCAACAAACAGAGGATATAATCTATAATTTCCGTTATTATCCAATAGAACAGCAAGAAGCAATGTGAACATTGAGACAAATTAGTATCCCTTATTATACATGAGTTATTGATTATAATTATCAATTATCAATTAGTACAGAGAATATTAAACATATAGTAAATCCATCAGCATGATTAGTTAAAATTTATAATAGGACACCAAAAGATTTACAGCTTTTAGCAAATACAAGATTTGTTACAAGTAATTGATTGGTTTTCTCTAGTAAAGAACCTTTATCTCTCCCAGCATGATTAGAGGACAATCCATCAGAAGTTACTGTGAAATTTTATGCAGCTGAAACAGATGAAGATTGAAAAATTATTTGAGTTAGAGGAAATATTCCTAGGAATACAAGAATGACAATAAGAAATCTTGATGAAAGTTATATTTTTTGAGAAATATGGGCTGAAACAATTGAAGACTTTACCGGATGAAGTTCTACTTCACTTTGAACAATTACTGAAAATGATGAGGAATTGCTTAAAGAAAGAATAGAAAAAGCTGTATATGGTGATAAAATTAATATCGTTAATAATCAATTTAAAGAAAAAGATGCATTAATTTTAACTTTTGATGAACTGGTTAAAACAAAATTTCATAAGCCATATAAAATTGAATGAAAGCTATGAGAGAGAGCAACGTCATTAAAAGGAAGTGCTGACGTTACGTTCAATTTTATTTATTTGAAGTGGTCTGATATAGTGAAAGCATATACACAATATGTAACAGAAAGACAGTCAGATAGTATCGAGCTTATTAGTATCAATCCAAATAGTTTAATATTTATTCAAAAATTAGACTGGATTAATTGATCGGATAATATTTTTATGATTCCTACAAAAGTAACAATCTATCAAGGATATGATTTTAAAAGAGATTTGAAATGAATAATTCCAGCACTAAGAGCAGGTATTGCATGAAAAACAGTAGAAGAAGCCAGAAAAATTATTTTACAGTATCCTGAAATCTCTAGTGTAAAAATGAATTTATGACTATTCCAAGGAAATGTTCTTCCTAATGTAAAATCAAGAATAAAGGTAAAAGTAGAGTATTAATTTTTTCTCCAATAAAAATTACATTCTTCTGCTCAATTATATAGCTTTTTAATATTCCAATTATTAGTATCTTTTAGTTGATATTGATAAGAACTAATCCATCATCAATAGGTATTGTTAGTGAAAGAACTTTCTAATTTTTTATATAAAGAAGAGAGCTCTGTACTATGTAATCTTTTTCCATATGGAGGATTGCATACTATCCAGGATTTTCATAGAGACGAAAAATCTGTCTTTAAAAAATCTTTTTGATCAAATTTTATAATATTTCAAACTCAAGCGTTATCAGCATTTGCTTTTGCTATTTCTAACATTTCAGGGTTGAGGTCATAAGCTGTGATTGAATAATCTCAAGAGAATTCATGCTCTTTAGCTTCATCTTTAATCAATGAAAAATTCTTTTGTTCAAAGTTTTTAAAATATTCAAAGTTAAATCTTCTCCAACTTCATGGAGCAATATTCCTCGCCATTAGTGCTGCTTCTATAGCAATAGTTCAAGATCAACAAAAAGGATCTATGAGTGGTGATTTTACAGACCATCAAGAAAGAATTAATAGAGCAGCTGCGAGATTTTCTTTTAATGGAGCTTCTCATACTCCTTTTTTATATTTCCTTTGATATAATGCAGATCAAGAAGTATTTAAATAGAGTCTTGTAATATTGTTTTCTATGATAAGTAATAAGTCATCAATATGTTTTTCCGATACTCAAAATCTTGCAATACTTTCAAGTAATGCCTTATGAGAAACAGATTGAACAGCTCTAGTTGAAGATAATAACGAATTCTTTGATTCAACTTTTATTGAAATATTGTTGTTGCTGGTGTATTGTGAATAATTACAAGATTTGATTAAATCAAAAAGTTCATCAAAATTTGTTGTTTTTCATTCTGCAAGTTGAACATAAACTTTGTTAGCTAACCTAGAATGATAGTTAATTTTCATCATTCATTTTGTATCGCAAATAACAAATGTTCAAGTATGAAACGTATTTTCAGGTGAAAAACCTAATTTTTTTAATTCATGAGAGAGTAAACTTCATAATCAAAAAGGGCAAGTAATGAGTAATTTCATTATCAAAAAAACGTATAAAGACTATTAATCTTTATACGTATCTCTTCTATTGATACAAGTAGTATCTTACGAATTTCCTCAGAATTCAGAGAAAATTTGATAAAGAATAAATAGGAAGAAGAAAAGTGCAATAACGGCTAATACAATATTAATAAGAGTATTCTTTGCTTTTTTGAAATTCTCTCATTTTCATCAATCAACAACAAGAAGGTATCATGAATAAATAATCATAAATACGATTACTATACCACTAATATATGCTAAGAATTTCGCAACTTGTATGATGAATAATCATGCTTGTGAGGTAAAATCGGTCTGTGCTGCAATATAATATAAGAAGTCTACTACTTTAATAGCAACTAATGCAAATATAACATTTGCTAATTTCTTAACTAACTTTTTACCATTTCAACTTTCTCCAGTTGATGGGTTCATGAGTTGAAATCAGATTGAAACAATGTAAACAATGGCGATAAAGAAAGCGGCTCACTTTAAGAGACTTAGAATAAAATAAGGAAGTCAATCTTTTGAAGTGAGTTTCGTCGAAAGCCCATTATTACCTCCAGTTCCTTGAATATCTCATAAATCTAATATGTTTCAGAATAACCATATTGATCAAAAGAATAATAATGATCAAATTAATATGTATAATAGATTTGTAACTGCACTTTTTAGTTTCTCAGGTTTCCCCATACTAGTAATTAATTGGATCGCTGAAATGAGAATGCAGAAAAAAACTAGTGCCATTCCAGCATATCTTAGGACTCTCCATATAGCTCATCAATCTCCTGCTTTTGGAGAAAAAAGCGCAAGCATGTTTTTTTTTAGATCATGGTCAGCTGAAACTCATCCGATATCATAAAGATGTTCATCTCAATTTGTTAAATTTCAAGCGTAACTTGAAAAAGAAGGCGCAGCACCATTATTAGCACTTGAGTTCAATGTGATAAAAACTCATAATAGAGTAATTAGAACTAACATGATTTTTTTGATACTTTTCATTTTTTTGTTTAAGATTGTAAAGTACTATCCAGCAAAGAAGTAATTAATAAGAGCAGTTACAATTGATATTACTGCATAGAATCATACGAGTAAGACAACTCAAATGAGAATGTATTTTATACTATCTTTAGTTTCATTAGGTTTATTTCATGTAACGAGTTTAAATCAATTCCAGATAAGTAAAATAGTCGCAACAACTAATCAAATGAAAACAGCTCGTTGAATATAATTTGTGATTCAATTAGTATCAGTTGCTAATCGAATTAATGTATTAGAAATCTGGTAGCTAGGACCACGAGTTTGGCCATTTATTGGATTATTATTAATCTTGTTAAGTTTAGTATCTTGAATTTTTGTTGCAGGTGATTGATTTGCTAAATCAGCAACACTATTTACAACAGCGGATGGTGTACTTCATCGTTTTACCCAAGATGTTTCTTTTGAGTCTGCACTTGTAAAAAAGGGAATGATAGCCAATGCAGATACGAGTAGGAATAAAGATAAATAAATTTTTCTTTTCATATTTTTATTTCAAGTGATATAAAAGATTAATCTTCTTCATTTTCATATTTTTCTCTTAGTTTTGCTTTTATAGCGAATGCTGAAATAGCTCAGACAAGGACAAATATAACGATACCTAACATCCAAAGTAAAACTTTAACAAAGGTAGGCATTCAAGTACTACTACTTTTACTTGTATCTTCCTTAGGGACCTCAAAAGTTGTAGGCTCTAATTTGATATCAGGATCGTCTTTTGTATATTGCCCACATAATACTAATAGAATATCATATTCTTCTCCTATTTTACAGATATTACGTTTAACAATATTTTCATAATCATCATTAGCAATCTCATTTTCTCAAATGTTGTTTGAAGGAACAGCTTGTTTTGAGATCGTTTCATCTAATTTGACTAAATATTCAGCTCTTTTAGTCTTTACATCAACAGCATTTTCTCATTCAAGACTTTCAAAGGCGTTGAATATTTTATAAACATCAAGTTTTAATTGTTGAGGAAGTAATGATAGAATTTCTTCCTTAGCAACTTCATATGCAGATCCTCATTGAGCAGATATTGTAGCATAATCTTCAATACCATTTATTAAATCATTTAATTTTTCTTCTTGAGTTGGAGTGAGTTTTACTCTATTTTCATTCTTAAATTGATTTATTTGTAAGATATCTCATCTTTGAGCATTCTTATCTCAATTAGCAATATTATTCCTTAGAGAAACAAGCAGCTTTCTAAGATCACCATTAGCAATACTAGAACTATCATCGATAGATTGAATTAATTCTTTAGCTAAGTCGTATTTTTGTCTTGTTTCTTCATCAAGATTTTGCTCATAACCAGCAAATTCAACTATAAAATCTTTGTGTTGTAATGAAGTATCTCATGCTTTTTGATAATAAATTCTTCCAACAGCTGATTCATAACTTGGTGTGTAGGATTGATTAACCATCTTATTACATCAGAAGTCTTTATCATTTGATGGATTTCAATCATTTGATGAATCGAATAGGACATCACTATCAACATAACATGTTGTAATATTGTTTGTAGATTTAATATAAAACA
Source organism: uncultured bacterium (assembly GCA_946611795.1). GTDB lineage: Bacteria > Patescibacteriota > Gracilibacteria > Absconditabacterales > Absconditicoccaceae > HOT-345. Next base: position 31,966 of record CAMOEC010000065.1, read on the forward strand.
TTACTTCATTATCTAGTTGTTTTCATAGAAATATTGATGGAACTCAATTTGCAAAATCAGCTTCAGGAAGAGAAACTAAGAATATTCAATCATCAACTGGAGTTAAAGTTGTTTGATCATTAACAGTAACTGATATCTCACTTGAAGCTTCATTACCATTACTATCTTTTTCTTTTATAGTAACTATATAAGTTCAACTTTTTGGATAAGTAACTTTAAATGTTGGTTTAAGTGTAGTATCTATATAGTTTGCATTTCCTAACTCACACTGTTCCTTATCGAGACAAATTTCTCTTTCAATAACATTACCTAGACTAATATCCTTAAAAATAACGCTTCTACCAATCGCTGTATACATAAGAGCTGGTCTAAGTCATGTTTTTACAACAATAGGGGTTCCTTCTCATATGCCTCTATAATCTCTATAAATAACAGATGCTATTGGAGTATATGGAGATTCTGTAGGACTAGCTTTTGAATAAGAATGTTTAACACGGTCATTTTTCGTTGTTAAGTCATATTCTCAATCTCAGTCAAAATCGATTTGTATAGTTCTTTCTTTTTCAAAATCTGATCTATCTGAAATAATTTTACTTATAATATCAAAGGTTACTTCTTCTCCTACTTCAACATTAATTTTATCAGATTTTAAAGTTACGATTGGAATATCAGGTTGTTTTGTGTCAGGAGGGAACATAATGATAGGTCCATTTCAAAGAGTATCTTCACTTGTTTTACTTCCATCATCATTATCAAACATTTTTACTCAGAACATAAATTCTCAAGCTTGTCTTGGAACAGAGAAAAATGCATATGGAATAGTTCAAGGAGTAATCCTAGTATCTAGGATTTTATTAGGGTTTGATTTAGGATAGTAATACCATTTAAAATAAGAAATAGTACCATCTGTATCCATTGCCCCTTCAGCAGTAACTTTTACAATAATAGGATCAATTCATGATGAAAATATATCATTGGTACTACTGGATTGTTTAAATCAAATACCAATTTCATTTCCATATTGAGGATAACTTAAAGTTACATTCTTGATTAGAGGTAATGCATTTACAACTTTAAACCAAATTCTTTCTTTAGTAACTTTTCATAAAGCACTATCTTCTAGTGTAAAATCAACGTATTGACATCATAAGCTGTTGAATTTATGGCTAAAATTCTGGTTTTGTAAGATTTCATCGTTTTTAAGTTGAAAGTAATATTTTAAGTTATTTCTAGATCATTGTGCATTTACAGATTGACTCGTATTAATGGTAAATGATGCTTGTCTATCAATCCTATAAGCATCATATGTAAGTGTTCAAGTTGAATTACTTTCAGTTACAATACATTTATCATTTTGTTTTATAACATGATTAGAGTTATCACGTATTTCGTATCAGATAATAGGACTATCTTTTTCTCAGATGAAAACTTTCTCTGTAACTTCATTTATATCCTCATTATTTCCAATAACCTTTACTTTAACATTATAACTTCATACTTTGTCATATTTTACTTCCCATTTATTATCAGTTGTTGTTCTTGATGGAGTTCCATTACCAAAGTCCCATTCATAGTTAATAACTGGTGCATTAGTTTGAACTTTAAAGAGGACAGGTTCTCACCATATAGAAGCTTTAGGTGTGATTGTTAATTCTGGTCTAAGAATTGATTCGACATTTATTTCTTTCGTAACTTCTTCTGTCTGTCAAAAATTATCTGTTACTTTAAGTGTAATATTGTGTTTTCATTTTTCATTAAACAAAACAGTAATTTTTTTATTATCTTCTTCTGTTTCTGTTATTTCTTTTGCATCAGTATTTGAGAAAAACCATTCATAAGTAAGAATATCGTATCAGTTTGATGCATCAATATCTGCTGATGAACTAGCGTCTAAAATAAATTCAGAAGGATATTTCCACTTATTAGTCGGTGTAATTGTAAATTGTGGCGTTGGAGGAGTTGAATCAACATAAACATTAACAATATCACTATTTTTTAATCACATTTCATCTTCAACAGTAAGATTAACGGTATAATTTCATGGCTTTTTAAACTGTCTATTAATTTGTTTTCATTGTAGAGTATCTAATTTTGTTCATTCACTATCAAAGATTTCCCAAGTATATAACTTTAGTCTAGAAGTTAGTGAATATGAAGCATTTGCTGAAAATGAATAAGTAGTAGAAGTATTTCATTTAGTTGGAGTCTGTTGAACAACAGCAACAGGATCTGAAACGGCTATTGTATAAGTCTCAGAAACTACATTATGTTCATTATCTGTTACAGATAAGGTAATACTATAATCTCATTGTCCTGGAAGTGGAAGGTTTATATAGCTTGGAGATCAATCTCCAGATTTAGTCCACTTAAATCAGTCTCTTGATGTAACTTTCCAAGTATAACTTTGGATTTCTCTTCATCCAAGAGGTGTTGTGGAACTTCCATCAAAAAGAACACCTTTAATTGCTTCTTGAATACCAATTTTAGATGCCTTGTTTTTTTGCATTTTTTTACCATTAGCGTATACACTAACTGTGGCAGATTTAGGGCTTACAGTTACTGTAATGTTTTTTGTTCAATCAAAGATTCATGAGTTTGAACTTCTAACAGTGCAGTGTACAATATAAGTTCAAGCTTCTAAAAATTGATGCTTTACAACTGGTCATATTCAAATCGTTTTATCAATACCATCAATATCTCTATAATACCAAAAATATTTATTTGATGGAATAGTTTCATTTGATGGATCTTTACTTCATCTTGCATCAAATGTAACTGTAAGAGGAGCAGCTCAGTTATTTGGACTAGCACTAGCTTGAACCTTTACAGTATATTCGTTATCTATAGTCTTTTTTAATTTAGTAAGAGGGCTTTTACATTTATCATTATATAATTCAAAATTAGACGTTGTTGGTTCTTTTGCCATTGTGGCAGTAGTTTTCTTACATTGTTCATAAATTAATAAAAATTCGTAATCATCTTGTGGAAAGTACTTAAATACTCTATTCATAATACTAAGTTGTTCTGCAAATGAGTTAGTTGAAGGAATTTGCCTTATTTTGCTTGTAGCATCGACGTCTACAAAGATTCATGCTAATTTATCCCAATCTCATTCAACCATATAGTTTGCATAATAGGAAGTTGGAACGTTAGATGAGTTCCTAGAAGATGCAAAAATATTCCCTCATAACAGTATTAATACTGCAAGTGAAAAAAGGGTAGTGCAGTTTAGTATTTTTTTTATTTTTACTTTCCAAGTCATTATTGAAAAAAATCATAATAAAAGACTTAAGATAAGTATATTTTTTATATTTAAAATTTGCAAATTTGAAGAAGTGTTTTTGTTTTATATACTTGACATTTTAATAAAATAACGAAAAAATAAAAACCCTTCAAAGTAGAAGAGTTTTTAAGAGAGTAATAGAGAATATTTTTATTTCAAATTATAGTTCTGAGGCCAGAAGAATGGAGAGTGAGAACATCCATCAGTTTTACACATGATTTCTGAAATTAGTGTTTTTCAATTACGGTCTAATAAAGTAATTTCCCAATCTTCATTAAAGGACTCATTAGTATCTATTGTATATCAAAGAGTATATCAATATTTCCTTGTCCTTTTCTCTTTATTATCTGATCAAGGAACTAATGTGATATTATCAAGAGAGATATTATCATTAATAATATGATTAGTAAAAATTCCGATATTCTTTGTGCTCCAGTGGGATCTCCAAGTAGATGATGTTCTTAATGGAGAATCAACAAGTTGGTTCATTTCAGGAATCTCATTATTCATAAGATGAGAATAGAAATCTTGAATAAGATGGATATCATTTGAAATGCTATCACCTTCAGTTGGATTAGATAGAATAGAAGGTTCTTCATTTTGAACAATTGGTTCCTCTTGTTCTATTACTTCATCTTCACTAACAACTTCATTTTCATTTATAACTTCATTTTCAATTACATTTTCTGTATTTGTATTTTTGATAGAAAAGATTGAAGACTCATTTTGTCTATCAGCAATATTGGAATCAGAATATCATCATCAATAAATAAAGACTTTATAGATAGAAAACAAAAGTAATGCTATTGAAAAGAAAAAGAGGAGTAGAATCCAAAATGATACTTTTCAATCATCTTTTTTCATAGAACTAATCCTTGGAGAAAAATCGCTAGTTCATCTTTTTCTGTTAACAGAAACTTTCTCTGTTTTTGCTGGTTTTTCTTTTGGAAGTGTTCTTCTTGTGATCTTTTTTTCTTGTTCCTTTTCAGCCCATTTTGTTTTTCTTTCAGCCATTCCTTAATTGTATAAGAGGATAAAATTACCAACTTTTGGCAAATCTTAAATCTCCATTTGTGAGATATCTAATATCTTTTATTCAATATCTTACTGCGGCTAATCTGTTTACTCACATTCAAAATGCAAAACCAGTCCATCATTCATCAGGATTAATTCATGCATTTCTTAAAACTTCAGGATGAATCATTCATGCTCATAATATTTCCATCCACTTAGACATTTCTTTTTGCCCAGTTTTTGGATTGTTATATTCATATCTCGTATCTATTTCAAATCATGGTTCAACAAAAGGAAAATATCAAGGTCTCATTCTTATTTCAACATCTTTTTGTAAAGCTGCAGAAAGAAATCTAGTAATTATGCTTTTGAAGTGTCATATACTTACATTCTTATCAACATATACTCATTCAAATTGATAAAACATTGTATCATGAGTAGCATCAACATTTTCAAATCTATAAACTCTTCATGGTAATACTGCTTTAATAGGTACTCAATATTTTCTTAGCACATAGTTCTGTCATGCAGAAGTATGAGTTCTTAAAACATAATTTTCACCTCTTTCGTCTTTTTCTGAAAGATAAATAGTATCATGCATCTCAGTTGCAGGATGAGAAACGGGAATATTTACTGCTTCAAAATTCTCAAATTTACTAACGGCATCAGTTCAACTCTCAACTATGAATCACATACTATGAGCAATTTCTTCTAATTCTCTTCTAACTTTTGTTAACAAAGAGAAATGTCATAAATCAATTTCAGTTCAAGGAAGAGTAATATCAATTACTTCTTTTCAAAGTTGTTCATTAATCTCTGCAGTTTTTAGCATATCAAAATGCTTTTGATATTCGTTTTGAAGAGTATTTTTCATTGAAGATAATTGTCCTCCTTGTATCTTTTTTTCTTCAGGAGAAAGATTCCCAAGATTCTTTAATGCTTCAGTTATACTTCATTTTTTACCTAAAATAGCTTGATGCCAATTATCTAATTCATCTAAAGTGCTTATATTTGAAAGCTTTTGTAATTCCTCTTCAAGATTTAACATGAAAAATTAATAAATAATAAAAAACACTAAATGAGAATTTAGTGTTTTATTGTTTCTTTGCAAGAGCTTTTATGTTATTTCATGAAAATACATTTCATAATATCTTCCAATTCCTGTCTTCTTTCATCGAATTTTTCGTCAAGAAGCCAATCATGAAAATAAGTATTACAAAAGTATGCAACATATGATAGTCATTTTTTCTCAGTTGGAACATAGGTCTCTATAGCTCATTCTTTGAGAATGAAAATGTTCTGATCATAGAGTTTTTCAATTCATTTTAAAATTGCCTTATGTTTCTTTGGATTGAAAGTAAGAATTGCAGTTACGAGTCTATTGTAGTAATCATTATATCTTTTTTCGGTTCTGTTTTCATTTTTATTTTTTTTAGCTTGTTGGTTAGCCATGAGATAATATTTATTAATTTCTGCTCTAGAAAAGAATCCGAAATCAACTGTATTATCCCAGTCTCCAATGAAATAGTTTTTAATATTAAATTTCCTTAAAAATTTTCTCCAAGCATTGAAAGATCCTTTACCATTAATATTAATTATTTCGTAATCACGAATCTTTTCTTTTCGTTCAGGTCTTGTCTTTAAATAATTAAGGTAAAAGCTGAAAAAATATGCATCAGTATCTCATTCTACAAGAATAATCTTATCAACAAAAAATATTTTTGAAAGATTCTCAAATCTTAGCATATGCATTAGTGTTGCGTCATCATAGTCAACAGTAATTCTTGGAGCAGATATTAGTGAATCCTGATTTTTATCTTTATAAACTCTATATACAGAAGTTAGATTCTTTTCATTAATAAAGAGTCATGAATTTGTTGAAAAAATGAATTGAGTTCATAGTTGTTCACTAATATTTTCACATACTTCAGCTAATTCTTTTTGATAAAGTGGGTGTATATGAAGTTCTGGTTCTTTTATAATAATAAATCAATCAGTAAGATCATTTCAGTAAAGTCAAAAGATAATAGTTAATAAAGATTTTTCTCAATCACTCAAATCGTCAAAGTAAGAAATTCTTTCTTGTTGGTCAGTCATATAAAGACTAATTGTTCAGTTAATATATTCTACTTTCAAGTTTCTTCATAAATACTTTTTAATCATGTAACTCAAGCTTTTGAAGAATGTTGAACTTTTTAGTTTCTCATCAATTGTTGCTTTTGAAACTTCTTTTGCTTCTCAATTAGTTAATTGTGATTGAGAGAAGTTCTCTAGTATACTTCGAATTTTATAAATACATTCAGTGTATCCGATAAGGCTGTTCCTACTATATTCTAAATCATTAATAATTTTCTTAGGATCAACAAAATTATCGAATTTTACTTCAGTTCTATGGGTATTAAGAATGGTAAAAGTCTTTTTTAGTAAATATCGACTTCTATCTTCGTCTTTTTTATCATAAGTATTGTATAGAGTTATAATAATTTGTAATAGTTTTTGGTATCTAATGCATGAAAGAATAAACTGTTCGTGTTCGGAAAGAACTGTCTCATCAATAATAAATTCTTGAGACTTTTCATCAAAGCTAGCTTTTAATTTTATACTATGGTTTCATTCAAGGAATGTTTCCAATTTATGTGGTGGAAATTCAACATTTAATTTAGAATATTTGGAAATAAGATGATTAATTTTTGAATAATATTTACAAACAAAACCGATGTTTTCAAAGTCTAAATTTGATAATTCTAGTGAAATCTCAAATTTTGCAGGTTGGTCAGGCGTACGGTTGTTGGTTTGAAGTTTTTTTGTATGATTTGGTCTTTCTTGAATTGTTTTTCTAGTCTTAATATTTTCTTTAGCATATTCTTCATTATAGGTATAATCATAGATTAGAGTGGCGAAAAATTCTTCTAATATTTTAATGAAATTGCTTTTTCATGAGGCGTTATTCCCAATAAAAATTTTTACTCATTGATATCAATCTTCTCAGAAAAATGAAATTGGAGCAGATTTTTCAAAATCATGCTCATTTAGGTATGGGAAACTTAAAAGATTCGATATTTTAACTTCTTTTATTTGCATACTGCAGTCATACAATTAAAAACTTTTGTAACAATTATAGTTCAAAAAGAGATTTTTTTCAAATTTTGAGTAATTATTTTTTTCTTTTAAGTGTTGTAATTATAATGGGATTTTATAATTTAATTATCGTTTATGTTTTAATATCTCATATGATTAAGAATTTAGACTACTGTAAATATACGTATCTTCATAGAAAGGCACTAGCTTATTATATTAAAAAGAATGAATATTTAATAGAGGAGGATAGATTGGAACTTTTGAAAAGAGCTAAAGTGCACGATATGGATAAATTAACACTTTATCTTTTTTGGGATAAAGAGAGTGCGTCAGAATATCATAGAGAACATTCATCACATCATTTAAAAAAATGAATTACTCATAATAGAATTGATCTTTTGGAATCTATTTTTGATTATGAATGTGCTGCATTAACAAAACCAGATAAACCACTCAATGCATATGATACAGTTATAAAGTATTATTCCGATTTTAAGGATGAATATCTTCCAGAATTAGAAAAATTGCATATGAATTCATCATATATTGCAGTAACACAAGAAGATAAAGAATTTATAGAAAATATTGAGGTAGATGAAAATGATATTTTAAAGGAGGTATCAGAGTATTTAAGAAATAATGAGGCCAATATATATACCGAATTGAAAGATATGCTTTGTTCAGAAGATGAATATCAATCGTTTATTAATATGTAGATATTGTGATTTGTCAATACCCTTGAAATTGAGAATCCGAAAGTATATTATATTTCCGGATTTTTATTTTATATCCATTATAAATGAAATCAAAAACCTTATGAACAATTGCTTTAGCATGATCTTTATTATTGTGAGCGTGTTGAGATAATAATAAAAAATCAGAAAAAGATGTTGAGGAAGTTCCCTCCGAATTGTTAGAAAATTTGAATTACTGAAAGTCTAGTGGTAAGTCTGAAACAAAAGTAATTTATCCTGCAAAATATGATAATCGAGACAAATTTGATGAAAATTGAAATTTAATAGAAGAGTGAGAAGAAGAACAGGAAGATTTGAACCAGAATTTTTTAGAAGAAGAAAATATAGATACATTAACTGTAGATTCTCTTCAAACAGATTCTATAAAAGCAGATTCTTTGTGAGTTGATACGTTAAATGAAGAGAATATAATAACACAAGATATAAAACAACAAGTATCAGAATTAACGAATAACGTCAGATGAAAAGTGTTTATTACTATTGATGATTGACCATGACAATATACTGCAGAAATAGCAGAGGAATTGCATAAAAGATGACATCATGCAACCTTTTTTATGCTTGGTAGCAATATGAATGAAGGACGTTATGAAGCTATGAGACATGTGGTAAATTTATGACATGAAATATGAAACCATTCCTATTCACATCCAAATTTTAGGAAAATATCTTTTGATAAAGCTAGATGAGAATTAGAAAGGACAAAGTCTGTAATAGAAGACGCTTGAATAAAGCCAGCTCCATATTTTAGATTCCCATACTGAAATTCATTCTCTAATGAAAAAATGTTTGATAAATATTTGAAGGATATTTGATATGAAGAAGTGTTTTGGAATATAGATACTCGTGATTGGAGTAAGTCAACGACAAAAAAAGATTTAATAAGATGCTTGGAAAAGACAAAGTCTGGAGATATTATTCTTATTCATGAAAGGTCATATACTAAAGATAGAACAATACCGACAATGGATTCAGTGTTGAAAAGTAAATGATTAATATCAGTTCCATACCGTAAAAAATAATTTTTAGCATTAATCTTGAAAACTTGCGAGCTTTATTTATTTTTAGCTTAGATTTATTGTTATTAAAAAAACATGGCAAAAAAATTTTATATAACAACGGCTATTGCCTATATGAACGCAGGTCCTCATGCCTGACATGCTCTTGAAATTATCCAAGCAGATGCGTTAGCGAGGATGTATAGATTCTTATGATATGATGTTATTTTCCAAACAGGTAGTGATGAGCACTGAATGAAAATCTGGAATGCATCAAAAGCTGCAAATAAAGAAGTTCATCAATTTGTAAATGATAATGTGCTTTTATTTAAAAGTCTTTATAAAAAACTTGATGTTTCATATGATAGATTTCTACAAACTTCAGATGAAGAAAGACATTATCCATGAGCTCAATTGATGTGGAAGAAACTAATGGAAAATGGAGACTTATATAAGAAATCATATAAGTGATTGTATTGTGAATGATGTGAAGCATTAAAACTAGAGAAAGATTTAGTTGATTGAAAATGTCCTGATCATCCAAACAAAGAATTACAAGTGATAGAGGAAGAAAACTATTTCTTTAAGCTTTCAAAATATAGAGAGCAAGTAGCAGAATTAATCAAAAATTGAA
>CAMOEC010000066.1 GCA_946611795.1 uncultured bacterium
AAGGTTGTTAATCCAAAGGATGTTTGAAATTATTATCATGAATTTGTCAGAGACTGAGAATATTATTTAACTCTTATGGGATGTTATCCTATTGGATCTAGTTCTCAAAGAATGATGGTTGTTGCAAAAAAAGTTAGCAATTAATCCTTATCATTTTTTTGACAAATTAAGCTTTTATAACTATACTTAGTACGATTTTAACTTTTAATACAAAAATAAAAAATGTGACGATTAGCGAACAAAGTTGACACCTGGAGAAAGAATTACCATCCTTTCAAAGAAGATCCAGATTCATATTACACAGCTAGACTTTTATTATCTGATTTTGAAGATGGAGAAAGAATAATTGCTGTCCTTAATCCTAAACAAGCTATGGCATATTGAATTACTGTTCATAGTAAGGTTGCCATTATTAAGTTAAATGGAGAAGAAGTTGTTGCCGACGTTTCTTTTTCTGAAAGAATTAGTGTCTGAACTATTGTTATTTCTGAAGAAATGGCACAAAAACATGGATTCAAAAATTTAGATATGGTAGGAGTTTCTCTTACTGAAAGTAAATCTATAACTGCTGAAACTATCAGAAAGAAGATAAGAGGTGAAGCTGTAACTTATGATGAAATCTATTCTGTAATTAAAGATATTTCTGATAACAAACTTGATGATATCATGATGACTTATTATGTTGCATCAAGTTTTGCTCATCCAACTACCGATGAAGAATGTTACTTAACGGCTAAAGCTATGGCTGAATGTGGAGTGATGTTCAAATATCCAAAATGAGAAATTATTGCTGATAAACACTGTATTGGATGAGTACCTGGAAATGAAACGACAATGGCTTTAATTCCTCTTGTTGCCAGTCTTTGAATTAAGATTCCTAAAAATTTCTCAAAATCTATCACTTCTCCTGCTGCAACAGGTGAATGTGTAAATGTCCTTATGAATATTAATTTTGATAAAAAAGGAATCGAAGAATTAATTGAAAAAGTAAATTGTTGTTTAGTTTGGTGAGGTTGACTTGACTTAGCACCAGCTGATGACAAACTTATTAAAGTACAATACCCTCTTTCAATGCAATCTAGGGCTAAAGTTGTAAGTTCTATTATGGCTAAAAAATATGCTATGGGAGTAACTCACTCTCTAATTGATATTCCTGTTGGACCTACAGCAAAAGTAACAACAATGGCTGAAGCAAAAGATTGGAAAAAGAGATTTGAATATGTTGGAAACAAATTAGGTATGAAAATGTCTGTTCAAATTACCCAAGCTAATGAAGTTATTGGTAATGGAGTTTGAGCTGTACTACAAGTAAGAGAAGTATTAAGAATTTTACAACAGCATCCAGATAGAGCTAAAGATCTTGAAGAAAAGATTATCTTCTTAGGAGGAAAAATTATTGAAAATATTGGACTTGTTACTGGTAAAGGTGCTATGAATCTATCAAGAAATCAATTAGTAACTTGAGCTGCTTGGAGAAAGATGCAAGAAATTATTGCTGCACAAGGAGGTAATCCTGATATTGATTCAGAAAGTCTTGAATTAGGTAAGTTTACACATGATATCGTTGCCGACAAAGCTGGTAAATTAAAAGCTATGGATTTGCATGATATTAATGCTATTTGTAGAAAATTAGGATGTCCTGTGATTGATCAAGCAGGTATGTATCTTTATAAAAAAGTATGAAGTACATTTAAAAAAGGTGAAGTTATTGCTACTTTATATGCAAATGATGAAACTAGTCTTAAATCTTGAATTGAAAGATACAAAGAAAGAAGTCCTTTTACTATCGCTTAAGAATACAGAAAAAATATTAAAATCCGTAGAGAATAATTCCTCTACGGTTTTTTATTAACTATTTATATTTTGATTAACATGCATAGGCATATCATATCCTGTAATTGTATTTCTTTATAAGTAAGATATTTCTTATAGAGAACTCTAACTTTAGAATAATAGGAAATGGGCATCTTTAATCGCGATACCCATTCTCATTATTTCACCTTAAAGTATTTCTCAGTTCTCATAAACATTAACCATGCTCGTTTTCTTATCTCAATTCTATCTTCTGGATTATCTATCTGTGTCATTATTCAATTCTCTTTTAACCTAGACAAGTGTCTTGCATAGTATGGGTTTGAAACTAACTTTCACCATAATAGTCTTCATATAATTGTTCCAAATTGTGCTCTTGTTACCAATTTATATGGTTGGAAATATTTCATATCTATTCACATTAATCATAGTGCACATGCTTTAACTGCATAGTCTTTAATTTCTTGTGATTCCCATGCACTCTTTCCATCTAACCATCTACATTCTTTTGGTGTTTTTTCTGGAAGCTTTCGATGAAGTACATTTAATGCATAATTTACTACCATCTTTGCCATATGTCATCTTTGTACGTATTCATCTGGTCTTGCTGCTTCTTTTGGAGCTAATGTTGTTATTCAATACTTATAAGCATATTGATATGCTGTTAACTCCTCTTCTGTTCGTTGAATTGTTGTTTGTGTATCTCCTGTTATCTGATTATTTATTCCAGTATCTATTGTTTCATTAGTTCATGTTTGTGTTTCTGCATCAATAGTTTCTTTTATATCTGTTTCTGCACTACCATGTTCTTGTTCTACTGGCTTTATTCTTCTTCATCATCCTGACGATGATCATGATGGAACTACTGGAGTTGGTAATGGTTGAGGATCTGGAATTGTTCACTCTAACCATTGTGCTATCAATGTTATTACTCATGTAGTAGCCAAATTCTTAACTTCTGACTTATCATAGTAATATCATCACTCACCATCAGTCCATGAGATAAATGTAAATCAACTTCTCGTATAGGCATTAGCATTTAATGCTTGTGTCTGATCATAAACGAATTCTTGATCTTCCATCTCTCATGTTCAACCATTTGGCTTGAATTTTATATAATATGTATTAGGGTGAGCTGTAAATTTTACCGTTATATTGTTTGCTGGTACTGTTATTTCTATTCCTGTTTCTGTTAATCATCATGAGAAATGATATCACTCTTTAGCTACTCAAGTAAGAGTTATTATCGTACCATAATCATAACTTCATCATCATAGGATCTCTGCTACACCTACTCATTTCTCCGGTGTTACACGATATTGATTAATTGTGTAGGTCGCTGTATATGTTGCTTCTCAGTCTACTGCAACAGGTGTAGGTGTCCATGTACTAAAGCTATGTCATGTTTTAGTTAGTTCTGGTCATGTATAAGATGGCGTCTCTCAATAAGGAACTTGTACTATCTCAATTTCTGTTCCATCTTCGTCTTTCCATGTGATTGGATAAGTATTTATTGTTTGAGTATAAACTGCAGTATACACCTGATCTTGTGTTACTGTTGCTATTTCAGAATTCCATCAATTGAATGTGTAGGTATATTGTACATTTGCTCAGCTTGTCGGTTCTGCTCAATCATAACTTGGCATTGTTCAATATGGAACATTTTCATCTTTCTCTAATACTGTTCATGTACTATTCTTCCATGTTATAGTATACGTCTTTAGACTCCAATTTGCTTCATACTTTCTATCTCATATTGATCATTGTGCTATTGTTACTCCTGTTGTTAATGTTGTTAAATCTGTTCAACTCCATCCTAAGAAGGTATATCCTTTCTTTTCTGGATTATTCAATGTAAAGGTTTCTGTATCTACATCGTAAGATTCTGGATTTGTCTTTCATCCTGTTAATGTTCATCCATTTAACTCATAACTAATTGTATAACTTCATTTTGACCATAGAGCAGAAAGTGTAACAGTAGCTCAATCTTCTGCGGTCAACTCCTTAACAGTTGCTTCATCTTCAAATTCTTTTACTGTTGAGGTGGATATTCTTGACCATCATATGAAGCGATATCCGTTTCTTGTAAATGTATTTTCTGGTAATGTTGTAACTGCTGTATATTGGATATTTTCTACTGAATCCATCGTTCATTCTCATCCATTTGCATTGAATTCAATTCTATAATGATTCTCTATCCAATGTGCATAAAGTTTATGATTACTTGCTATTTCTACTTTATCTGTTGATATTATTTTTGTTCATCAATCTTTTTCTGTATACCATCACTGGAACGTATATCCTGTTCTATTTGGTATTGGTAACTCTCAATAAACAGCATCATATATTACTTCCTTTGATAACGGCATTACCTCTCAATTATTTGCATCAAATGACACTGTATAGGCATTCACCTTCCACTGTGCATACAATGTATGATTACTAGCTGTTCTTACAGTATCTGTTCATGTTACTAACTCTCATCATATTCTTTCCGTATACCATCATGTGAATTGATATCATTCTCTTGTAGGAACTGGCAAATCTCCATATTTTCCATTATATGTCACTTGTCTTGTTGTTTCTGTGACTGCTCAACTATTTGCATCAAACGTTACAATATAGTTTTCGCCACTCCATTGTGCATAAAGTATTACTGTTGCGCCTCCTGTTTTTGTTAATGGAGTTGTGATTGTTGCAGTCTTTTCATACGATGTTCACTTTCAATCTTCTTTTGTATTCCAATTCTGGAATAGATATCCATTTCTTGTATACACCTTATCTCAACTTAATTGAATTGATGATAAACAACTAACATTTATTGGAGCTACTATTCATTCTGCATCAGCTGCATTGGCATTAAATTCGATTGTATATGTTTTTTCGATAATTTCTGGTGTGATAGTAACAGAATGTGATGGCATAATAAACAATGTTTGTTGAGTATTTCCTACTCCGTTTGGTAATCCTTGCCATCAACTTCGCTCATAACAATCACTAGTTACTCATCAACTTAGAATAATTGCTTGTCCATAAAATGCATTTATACTTTCCGTTGATCACTCTGTTGATACATTAGCTACTGAATTTAATGTATATTGATATCTATTTCTTGTATAGAGTAACTCTATCTCTACTGGTGTAGTTAATTGATGGGTCTCTGCATATACTATTTCTTGATTGATATCTATTATATCATTTACTGGTTTTCAATTAACCGTTGCTTTGTAGTATGTAAATCATTCAATTTCTTTCTTCAATCATGATAATACCAAAATAGTATCTACCTCTCCACTTAATCAACTATCTGTTATACTTGCATTCAATTGATATTTATTTGTTCAGCTATTATTCTCTAATGTTTGGAAATAATGCTTCACTACATATGCTATTGTTCAACTCATCTCTGCTTTCGCAGTCAAAGTTAACGGTGATTCACTATAGTAGAACATAGATTTATTTTCACTATCTGTTTCTACAGCTTCCGTCTCTCATCTATACCATTTTGGTACTGCATACCCTGTTCTTGCCTCCACTACCGGTAATGCTATTAAACATCATGTTAAGGTTTCATCTTGATTATATCTCACCTCTGGTGTACAAAATCAACTTGTAATTAGTCTTGAGATAATTCATGTTCAATATATATAATTTACTGTTATCTCTATCGGTGTTGATTTTGTCCATGCATAATAAGTTATAGGTTCTGTTGTTAACACTATTCCTGCATTTTCTCAAGTTAGATTCTCTCATGAACTTATTGAACTTGTTGTATATCAAATTGATGTCTTACCTTCTGTTGGTATAATAGTTGGTGTATGAACAGTACATTCTGTTTCTTCATTCCATATACTACATATTTCTTCTATATCTTCTGTTGTTGATTCTGTTGCTCAGTACTTTGTTTGTGCCGTATTTCAGTTTCTATCAAAAATTGCTTGTAAGTCTTTCTTTGTTATTGCATAATAAGTTTTATTTCCATCTATTTCTAATTCTTGGTTTCATACTATTGAACATGTATCTTTATGTGTCTTAGATTCATTATATCATTTTATTTCATATCATGCTCTTTGAATTGTTGGAGTTACTATTTTACATGTTGATGCTTGATCTCATGTATTATATTCTGCTTCTATTACACATGGTTGTGTTATTTCTAGCCCCTCATTTCAATTTAATGTCGCTCAATTTCAACTAAAGGTAACTGTATATTGTACTGAATCTTTTTTGAAAATTGGATACAATGTTACATCACTCTCTGCTGTATATTCATTTATCGGTGTTATTCATCAACGTTCTGTTGTCCATCCTATAAAACGATATCATCATTTCTCTGATACTGCTGTTTCTGATTCATTTCATGTTAACTGAACTATTGATCCACTTTCTACTTGTACTTGTTTTATTGATTGACTACCTATTGTTCAACTATGTGATTGAGCATCATAAGTTATTGTAACAATTTCATTGATACATGAGTTTCAATCATCTGATGAATGATATCACTCTTCACATTCCCATCTAGCATATAATGTTATCTCATCTTCATCAGATTCTATGTATGTTGTAGATACTTTTGTTCATTCTACATATCATGATGTTGTATACCATCATGAGAATATAGAATTAGATCTTGTTGGTTTTTCTAATGTTAAAGGAGTTCAATACCATCTCGTGGTTTTTTTGTTGTTCGTATTCAACGTTCATCAGTTTTTTTCATAATTAATATTTTTTACTTCTGTATCCTTAAAACAACGTATAGAATATCAATCTCATTTTTTACTATAAACATTTTGACTCCATGAATCGCTTCATCATCAATTGTTACCAAAATGCAAACTATAGACTCTATCCGGATATCAACCTTCAGGATTGGAAGTAAAATACCTTCAATGAGATCAAAGACCTTTTAAATTTGCCTTTTGACCATTTATCTCTCTAAAACCAGCAAAAGGTAAATTAAGAGTATCTCTAATTATATTTCAACTCAATGTTCATCCAAGCAATGTTCAAATAGTTTTCCATTCATACCTCAAAGGGATATGATATCCATCAGGGCATGGTCATTGAACCTCATCGGTTGAATTATATCTATTTCATCGTAAGCGATCTCATGCTGAATATCATGAGTTCCATGCATTATTTAATATATATTTACTATTATAATATATTCAATTACTTCCTTCCCAATCAGTTGCCATTATTGAAGTAATAGTTTCTCAATTAGGGAAAATCTGTCAATTTCAAGAATGAGCGAATCAATAGTTATTTCACCATTGAAAATGATATCAACATGTTGATAAATCAGAATCAGAACATCCTGTACCAGCTGCTGTTGCTCAAATATTACGATCCATTATTGTTATCGTTATATCATCACTAAGTTTTACATTATAATCTTCAAATGGTAACCATTTTGCATACACCGTAATATCATCTTCAAGATATCAAGTCCATCTTGTTGTAAGTCATGTAAGATACCATCCATCAAACATAAATCAAGCTTTACTAGGAGTTTCCCAATTTGTTGTTACTATTATATAATCTCAACTAGTTGTATTTGATTCTTCATATGTTCTCTCTTTTGTCTTATCACTATCTCATGGGAAATATCATCAATTTACATCATATGTTACTTTTACTGCTCTAACATCTCTCCATTTAGCATAAAGTGTAACAGTATCATTATCTGAATAATCTGCTATTGCATTTGTTGTTACTCTAGTTCCTTCTCCATATCATGGCGTTGTATACCATCATTCAAAGTAATATCATGTATATACAGGTATTGGTAAAGCTTCTCAATCCTCCCGCCATCTTACTGTTGACTGTATTCCTAAATCATAATCTCAACTACTAACAAGAACCAAATTCTTAGACGCAGAATCTTTAAAACAACGTACTGAATACCCATATGTCTTAACTTCATTACCTAGATAAGCTGGAGCTGGATAATCAACTTTTGAAAAAATACGATATCAATGATTTTCATCTAGTTGATTTGCCGCCCAATATTCCATAAAAACACCAAGATCATTTCTGTTTCACGAATTCCAAAGTCTATATCCGGCGAAAGGCAATCAAAACTTTTCTGAAAAACAGTTGGCTTTTGAAGAAAATCAATCACAATATGATGTTCATAATGAAGATACTGACCATATATTAAACAAAGAAAGTACTTCATTCCATTCATTTGAAGTAGGAATATGATATCCATCAGGACATGGTCATTGTCTTACACTATCTCATGAATCTAGGGATGATCATCACCATAGATTTGAGTTACTAGAACTATCCCAATTATTACTTCAGAAAAGGAAAGTTCAACTCAAATAAGAATTCGAAGGTCAATAAGCACTTGCATCTACTTGACCTTCCTTTGAAATTATATCACCCCAAGTAAATCAATAATTATTTCACCATTGATAATAGAATCAACAAGCCAATGGATTAGCAATAGAACAAGTTGTACCAGAAGATATTGCTCATAGATTTCTATCAAGGATTATAATTTTATTTCCATACTCTGGAACCGATAAATCTACTACTTTTTCTTTAAATTGCCATTTTTCAAAATTTATTGAACCATCTTCATTTCTTGTCTCAACACACTTTCAATCTTGATAGGTTCAAAATTCACAACTATATGTCGCATAATACTCTCTATTTCAAAAACTTCACTTTGCTATAGTTAGAGTATTTGTAGCTGATGATAAATCAGTACCTGTCCATCAAGCAAATACATAATTAATTTTAGATGGATTATTTAAGGTAAATGTATCAGTTTCTATTGTATAAGTTCAAGTATTATCAAGTCATGTTCATCAATTTAAATGATATGTTATTGTATAGTTTTCTAAATTCCATTTTGCATATATAGTAATATCTCATGTAATAATAGTTCATGTAAAATTAAATTCTGTTTGTAATCATGTCCAATACCATCAAGCAAAACTATATCAATCTTTAGTAGGAATCACATCTGGGATACTTCAAGTCGATCATGATTGAACCGACTGACTTGCTATCGATGTTCATCAATCCGTATCAAAACTAATAATATTTCATAGTAAACATTGGTTTCATAACCTAGTATAATTTTCATTACAAATAATATCACTTTCACTACATAACTCATCATAAGAATTTCAATTCCATTCTTTAGTTCATATCCATATTCCATTTTCAACTTCTCCACAGGAAATTTCAACAACATCATCATCACAGTTTAATCAATTTTTATGCTGTGATGGTGTACACTTTGCATAGTTTTGAAAACAACGAATAGGATTAAGTCTTCGCAAATAGGTTCTATCATCTTTCGTAGAACCATCAGTTACATTTGTACCATCATACATTATTAACCCATATGAAATATTTTGAGATTTTAATTCATTTGCCCAAAAAACATAATCATTATTCCAACTATTACGATTCCAATAGTACACTCAATAAGTATGTGGAATATATAAAGCGTTTGAAAATGCGTTAATAAAATTTGAAGTATTTTTATTATCGTATCACAAAACATTGGCTCAAACATCTAACAGATTATTAACTTCCAACCTACTTGGAACATGATATCCTTCAGGACAAGGTCCCTTTCTTGCCACCCAATCTCATACAGGGGAAAGTCATCACCAAAGATTATAATATCAACTAAGTGTTTGACTTGTAGTGTCATTATATTTATAAACATTACTTGTAGTTGTATTCACTAGCAACCCAGAATATAAACTAGGTATGTATGTAGATTCTACACTAACTCAAGCTCATTTTGAAGTTGGCTTTGTTCATCATCGATAATAAACTCCATTATTATTTCACCACTGAAAATGTTTTCACTGAGCTCCATGATTACCAATTCCATTTACTCATCATGTCATTGTGGCTCCCACATTTCTATCTTGTATTGTATATTTTAGTCCATTTCACCATACAGTAATCGTTTGTGATTCACTATCATAACTTATACCTTTATCTGAAGATGTTAATTCAACACATTCATCTCAATTATCAATATATCCATAATCACATGTCCATTTTGCTTTATACCATCTATCACTTGTAACATCTGAAGAATTAAAACTTACACTTTTTGTCATTGTTGTTAAATCTGTTCATACCCATCATAAGAATACAGCATTTTCTTTGGTCATTGTTGGAAGTGTAATTACATCAGCCTCAGGAGTTATTGTTCATGTACAAATAGAATCTTCACACTCAAAACTAATTGTACTTGATTCTGAAATAACTCATCAACTTCCATATATTGTTATTGTTGGAGTACTTTCTGCTACAACTAATACATATGTAGAAAACTTTTCTGCTTCTACAACTACTCAATTATCTACTTCTTCCGATTTTTCTTCATTTATTACTATTTTTTCTATTTTCTCTTCTCCTTTCTCTACTTTATTTCATTCTTCATCTTTATCTTCTATATGATATACTTTTACTTCTTTATCTTCTTGTTCTTCTGCTTCTACTAAGTCTTCATTATTTGAATAATCAAATGTTACTTTAACCTTCTCTCATTCTTTTGGTTGTACTTCTTCTCATGAATAAATGAATGTTATATCAAATGCTACTACTGTTGTATCTTTTTTTATCTCTTCCTCTTCTTCTACTAACTGATTCTTTAAACTTCTTAAACTCCACCACTTTATTGGTTCTATCGTAACTTCTGTTCACTCTGGAAATGTTCATGATAATGCTTCTACTTTTACTGTTACATTATCATATGTCTTTTCTCATATTATTGGTTCTTCATTATATTTTATATTTTCTACTGATTCTTCTCAAGTACCTGTTCATCCTCCTAATGTAGATCATGTTAATTCTTCTTCTGTTCAAGTTCCTTCTTCTATCAAAGTTCATGTAATTAATTCTACATCTTCTCATGTCATTATTTCTAGGATTTCTCCAGTACCTATTTCTTCATTTTCTCAAGTTCACTCTTCTATTATATCTCATGTTCATTCTTCTACATCTTCTGATTCCTCTGTAGTCTCTTCATCTTCTTCAATATCTGATTCAATATCTTCCTCATCATTTTCTTCTTCTACAGAAAACTCTGGAGCCATATCTTCCTCTCCATTTTCTTCTACAACTTCTTCTGTTACTGTATCACTGCTAGTCTCTAGAATTTCTTCATACTCTCATGCATACGTTATTGGTGTTAATAACGTATTAAGAAGCAAGACCAGAAGTGATAAACTTCATAATACTTTTCTCATAGTTTTATCAGTTTCTGTAGAATTTAAAACTCTACCCCTATTATAAACACAAATCTATTTTTTGTAAAATGTCACCCCCCCCCCACAGAAATTTTCTACTTTACATTTTTTTATTCAATTATTTAATCAGTTTTTAATTTTTTAAATTTTTACATTGTTATTATTTAGATTATTTAAATGTTTGAGTCATACAGAAGGATGTAAATATGATTGAGACTGAAGTGACTATTCCTACATGATGGGGATATAAGTTATGGAACGGAATAAATCTAGTTTCAAGGGGAAATTGTTATTGTTAATCCATCTTGCAATTACTTAATGATTTACTAAGATAGATTTGGTTATTTAAATCTCTAATCATATTAGAATTATGGCTATAAATGAAAAAGAATTACTAGAGAAATATTGAGATATCATAAAAGAAGAAGTTAATGTAAAAGAGATTAGCTCTTTTAGTAGTGATAAACCTTTAGTTAAAGTTTTTAAACCATTATGATCTCAACTTTCTGCTAAATTTTGAAAAGATACAGGGCAAATTATTGCTAATGGTAAACAATGAAATATTAAAGAATTAGATGGTGGTCAAGTTGAAGTATTTTCTCCTCAATGAGGTAGCTGGATACTAAATCCTGAAGATTATGAAGTTGTTTATGAATGATTAGATGATTCAAATATTGCAGTTGATGGGAATATGATTGCGAAATTAGACTTACAAATTACTCCTGAACTAGAAAGAGAAGGAGTTGCAAGAGAACTCTCTAGATTCTTAAATCAAATGAGAAAAGATGTTGATTTTGCTGTTGAGGATAAAGTAAATATGATTTACTCAAGTTCTAGTGAAACGTTAAAAACAATTATTTCTGAGTTTTCTGAATTCCTCAAATGAGAAGCACTACTTCTTAGTATTGAAGAAAAATCAGGAACATGAGATATTACTAGCGAATTTGTTTCTTGAGATGAAAAAGCTAGTATCACTTTAATTAGATAGTATCATTACTTTATGGCAAAATCTTGTTACGAATATGCTATTTGAGTTATTGGGAAATATCCTAAAACAGAAAAAGAGCTAAGGATTAAAATGTATCAACAAGGATATGACTCTGAAACTGTATGAAGAACTCTAGAAAAATTAAAAAAAGATAATTTTGTTAATGATGAGCTTTTTGCTGAAAGCTATATTAATTCTGAAGTAATTAGAAAAGGTAGACCTCTTATTGTTATTACTCAGAAACTAGAGATGAGAGGAATTGAAAAAGATATTATTTCAAGCGTTGTTCATAATGCTTGAGAAGAAATTGAGAATTGAATATTACAATGAATCGAGAAAGAAATCAATCAATATAAGAAAAAAGGTGTTGATTGATTTGATATTATTCAAAAATTAATGAGAAAATGATATCGCTTGTGAGATATTAAAAAAGTTATAAAATCAAGAGAAGAATAGTTCTGAAATTTTAGGTCGATTTTATGGATTATAAAAAATTTTTATCAGATAATTATTTCTCATAAATCTCCCCATCCTAATTCCTCTAGTCTTTTCATATGCAAATTTTCAGGAACTACAAACTTTGAAGTTCCTTTTTTTTCTAACATTTTTGCTATTTTTCATAATGTTTTTCTACTATAAGGCGAAAATAAGTTCAAGAATTCTTCCAACTTTTCATATGAAACAGATTCTGGTTTTTCTTTTTTTATAAACCTCATTAAGCAGCTTTTTACTTTTGGTGCTGGTGAAAAACATTTAGCTGGTACCATTTTCACATATTCTACTGTATATGATCTATTAACCAATCGCCACAAATATGATTTCTTTTTAGCATCTGATTTTATTTTTTCACCAACCTCGTCTTGAATCATAAAGAATCATCATAAAAGTTGTGGATTATTTTTCCAGAAAAGATGCTTAAATATTGGAGAGGTAATATAATAAGGAAGATTTCACACAACAATAGCTTCATTCTCTTTTACTCCTCTATTTTCTAACAAATTTCCAATATTCTGCTCTAACACATCTCAAAAAATTATTTGACTCTCTGTTAACCCTAACTCCTCTAAGTGGGGCTTCATCGTTTCATCTTTTTCTACCACAAAAAAACAGTCAGAAATTTCTTTAATTCTTCTTGTTATTGCTCATTTTCATGGTCAAATCTCCACTAAAGCCTTAGCTCATGTTTTTTCATAAAGATAGCCAATTGAAGTTGCAATTGACCTAATAATTGAAGCATCTTTTAAAAAATTTTGTCAAAGATATGTAGACATTATTCTTCCATTTCTAAAACACCATTCCAAAGAGCATTTTCAAGAGACACATTTGAGGCAATGAGTTGTTTTACTCTAATCCATGCATCTACTCAATGAGTATTTCACTCTTCCATAAACTCTTTTATTAAAACATTTTGGAATATTTCAAATAATCATTTTTCATCTAAATATTTGAATAATTGAACTTTTTTCGTCCATTTTCCTTTTATTTTCATTAGTGAGAGAAGATTCTTGATATTAGTTAATAGTTCCGCATCTTCTTGAATCTGTTCTTTTATGGTAGAGAATGTTCAAGGACTTCACATTGATAATTTTATTAATAACTTTTCCTCTTCAGCAGGGATATTCTGGTAATTTTCATCAACATATTCCTTCATTTCAGCATCTGAAAGTGCTGAGAACTTTATAACCATAGCTCTTGATAAAATTGTTGGCAATATTCAACTTTCATGTTCAGCTGTAGCTAGGATATATCTATTTGACAAAGGTTCTTCACATGTTTTTAAGAATGCATTCATCGCTGAATTTGTCATTCTTTGCAAATTTTCTATTATAACTATTTTCCTTCAACTCACAGATGATTGTTGAAGCCAAGAATTTAATTCTCTTATTCATTTATTATCATAAATTTCATTCTCTGCTATTTCTATAGTTTTCTGCTTATCTGGAGTTTCTACTTGAATTGAATGATTCTTTCAAAGATATTTTGTACAATCTCTCATCCGGAAAAGATCTGTCCTCACATACTCTCATAGATTTTCTTCTGCAAAATTACGAAGAAATGTTGTTTTCCCTATTCACTCCTGCCCAATCAAAATCAAAAATATTGGCTTATTCTCAGCCTGATTATGTTGAATATAATTATTAAATTGTTCTCTTTGTACTTCGTTTCCAACAAATCCTTTCATGTATTTTTTTGAATAAGTTAAGTATTTTACTTATACTAATTGATTTTAAGAAATCAAACTAAAACTGAGATTTAAAGATTATTCGTTAATCATCGTAATTTTTAATCCGAAAATTTGTATTTTTTGTTTTTTGGAATATACTTTTCTTAGTTTTTAAATTGTTATATTTATAAGATGTCTATCGAAAGTCAAAACAGAGGTAGAGAAAAAAAAGATTATATTAGAGAGGCCCTAGAATACACAGGAAAAGAACTTTCTCAACTTCAAAGAGCATCTTTTATTGAAAAAGTTAGTCCAAATAGCTGGAATTATAGATTTGATACTGTAAAGACCTATCTTGAAGGAATAAAGAATGATTATAGTTATCTTAATTTAAGTAAAAATAAAAATACTACAGTAATGGCAACCCAAATTGCACTTTTCAAAGCATGATATATGCCTGTATGATTAATTGATGCAAAATGGTGATCTCAAACTATGGGATATATTAAGAAGTTCCAAAAGGATAACAATTTGCCTATTTCTTGATATTTAACTAAAAGAACTGTTGATAGACTTATTAAAGTTGCTGCAGAAAAACAAGGATATAAACTTGATAAAAAAGAGGAAAAAAAGGAGGAAAAAAAGGAAGAAAAAAGAGAAGAGAAAAAAGAAAGTAAACCTAGTAGACCTCAGCCTCCTAAAAAGACTCCTGTAATTGATAAACCAGAAAGGCAACCTGAATTATTATCAAATACTGATACCGTAAAAATTAAAAATGCTATTAAAGAGATTTGAGATTTTGATGCTATTGATCGTAGATTTATCATTAAAGATCATAAAGAAATATCCAAAGGGAATAAAAAATATCTTAAAATTCTATGAACAGAATATGAAGAATATCCAACCGGTCTTTCTAGTCCTGATAGTAGTACAGCAAAAAATTGGTATCACAATGCATGAGATTATTTCATATTTGGGAAATTCCTTAATGGAGTTTGTTATGATTGAGTAAAAGTTAGTTGGAATGGTGGAAAAATTATTGAAAAATGATCTTTTAATACCTTCCTAAGTGATACAATTGAACAATGAGAAAGAATTTATGAAGATTGAAGAACTGAGAAGTGAACTTTTGATTCTAGTGCAGCCGGAGAGCTAGTTCATGGAACTAAAACTTCAACTAATTGAGTAAAAACTGATTTATAAAAAAAATACTATGAATATGCAGAAAAAAATTAATAAAAAAAATGACCAAAAAGAAATTATCCAAAATTCTAGAAGAAGAACACTAAATCTATGCTTTATTGGATGAATAATGTGTTATATCATCACAATCTTAGCAGATTATATCGTTGAGTTAACAGGAGAATATCTCTGAGCTACAGAAGTCTTTTGTGTAAAAATGTGTATTTGATTCCTATGTACTTGGATTTGATTAAAACAAATTGAAAATATGGATTTAAGTAATTGAAGTACACTTAATCCAGAAGAATAAAAAGACTGAGCAATCAGTCTTTTTTTATCATAATTTTTTTAGGAAGTCTTGTTGTATTGAACGATTTTTTCTTTCTTCTCTGATAGTTAGATAACTCTTTCTTATGAGTTCTCTGATATCTTCATAATAAAGAAGTCTTAACACTTCTTGAATATTTGCCCATTTATAAATTCAAATATATCATTCTCCATCAATTAATTTAATTTGAGTTGGATCTCATTCATATTTCATCAAAAAATAGGTTACATCTTTATCGAGATGTCCTTTTTTCGTTTCAGAGCTTCTTAATGAAGTCATTCAAATTTTTTGTCTTAATCTCAACATGTTTTTAGGAATTCAACATTCTTCTGAAACTTCCCTTATTGCGGCCTCCTCTACTTTTTCTCCAATTTGTATCTTTCATTTAGGAGCAACCCATTCAATTTTTCCTGAAAGTGCATGCCTTTTAATTAATAAATATCTTGGTTCTCACTCTTTATCTAGATAATAAATAATTCATCCTGCACTTTGTACGATATCTGTCATTTCTATTATAAATTAATTAAAGTTTTTATTTGTTATCCGTTCCCATAATCTTTTGGAACAT
>CAMOEC010000067.1 GCA_946611795.1 uncultured bacterium
AGGTGTTAAGAAAAATGGTGAAGTTAGAATTCAAGGTTTCGGAACTTTCAAAGCTTCTAAGAGAAAGGCTAGAGAAGGTGTTAATCCTCAAAATCCTTCTCAAAAAATTAAGATCCCTGCTATGAACGTTGTTACTTTCAAGGCTGGTTCTGAATTTAAAGCTGCTGTTAAATAGTATTTTAAACAGTAATATAAGAAAACTAGTTATCTTTGCTGATAGCTAGTTTTTTTTATTTGTATTTTTTAAGTTGTTTGTTATAGTATTAAAAAACAAAAAAAATAGTAATGCGTATGGAAAATAAAACTGTTAAACAAGAAGATATGGATCTTCTTTATAGGCTCCGTAAACCTATCTCTTATGCTAAAGCAATTGCAATGGCCGGATTCCAGGCAGAATGCTATAGCAAGGATAAAAAGGAAAAGTTTGAAAAAGCTTCGTTCTTAAAGAAATTATTATGCTATTCTGATACATATCATTGGAAAATTGGATATAATCCTGAAAATAAGAAAAAAGTTCGGATATCAATTGTTCATGATGTGCATAAAGAGCTTGTGTTTAATCTCTATAAAGGTGATTTGCATGGTAATTTTAACCTCTACTTTGATGACGAGGATACCGCATATTCAATTCTTATCAAACCGGTTCATGTTGATGATATAGATTGGAGAAGGCGGCAATATCGTTTTTTGTTTGAATTCTATCCTTATTTTAAAAGAGAAGTTAAGATTCGGAATTTGGAGATTGAGAGTCCTTTAATAATTATTGGACGTTCTCAGGATCGGGCTTTACAGAATTTGGTTGATACTTATTTGTCTTTCTTACGAGAATTAGCCATCGTACTTTAGGAGATATTCAATGAAATATCTCCTTTTTTCATAGATTTTTTGCTTTAAAATATATTTTTATATAAACTTATATTGTTTATTCTATATTTTAAGAATGAAAAAACTTATTGGTATATTATTCTGTTTTCTAATTTTTTTTCTTTCAAATTGTTATGCAGATTTAGCTTGATACACTGTTAAGTCATATGATTGAATTTTTCAAATTACAAATAATTGAGATTTAAATGTTAAAGAAATAATTAAGCTGAATTTTGATTTAAAAAGACACTGAATTTATAGAAATATACCTATTAAATATAGAGTTGATGATTATAGATCCATAGAAACTCCAATTAAAAATATTTCGGTGAGTTGATATAAATATAGTACTGAGATTTCTGATTGATTGTTGAATATAAAAATAGGAGACCCTAATGTTTACTTAATTTGAGAAAAGACTTTTGAAATAAGATATACTATTAAGTGAGCAGTTAGAAGCTTTTCGTGATTTCAATCACTATATCGGAATGTGTCTCCTACAGATTTTAATGCAGATATCCCTAATTTCAATTTTGCAGTTTTATTACCTCATGATGTATCTGATGAATTATTGGATTATTATTGAGTTTTTTGAAAGATTTGATCAAATGGTGGTTTTGAAATGATTAGAAGTTGAAATGTTTTAAGTAATTTAGATCCACTTTTTATTCATGGTGATGAGGCTGTAACAATTTGAGTTAAATTACCTGATTGATATGTAAAAACTAATCTTTATACTGATTTTAATTATACTGAGTATATTATTGATAAAGCTGAGGAAAGTCCTATACTTTTTTTAATAACAATGAAAATATTGTTGGTTTTGATTGTTGTTTTATCTTTCTTTATTTATAAAAAAATAAAACGTCAATTTGAGATTGATAAGTGGCTAAAAATTAGGAATGTTGTTTATTATGATCCACCTAAATGATATTCTCCAATGGATTTAGCTGTTATCAATCAATGGAAAGCTAATTTTACAGTTTTTTCTGTTATGTTGTATAAATGGATGGGTGAATGAAAAATCGATATTGTAAAGGAAGATTCTTGATCGTTTTTTAAAAAAACTAAAATCTATTTTAAAGCTAAAGATTATAAGAAAACACTAAATTCTTTCCCTAAAAACAAGAATTGAACATGGATAAAAGCTAGTCATTTAAAAGGGAAAAGAAATTATTTTACTATAATTGATCCGGAAAAGTCTTTTCGAGAATTTTGTTTTGAAAATGGTTGAGTGTATTATCCAGATATTCCCTTAAAGCGTTCTGAAATTAATCTTTTAAAAAAAATTGCTGATGAATTTTTTTATAGAGTTAATTCGAATTTTGTTACTTGAATCGATGATTTTTATGATAATGTAAGATCAACTACAAGCTGAAGATATTTTTTACACATAGGTTTTAATAAATGAAAAATATCTGAGTCTACATTATTGCTCCCTTTTATTTTTATGTTTTTTATGCTTATATTATCAAAATTTTTATCTTGAAGAATTTTTTTGATAATTTTCGTTTCATCATTTGTTATACTTGTTTTATCTAGAATATTATTCTATTTATATAATAAATTTAAACTAATCCATTCCTTAAAAATTGAGAGACAAAGATTTACTGATAAATGAAAAGAAGTAGTTGAACATCTATTTGGTTTTAAAAAATACTTAATGACGGTTGATGATGCTAGGTTAGAGAGAATGATTAAGGATGACCCTTCATATTTTGAAAAAATATTCCCATATGCTTTAGCTCTTTGAGTTTGAGATAAGTGGATTAAAAAGTGCTTTCCTTTTATTAGAATTAATAAAGATTATCATCCATACTGAATAGAAGAATTTGATTCATGGGATGATTTTAGCAATTCGGTTTCAGCGGCAAGTCTAACATGAACAGCTGCTGTTGCTTCAAGATCATATTCTTCTTCGATTTCTGATTCTTCTTGGTGATCTGATTCATGATGGAGCTGATGAGATTCTTCATCTGGTTGATCAAGTTGATCAAGTTGATGATGATGAGGCTGATGATCGTTTGGTAGTTGGTAATGTATTTGATGTAGCATTGTATCTTAAAAATTAATAGTAAATTTGACAAATTCCTTTATTTACAATATAATTAACTGATAAATTATATTTTTATTTAGTAATTTATAATCATGCCTGAATCAGAAAAGAAAGTATCAGAACTCTCAGAATCTCAAAAAGAAGAGGTTGATTTTGTTGATGCTTTATCAAAATCAAGCGATGGTAAGACTGCGGAAAAGCTTATTAAAGAAAAACTCGACTGAGGTAAATCTGATATCGTTGCAAAAAATTTTAGCAAAATTGAAGACAAAATTAAAGATTCAAGTAAATTAAATTGATATGTTAATAAAATTGAATCTGATTGAAATTTAAAATCATTATCTACTTCAATCAACTCATTAAAAAGTACAGCTGTTATTAGAAATATTATGAAAAAAGTGAGTTCGTCAAACGATTCTGAAGTAGTTAAAGAATTCTCTAAGAGTACTAAAGTTGAAACAATTAACTCTATGGATTCAAACGATGCTAAAAA
Organism: uncultured bacterium; assembly: GCA_946611795.1. Lineage (GTDB taxonomy): Bacteria > Patescibacteriota > Gracilibacteria > Absconditabacterales > Absconditicoccaceae > HOT-345. The sequence goes on from CAMOEC010000067.1 coordinate 3,414, forward strand.
TTATATTAATAATGTTGATAAATTTGGTTGTCTTCAAAATATCGCTAATTGATTTAGTAAAATTGAGAATAAAGAAGTATTTAAGACCGCTGTAGAGAAAGTTAATGATTCACAAGACTCTAAAGTAGTAACAGAATTCTCAAAAAATACTAGTGCGAGTGCAATCAATAAAATGGAACCAAATAATGCTTTATGATATATTAAAAAAGTTTCTGAAAAATGAGATATTAATTGTTTAGCCTCAAAGATTAAGAATATTAGTAATAAGGAAATATCAAAAAATATTGTTAATGCTGTAACAGAGAAAGGAAATCCTGTAGCTTTAAAGAGTATTTCAAAAGATATCGATGAATCTGTTATTAAAACCATGGATTCAAAAGATTTACATGCTTTCGCTAGAAAATCGTTAATGAAAGGTTGACCTGATTGTGCTATAGCAATGGCCTGAAATAAAGAACTTATGAAGCATCTTGATAAAGGTACTTCTTCATTGGTTAAAGAATATGCTAAAGATGCAGATGCTGAAAATGTTTTAAAACAACTTGATTAGTATTAAATGTATTATTTTTATCTAAAAATGCTGAAATGTTATTACACATCTCAGCTTTTTTATTAATTGTAATTTAATTCATCAGTATCTGCATCATATTCACTATACTCATTGCTATAATTTTTAATCATCTCTAATTCCTCTTCTGTAAATTCTTCTTTTGGTTCATGAAATATTGAATATGTTTTTGTAGATTGTTCTCAATTATTTGACTCGACTTGATTATTAGCACTTGGTTTTAAGCTTTCTTTGATTCATCATCGTGCTTCTAATGCAGAATCTTTAGCTGAACTAATTTTAATACTTAGATATATCACTAAAATTATTATCAATATTGCCATGATTATTAATAATCATTTTTTTCAGAGTTTATTATCATTCATTCTTAATAAATAGTATTAAAGGACAATTTATGCTTGTTTAGTTCCTCTACAGCGTGGGAACCTTGAACATCAATAGAATCATCAGTAACGACCGACTCTATAAACCATTTTAGCTCAACATTTTGGACATTTGACTCAGGCGTAAGCTTCGCGTTCTTTTCATTCAAGGATTATTCTTCAGCTTCAAGACGACCTTGGTTTTCATCTTTTACACATGCGACATAATTTTCACATTCAAGATTTAAGGGATGGATCTTTAAAGTCTTCAATTTTTCTTAGTTCTCAACATCATGGACAAGTCTTTAACGCTCAAGTTGATAGTCATTCTATATTTTCTTTTATTTCATTTATTACTGTATCGTTTTCTATCTTTTCTTCAGTTCAATTAATAAGACTTTCAAGCTTATTATTAATTGTTCTTATTGGATTTCTACCGATATTAAACTTATTTAAACGTATAAATTTATATCAGTATCCTTCAAGAATTTTTTGCCTATAGATATCATCTTCTTTTAGATATGATTCATGATTTGAATCATTGATGTTTTCTAATTCTTTAAAGTGTTCTTTGAATCAATCATATTCTATTATTATTTTTGTCTCTTTTTTAGAAGTTGGATTGGTATATGCAAACAAGAAATCTACTTTATAATTTGGATGAACATAGGTTGCATCTAATTGCTTAAGATATTTTCATATTTCAAATTGTGCTTTAAAAAGAATGTTTTCTTTATTATTTTGATAGATATCTGTTTGTAGAATGTAATTTAAGACTTTCTTTTCCATTGGAGATGCACTATCAGTATCATTTTCTTTAGGTTCGTTTCTCGCACTTTCTAGTTCATTCCAATAGTGTTGTAATGTATTATGAATTTCTCAGTTAAAGTTGCTTATTTGCTTACTTAAAACAAATACTATTTCTTCTTTAGCACGTGAGAATCAAACATTAAGTCTTTGAGCTTTTAGCTTTCATTCTTCTTCATCTAGATCTATTTCATTAAGATTCTTTGCAAATACTCATCGTAGACGATCATCTTCATTTGTTGCTACCATTGAGTAGTAAATAATATCTCTTTCTTCTCACTGACATGAGTCAAAAGTCATTATTTTTAGTTTTAAATTATTGATGTAATAATCTCTATCTGCTGCTTTATTGATAGCATCTACAAAAGCTTTTTGTTGGTTTGTATGAGGAGTAATTATTCATACGGATTTTTTAACTCAGGATTCTTTAATCTTTTTTAGTTCTTCTAGTACGTGTTCTATTTCTAGAGAATTTGTATTCTGTTTTGTCTCAATTCTTCAGTCATGTTTTATAAAATCAAATCTTAATACTTCATCAATATTCTTTCATCTAATCTTCATAACTTGAAGGTTATTCGTATAGAAGAATTTATTTGAATATGATATAATCTCCTTATATCATCTGAAGTATTTTTTTAGCATTGTTTCGTAGTTACATATATGCTCTACGAAATCAAGGATAGAACTTTTAATATTAAAAATATCTAATCTGATTAGCTGGCTTGGATTATTTCAGATATTCTCTATAAAATTTTCATGAAGTCTGCTTAGATATTCTCTGTTCTGTTTTATACTTGCTAAAGATGTTTTAACATTACTAAACTGCTTTTTATCTCATAATACAAGAATCTTCTTTGCTCTTAGAAGTGCAGGGAATGCTTGAGCTATACTCACTTGAGATGCTTCATCTATAATTACTAAGTCAAAGAGTTCTGGTTCTAGTGGAATATATTCAGAATAATCTCTTATTCATGCTATAATACAAGGAAAAGCTTCTTTTAGTTTTGCAAAATCTTCTTTTGGAAACTTAGACTTTTTCTGGATAATTTTCTTTATTGATAATGCTGTATTCTTTGAAGTTTCATAGAAATTTATAAATCTTTTATCCATTATTTGAGTCATCTGCATTGTTGCAATATCTTCAATCTTCTTTTTCTCATTGTTATAATCGAATCTCGGAACTTGAGCAAATCAGTTCTTTAGCTTGTATGAAAGACTTATATATTCTAATAGGTTATTAAATCAGATATCATCTATTTTTGCTAATTCATTTTCACATAATGATTGAAAATCATTTATAGTTATTCATAGACTTTCTGAAATTTCTGGATAGGTTTCGCAGAAGTCTTTTAATGTTTTTATAGAATTAGAAAGGTTACAGAAGTTTTCAAATTTATTTAAGTATTCTCAGTCTGTAAAGATATCGTATAAGAATCTATATTCATCAATATCATTTGAAAGAATGGTATCAAGGACTTTTCACTCTGATAATAGTTTTAATATCTTCTTTAGATTTTCAATATCTGAACTTGAACTATTTGATAATTGATATCAGAATTCAGTTTCTAATGTGAATTTAATTTTATTAAGTGCTTTCTTTTTTAAGAGGAATCATATTATTGGTTGTTTTTCATTGTCATAATCAAAGACTATTTGTTGGAGTGTTTTATAATTTCAATTATTAATTTCTGATAGCTCTTTAATCTTTGAAATTGTATTTTCTCAGTATTTGTTCTTTATTTCATTAATTTTTCTGAGAACTATTCAGCATTTACGGATTATTTCGCTAAAATCATCAAGACTTTCAATGCTTCACAGATTAATATCAAGGTCTGAGAGTATTTTTAAAGTCTTCTCATCTCATGAGAAATTAATAATTAGATCATTTAATAGGATTGAGAGTTTTCTAATTTCTGGGAGATCAGAATATACTTGATAATTGTCTGCTAATTGTTGAAGTAATTCATAATATCACTGATTTTCAAGTTTTTCTTCAAGAGCATAAAATGAGTGTATGTCTTTTAGAGAAATTGCTCAATATGTTTTTACTTCACTTTCTATATATGTTTTTAAATCAGTTGAGACTTTTTTTCAGCTTTCTTCAATTGCTTCTTCTTTTGATTTCGCTCAAAAATATGCATCTGAAATTTTATTAATTTGAGATGGACTAAGTATTGATGAAAATGTGTTTCATGTTTTTCATAATCTTAATATTGGATTTTGAAAATCATCATGAATTCTTACCTTATTTAGTGTCTCAGTAATCTTCTCCTCCACAACATCTAGTGCTTCTTTCTTATCTGATAACACAAGAACAGAATTATTTTTTAGTATTTCATCAAAGATTACAGCTGTAATTGTATGTGATTTACCTGTCCCTGGAGGTCATTGAACGATAATGTATTTACATTCATCAGACTGAACAGCTTGTAATATCTGTTGTTGTTCTTCGTTTAGAGGTATAGGACTTTTATAAACCAATTTTTCTCAAAGTGTTTTATTGCTCCATTCATCTCTTATTTTGAATGTTACTTTTTTTGGATCTTTATAGATAAAATCATCAATTAGTTTAATAAATCATCATGCTATAACATCATCTTCATTATTTAGCTTTGTTAGTATTTCTTCATAGTCATTTATTAGAGATTCATCTGATTTATCAAAGATTGAGATATAACAATTATTTGAAACTCTAACTGATTTTGATTTTGCTATTTGATTTAATGGTGATTTTAAATCTATTGATTCATTTAGTTTAAAGAAATCTATTATTTCATTAAGTGTGTTATTTATCTTCTCAAAAACATTATCATCTGCTGTATATAGAATTCTTTCATAATCGGTTTTTAATGTCGTTGATGATTTATTTTCAAAGTTATATTCTTGCACGATATATTCTACAGCTTTCTTATTATAGTAAATTTGAGAATCGAAAGTAATGTAGAGTTTTTGAGTATCTTTAATTACAATAAGTGGAATATAGAATAATGGGTATTTGATATTATTATAGGTAATATCACAAAAATAGAGATAAAAATCCTGTTTATCCATTATCATTTTATTCCTTAGAAGCTCGTCAAGTTCTTCATAAAGATCTAGTACTTTAAAGTTTTCAAAGAATGATAATATACAAGACTTAATTCATTCTAGTGTTAAGCATGTTTTTAACTCATCTTCTATATCTACTTCTTCTCAAACAATAAGTTTTTTTACGACATCCTTACATTTTTCTTCTATCTCTCATAAAATAACTGAATTTAGTTCATCTTTCATGATATAGATAGTATTTTCATCTCAGAGTTTTAAGCTTTCTATTGGTTTCTCTAAATCACTAAAGAAACTATCAAGGAAAATTTCATCTATGCTTCATGAGATTTTTCTTAGAGCATGTTCCATTGCTTGTCATAAATCATCTTTATGATCCTTTACTGCTTCTTTTGTATATAGATCAATTCTATTTATTAATAGATCTGTCTCAGTATTTTTTATTTGCTTAGTTTTTAGTGCTATTAGGTCTAGGAAGTCTTTTGGAATGTTTGTATAGTAAACTCATTTTGAAATTGATTTAATGATTTCGTTACTAAAGTTATTATTAATTACTTCCCGTATTAATTTTGTAAATTTATCGTATTTTTTAAGGTTTACTCAAACAAGATAATTCTTTTCATTTCTGAATGATATAGATCTTTTAGGAGCATTCTTTTTATGAAAATCAGATTCTAGAAAATCCATGAAGTATTTAGCAACTTCTTTAATAAATCTGATTTGATTTGCTTGCTGCATATTTTATTATTTTCTTTTAAAGATTGTTTTTAATATACTATAAAGGTTATTAAAAAATTCAAGTGAATAAACTAAAAAATATATTAAAAAATGGCGGTTAGAAGACTAATCGCCACTTATTCGATTACAAGTATACTATCAATTTGTATATGCCGTAGCATACCGCAAAGAGTATCGGTACGACTATAAAGCATGCAAATGATACCATAGCACTTATTGCAGCTCTTTGGAGCCGCTCTTCATCGGTCTCATTTGGGTCGTAGTAACCCATTCTCTCATACATTTCTGGTGTATAGTACAGAAATGATTTGTCAAAGTAAAAATTTTCCATAAGCTTAGGTTTTTGTTTATCGTTTTATTAATTTAGATATATATTTTTCTATTTCAAGTTTTTCTGGCTATTTTACCTTGTTTTAGGATGTTTAAATGATTATAAGTTAGTTACTAATAAACAAATATTAATAAATCACAAAAAAACTGAAGTGTATTATGGAATTTAAGAATGAAGAAGAAAAAATTAAAGAATGGCACAGAAGTGCTGAAGAAGGTAAAAAAGAAGCCATTACAAGGACACGCAATATCCAATTAGTGTTGGGTGTTATCTTGTTTGCGTTCTTATTTCTGGCTATTGGATTACTAGTAGCTCTTAGTTATGGTATGTATCACATTTTTCTAATTCTCTTTTAATAAAGTGCTGGAGAAATTCTCCAGCATTTTTTTTGTTGAAATTATTTTTTCTTTTTTTATATTTTATTTGCCGCAATCGGCAGCAGATCATTAGTAATTTTTTTCATTACACTGACTCTTGTTGAGATAACACGAGTCAGTTTTTTTAAAAAGAGAACGAGTAAACTCATTCTCTTAAGCTTTCAGACTGAGAATTCTATATCACCTTTCTCGATTGATAGAAATGATGTGACTTTCGGTTTTATTCTCAATGCTGTAAAGTGTGATTTAAATACATCTGATTTTTCTAGTAAACAAATGTTCGTATCTCTACAGAAAGGACGTATGAGATTGAATACTATTTTGTTCGGAGGAAAATTATAGATGATTGAGAGTGTACAAAACAAAATCGTTACCGTATCAAGTATAACCGGCAATTCATCGATTACTTCTTGATGATAGAGACTCATCTCTAAATTGAGATTGTCCAATTTGTTTTGTGTTTCATTACTATGTTCAAAGATTTTGCAGCTAGGTGTTCTGAAGTCATCAGACTTTTTAAGAAATGGTAATTTCATAACCTTTCCAATTCTGTAACTGCCTACCACATTAGTTTTTTTTGAAAAACCTTGAACATCACGATTGAACTCTTCAAATTCACTTATCGGAAGCGAACTGATTTTGTTCAAAGCTTTTTCGAGAGTAAGAACTGGGGTTGTAGTTATTAATGGAAGTCCAAGTTCGCTTGGTTTTCCTACTACTTTTCTTTTCCTTATTTTCTCAACTTGGTATTCAAGTTGATAAGTTTGAAGAGATAATCCGATTACACCATCAGAATTTTTAACCGCAGTACCGTCGATAAAAAGCTTTTGTAGAAATAATTGATACTGATTCATAAGACAACATTTGTTTTAGTTTTGTTTATTAGATTTCTTATACTATTTTTTTAATTAATTTGTAGTGTTTTTATCAAAATTATAAAAAATAAGGTAATAGTCATTCTACTACCTTATATTTTGCTAGTCCGCATTTACCGCAAATGGCTATTTTTTGATATTTTATACCATTTACGACAATTCCATTTACTTCATTTTCGTCTGGTCCTATAAACCATAAATGTCTGCAATCTTGGCGAATCCTTTTCTTACCACATTTTTTACAGCATTCAAAGAGTTGCTGTTCAGCTCGTTCTTCGTTAATGCCAATGAAATATAGTGGATCATCAATCCTCCAATCATGATTACATTCTTTGCTGAATAATTTTTTTAGTATTTTTAGCATAGTTCTTGTATATTTGTTTTTATGTTTATAGTAATTTTTAAGTTTAATATCAAGAATTTAAGGTCTAAAAATTTGTCGGGTTTAAAGACGCTAAGATTTTCGCGGTAAGGACATTATGCTCAATAATGAAAGGAGTAAAGACGAAAGGGAGTTTGCACAAGATCTCTAAAGTTATTGATAAGCATAATCTTATGCTACTTTTTTGTTCAGTGCTTTTTGTTTTTATAAGTTGCTTTACTGAAGTGTGACTCCATTTGTTCACATTATTTTTTCTATGTCGGAAAATATTTCAAAGCAGGATGATCAAAAAATTCTCAAATTTATTTCATAAAAAAGATTTAAAATGCAGAAAATAAAGTATATCGAAGCAAAAAAGTATTATGATTCATTTAAATGAAAGAAAGCAACATATTCTAATTATTTGATGAGGATTAAGAAGAATTTATCATATGAAATTGCTATCCAACCATGATTCCTTGATAAAAATTATAGGAAGAAATCTTTAAAAAATAATAAGCCAAATAAGAAAGATTTACTTTTAGAGTTTTATCAATCTTATAGTTTTGATAAAGTTTCTCTTTCAAGCTTTCTTTATAGAGTTAATAAGTGATTGAAACCTGAATTTGCCATTAAGAAGTCTTATTATATTAAAAAAGATAAAAGAGAAAGAAATAGACTGAGAAATATTAAGAAGAATAAGATAAAAACTGTTAAAGAATCATATTATCTAATAGAAGTAACATATGATAAAGAGACTGCTAAAATCTTTAGATGAGTTTATGAAGATATGATAAGTAAACTTAACGATGAGTTATTAAACGTTGAAAAACAAACTGAAACATCTGATATTATAAAGAAAATTAAATCATTAGAATATGAGTTATCGGTCTTTAATAAATGGAATAAGTAAAAAAAAGAAAGGATTTATTCCTTTCTTTTAGTATATTTTATCTCATTTTAAATTCTTGAATTCATAATTAATGAAGTATCACATAGCTCAACATGATGGGCACATTGCATAATCTTTTGATAATTCTATATTATATGCTGATTCTTGAATATCATATCAAGGGTTTAAGTTTAGATAATAATCAGTTTCTGTTAATTTATCATCTAATTCACTTCACAATCACAATTCGTTATAATTATTTGTTCATTTTTTTAGTATTTCTCTTGTTGTGACATTTAGTAGCAATCACTTTGTATCAAATAACTTAGCATTTTCCTTATATTGATTAATTTCTCAGTAGTCGTTTGATAATTTATATCAATCAATTTCTTCTGGAATGTATGAGTATAAGGTTACGTAAGTTCTTCATGAGTAATCATCTTTATAGATTGATACAACTCATCAACTATGAGCTGATGAAACAATTTGGAATCCATAAGTTTTATTACGATAGGTTTGCCCTGGTTTTAAAATAGTATATCATTTTTCATATGTTGTTGTTACAATATTACGGTGATCTGATCTATAAAGCATAACCATCACATTTCATCTTTTTTCTTTTGAATCTGGTGCTGGTTTATAATAATCTTTTATAATTCACTCAGAGATTAGATATTTTAGATGAGAATCATAATAAGGATTTCAGTTTTTTATCGTTCTTCAATATCATCTGTTTAGCACTCTTGATAATACTGTTGCAAGTTGAGCTCTTGTAACATTATCTCTTGGTTTGAAGAGTTCTTGTCTGTTTCAAGATCAATCAAGTCACATTAATCCAAGCTGACATGATCTTGTAACTCAATATTTATATTTTGTATCAAGTTCTGTTGTAATATCACTAAATTTACAATTCGTATTTAAATCTGGTTTTAATCAGAGCATATTCATAGCATAGGTGGATATCATTTTTGACATTTCTATTCTTGTTATTTCACCAGTCATATTAGCATTTTTAATTGAATCTGCTGTTGTGATTCAGTTATTGTATGCATAATTATAGGCGTTTACATATTCTGGAGAGAATTTTAATTCGTCTGTATAAACCAAATATTTTTCTATATTACTATCATATACTCTATAATATCATGCTTGTGCAACAGAGATTCAAGCTATTGCGAGCATACTTATTAATATTAGAGGTTTTTTCATGATTATATCGTAATAATATAAACATATCATTCTCATAGTAATTTTATTAGTTTTTTCAATAATTCATAGTAATTTTTAACTTGCCATATTGATTATTTACTATAATTATTTATAGTTCAACTGTTTATATTAGACTTATTAATGAAAAATAAGATTAACACTATAATATCTTCAATTACTAATGCTAAATGATGAGTTGATAAGCTTTTTTGAAGGCCTACTGATATTATCTGATTTTGAGAATTTTGATTAGAACTAGCTAAAGCATTAGAGCCTTATGTTTCAAAGAAAGAGATTTGTTATTTTGATGAGAAGATAAAAAATAATACTGATTATCATTATTTAGATTTTACTGATATGTTAGAAAAGACTGAATTAATGATATTTACGTATGAAATTGATATTACATACTTAAATGATATCAATAAGTTAAATAGTTGTGTTTTGATTGTCGTTGATTCATCTTTTAGTCAATTGATTACAAAGTTTAATGAATCATGATTTTCTGATAATCTTCTAATTCTTGAGTATTAATGCAACAAAGAAAGCAGGGCTAATATAGTCCTGCTTTTAGTGAGATTTAGTCTTTGTTACAAGGCATCATGCGACGCTTGTGTTTCGTTGTTTTAGTCCCCTCCTCTATTTTCTCTGGTCCGTGAACCGCTGGTCTTGGAGACTTTTGAGTTTCTACTTCATCGCCTTTAGGTGGCGGTGGAATTAATTCGCTACAATCCGGTGGAATAATACCGGGAATACCTGTTTTAAAATGAATGTAGTCCATAAATATTTGTTTTTTTATTGAGACATTTATATGTTATGATTTTTGTTATCAAATTTCAAGTATTTCTTATCATTCTCGGTCATCATATATAATATCATTGGAATTAGGATTATTTTCTATATCTCGAGTAATCCAAGCTTCATTTCAGTTTCATCAGATTTCGCATTCAAATTTTATTGTTTTAAGTTGTTCTACAGTTTCATTATAAGTAACAGTTCAATAATATGAGTTTTCTTCTGTTGATGATTCAAAGTCTCGGGAAAAAACTGGATCAACTAATTGATAGTCGTTTATTATTTTATCTTCACAGATTTTTATGTGATTTTGTCCTGTACTTAGAATTACATCATTTTGGTTTGTCGTTGGTGTATTCTGTATTCCCTTAAGTAATGTTAAGAAAACTATGATACAGATAATTGATGCGATAAATATGAAAAGAATTTTCCTTGTTTGCTCTCTAGTATGGCTCATGTTATGCTATAATAGGTAAATTATTTAATTCATGTTTGTTTTATTTCTCAATACTTTGATAATTCATCAATAATTATATCGTGTTCTTCTTTTGTTTCTTTTTCTAAGAAACTTCAAGCATGCCATATTGCTATTTTTAACTCATCATATTGATTCAATATGCTAAGATCTTTTAGCTGTTTAATATCTGTCTTAAATTTTTTGCTCATATAACTATAGAATTGATTTGATGTAAGTATTCTATGTCAGTTAAGAATAAGACGATTATTAGGAAGATTTATCATCAGCTTTCATTATATAAATTATTTCTTTTTTGATTGAATCTTATGTTTTATCCATTCAAAAATCATAGGACATAATGATACAAATATTATTAGAATTATTACTAAGCTAAAGTTCTTTTGAATGGTAGGAATAGATCAAAAGAAATATCATCAATATACAAATAAAAGTGACCACGCAAATCATCAAACGATATTGAATGATATGAATTTCTTATAAGTCATTTTACCCACTCATGCAACAAATGGAGCAAAAGTTCTTATTATCGGAATAAATCTCGCATAGATTATTGTTTTTCATCAGTGCTTTTCATAGAAATTATGAGTTCTTTCAAGATATTCCTTCTTAATCCATTTATATTTTCATGAGAATACTTTAGGTCATAAATATTTTCATATTTCATAATTTGCAGTATCTCATATTACAGCAGCAGTAAAAGCTATTATCCAAAGAATATGAACATTAACTCAATTTGCTGGATTTCACGCTAATGCTCAAGCAGCAAAAAGAAGTGAATCTCAAGGCAAAAAAGGCATTATAACAACACCTGTTTCAATGAATATTAGAAAGAATAATATTCAGTATATTCGAAGTCAGTATTGAATGAATAACTGAGCTAGGTGAGTATCTATATGTAAGATAAAATCAATCAATCATTTTATCGCTTCCATTGTAATTTTAGTATTTAAAATTTTATTTATTTCTTAACTCCCACATAAATATTGCTGTTGATTGTCAAATATTCATACTTTCTTTAACTCATTGCATTGGTATATATACAACCTTTTCAACAGCTGCTAGTGTTTGTGGTAAAACTCATTCAACCTCATTTCAAAAGACTATCGCTATATCTCATGAAAATTCTTTTGAAAAATCTGATAGTGAAGTAGCATCTGGTGTTATTTCAGCTGATATACAATGAATATTTAGATTTTTACATTCAGCAATAACATCTTCTGTATAATCAAATTGTCTTAAACCTACATTTTCTTCAGCTCATAATGAGGTCTTTTTTACTTTTGGATTATCAAGAGGTGATGGTGTATATCCTGTAATTCGAACCTCCCATCATAAAGAATCTGCAGTCCTTATCACATTTCAAACATTATATGCAGAACGAATGTTTTCTAGTACAACTATTTTACGGTTATTAACTCACATATTAATTATTTTAATAAATATTTATCCGTGAATTTTATATTAAAAAGTATTAGTGTTTCAAGTGTAATGGTATTTTCAAACTTTTAATTTTTTAAATTTAAAAAAAAGAAGCAGATGATTAAATCCACTTCCTCCCATTAAATGAGAAGTAAAGTCTATATATGTGCCTTAAGTTTGAAGTAGAACAGATAGCTATTAACTATACTGTTTATCTCATGCTTTAGGCTATCCTAAAGTTTAAGATTCCATGAGATAGCAATTACTAATATATTTTATCAGATAGATTATAATAATCTATTGAGTGGGATAAGTTTTCATAGCATTAGTTCCTTCACTCTATGAAGATTTTTACATATCCAACAATATTAGAATTAAAATATCAAGCACAAATGTTTTCTAGACATTGCCCAATTGAGTATTAACTATTCCATAATAGATAATAAAGGTAACAGTTACAGGTCGAATAACCATGCTTTATACTATTTTAAAGCGAAATAATTAATAATAAGGAATTCAATAGAGTTAACTAGAATCGATTTTCCACAAACAGCCAATTTTTTAGATTAGGGTTAGTAGTTACTCAATCTTAGTAAGGAAACTACTTGGAAAATTTCAACCTTGGATATCGCTCCTTTATCTTATAAATAATAAGGTAAAGAAATTAGTTGATTAAGTATAGTCTTAATTAACCGTATAGAATGATTTGCACATTCAGCGAAGATATACAAAGCAAAAGTTGTATATTTTACATTATATAGACTTATTAAAGATCTCACATGTTTCATCATGAAATTACTTATTATTTCCTGATGACGAATTAATTATATATCAAATTTAGAAAAAAAGCAAATTTTTTATTATTTTTTATTTTACTAGTTTCTGTCTTATGTTTCTCTTATATAAATATTAGATTTTTTAATTATTTTTCTAATTTTATTTATATTTTTATTGACTTGTTGCTAATATTTTTTATATTATCAGTCTAATAAATAAATATTAATAAACATATATCACAAATCAAAAAAAACAAAGTTTAGCTTATGGCAAATGTTAGTTATCTTGAAATTGTTAATGCTTTAGAAGTGTTAATGAAGAGAGCTCTTGATCTCAAAATCAAGAAGGAAGATCCCTATGGCTCAATTAAGACTGTTAAGCTTACAGGTATTCGTATCGCTTATATGTGTTCAAACTCGTATAACCAGCCGTATCTGAATGCTATTCCTGGAAGACAGGAAGTCTATAAATATGCACCTGAGATCTTGATAACACTGTTTTATAAGAGAAAGGATAAAAGTGTAAATTATTCTATCTCCATGAAAAACAGTTTCCTCTATTCTTACAATGGTATTCTTACTACTGGCTGGTCTCGCTTGGCTAGTGCTATCGATGAACTGCTTGATACCTTCTTCGAGACTCCATTGGAAGACATGAAGTATCATCTTGAGTATCAATTGAAGAAATCTCCGCATATGGATGATTCAAAATTTGAACTTCCTGAGCTTGAGAGAATTCCGAAACAATTCGATATTGAGTATCAGGCTTTACAACGTGGTTACTATTTCACTGAGCCAGTCGTTCAGATGAATGCTTCTGCAACTACCAAGAGAAAGGTTTGGATTGTTGTTGATTCTTGGGGAACTAGGATTATTCAGCATCAGGACATTATGTCATATGGCATTGATGTTCATGCTATTAGTTCTAAAAAGCGTATTTATAATGAAACCGTTATTGAAAGGGCATTTACGTTTGATGAACTTATCCAAAGATTCCCTGAGACAAAGAAGAGTCTTCAGCAGTTCCTTTACACCCTTGAGCGCAAGCAACTTCGCAGTGAAATCTATCCTTTGATCTTTGACCCCTCTGCTGTTGCTACTCTGTTCCATGAGGCTATAGCTGGTCATATGTTATCTGGTAGGTACATTGCAGATGAAGAATCTACCATTTTTAAGGGTAAAATCGGTAAGTCTGTTTCCCGTAATAATTTCATGCAAATTCTGAAAAAACTTGAAATTTGGGATACTCCTCTGGACAAGCACATGCTTGCTCATTATGAATATGATATGGAAGGTGTTCCTGCAAAGGATGTCTTGCTGATTGATCATGGTATTCTGAAGAACTTCCTGCACGATCGCTACTCTTCTGCTCGTATGAAGAAAGAAGCTAACGGCCATGCTTTGAGTGAAGACTTTCAGGCTAAGCTTGATGAATTTTTGACATTCGATTCGCCAAGACTCCCTGAGCCTCGTGTTTCTAATCTCAAAGTTCTCTCTGAGTCTGATGTCAGCTTCAAGGATTTGGAAAACATCTTCTTTAAGAAGTATGGCTACTACCTTTTGGTTCATTCTCATGCAGGTGAGGTTGATGTTGAGACGGGAACTTTCAAGCTCTTTGTTAATTCGTTAACCAAAGTCTATCATGATGGACATAAAGAGTATTTCCATGGTGGAGTTTTCTCTTCGAATTTAACCGATTTCGTCTCTGCAATCAAAGAAGTTTGCGATGAGTATGATTATTCTACTGGTTATTGTGGATCAACTAGCGGTTTTGTTCCGACTCATGAGTACACGCCGGCAATGTCTGTTTATGGTGTTAACTGGGCTCCTTATGCACTGCCTGACAAACAGAAAAAGTATTGTTCTACCCGTGAGAAGTATATTCCAGAAAACTGGGTTAAAGGTGAGAAGTATGAGTATTAGTATTTACAGGATGAGCAGATTTTCTACTCATCCTTTTTTTATTAAAAAAATAGCGATCGGATTCGACCGCTATTTTGTAGTAAACAACTTGAGACTTACTACGTATCTCATAATTAGTGTTTGTAAGTTTTAAAATGCCGCATTTCTGAAACAGTAAACTGAGTAAACTGAATAGAATCAGTATTACAAGGCATTCTACAAATG
>CAMOEC010000068.1 GCA_946611795.1 uncultured bacterium
AGCCGAAGAAAATGCTATTAATGAGTGAGCTTGAACATGATTATTACAAGAATTGAATAAAAGAAATGCCTTAGATTTTTGATTCTTCTGACATGAGAATTTTTCTCTTGAGGAATTATGATTATTAAATTTAAATAAGATCCCTTGATTAGATGAGAGTGATGATATAAGAGCTGGTATTGAAAATGCTATAGTGCGTTCGATTAAATATGAGTTTTCTCATGGTTTAGATAATGAAATTGCTCGTAAATTTAATGATACTGTTAAATATCATAATACCACACTTTCAGAGCTTTTAGCGACAATAAATTTGTTTGAAAATCAATTAAATTGAGAAGATAAGTGAAAGTATTTAAAGTTTAGAAATAACTTTGTTTTAACTTTTTTGCAGATTAAGAATAATCTTGCTCCTATTAATGATGCTTCAAATAATAATATTAATGAGAATCTAAATACAAAATCTTTTTCTGATTGGACTGAGAGTCAACAGAAGTGATTTGATTATCTCTTTAGTAAGCTAATTCTTTCAAGGTTACATTCTAGAGTTGAATGAATCTCTACAATGGCAGAAGATATTACTAATTCTTTTTCTTTGCCATTATCAATGAGTGTTATTCCACAATCTCAAGAATATAGTATTGGGGAAAATGGATATGAAAGTTTAAAAGAATATGCTAAAGATAATTTCCCTGAATTGTATGAAGAACTTCAGAATGCAACAGAAGAAAACTTAGAAGAAGTTTATTGGAAAATATATTTAAACAAAATAAATCAAACAGATTCAGCTATGGCTGATGCTTTATGAGTTCTTTATGAAAATAATTTTGATGTTGCTTGTTTAAATAATGATCCTGCAAAAAGAGACGTATTCATCTCTAAATTGGCTGAATTGAGATTAAAAGGAATGGAGGAGAGTTGAGCTATTGAAGCTTTTGGTAATGATACAGAACAATTTAAACGTTTTTTCTTAGATCTTTTTGATTTTTCTAAGAATGAAGTTATTGTTAATTGAATGACTTTACATATTGACAAGGAGTTAAAATGAGGAGTTGTTAATCCTGATTTGAAGAACTTATCTGATTTTATGAATGCAAAGGATTTACCTATTAAGTTTTCAGTTAAGTGAGTAGATAGTTTAAATCTTTCAATGGATGACCAACAATTATTTAATAAATTATTTCAATGAGATTTTGTTGATGTTGCTGAGACTAATCCTGATTGAACTCCATGAACTGTACATAAAGATCTTGTGTTAGAAGATTCAAAAATATGAAAGTTTCTTATTTTCTATTTAATGTGAAATCCTTCAGTTATTGAAAGTTATAATCCTGAATCAGAACAAGGAAAAAAGTTAAATAATTTTTTCAGATCTTTAGATAGAGATATTGCTATTGATAAGAGTAAACGTGAACTTTCTGAAGATGAAAAAAGACATGATGAAGATTGAGAAAATCCTGAAGATGAAGAAGAAAATAGAGAGGAATGAGAATCTATAAAAGAAAAAATATTAGGACTATGGAATGGGTTAAAAGGTGATGAAGCAAGAGAGGGAGAAGAATCGTTTAAAGAATGAGCTATATTATATTATCCTTTTTGAGAATCAGTACTTCCTCCTAAAGGTGATTCTTCTAAAGATTGGATGAAACTCTATATAAAAGATGTTGATTGGGACAGATGAATGATAAAAATGAGGAGTAATGGTGTTGAATTGGAACTTCCTTGAGGATGGGAGAATAAAGATATTGAAATGCCATTAACTGTTTTTTCAAAACGTTTTTTGGAAGGCTCTCCTGATGTTTGAGGAGCTCCTTTTAAACAGCTTACAAGAAAATCTAATTTAGAAGAAGCTTTTAAAGGATTCTCAAAACAAGGACTTTGTAAGGATAGTATTTTATGAGATGCTAGCTTTGAAGATTGAAAGTTAATGCTTAGAACAAGATGAATGGATTGAAAAGAGCATAATGAAGAGGTTAAGTATTTCAGCTCTTGATTAAATGTCCCTGATGATAGTAAAGTTGTTTATGGTGTTAATTGGAATTCTGATGGTACAGTAACTGTTAAATCGAGTTCTTTTGTATCTGATGGAAAGCCTTATGAATATAAAAGGAAGATGTCATATCCTGATTTTTTACTCTTTTTAAGCGAAAAACAGCTTTCACCAAGGACTGAGCGTATGGCTGAAGATGAAAAAGTTAGAATTAAGGATGTTGTTTCACACACAACAACTAAGATAAAATGGATGACAATTTGATGATTAATTTATTCATTTAAGAATATTTGGAAAACATTAAATGATTGAATTGATAATTATCAAAAAAAACAGAATCAAGAATGTTTGGATTGGCTTGTTAGTAAATGAATTTATGATAAAATTTGAAAATGGTTTTGATGGGCTTCTCCGTCTTTAGCTGAAGCTGCAATGCAAGCACAAGATAAGGCAGAAAAATGAATGGATAAAGCTACTTGGGAAGGAATTGATGCTTGGTTAAAAGAGTTCTCTAGTTTGGCTGATTTTGCTAATTTCTTTGAAAAGTGAGTTGATGCTCCAAGTTGACAGAAATTTAGGGAGCTTAATAAGATTTTAAAAGCGAATGGATTTAAGACATTAAAGGATGTTGTTTCATCATGAACATTTGTTTGAGAAAATGATAAGTTAAGACCAATTATAGCTGCTGCTATGATTGCTAATATTAAGAAATGAGCATGATTATATCGTTGATTAGCTAATCAAGATAATCAATGTTTATGGATTAGATGTTTGTTATGACCTGCTCATTATAGAAGATATCTTGAAATGAGGAGAAAACTTGAGAATGATATTAAGCAAGCCGAACTTAATAAAGATTGAGGTAAAGTAAAACAGTTAAGTGATCTTTTAGTTCAATCTGAAACAACATATATTATTAACTGTATAGAAAATTCTCATGGAAAGGATGAGTATTTTTGAGCTCCTAGTGATAACAATACACAAGCTTTAAAATTGTTATATTCTAATGAATTTGCATCTCAATTAGGTAGTGCTGTAGATGAAGGAATAGGAGAAGCTGCAGTTGATAAAGGTTATTCATGAACAAAGAAATATAATCTATTTGATCCTGTTTTTAAGGAAGTTGAAAAGAATATTACTTCTTGAAGAATTGATAGATGATTATGAAATATTGAAAGGTTATGAGAGGTTGCTGTTAATGATTCAGATTTTGTTAATTTGAATGTTGCGATGACTTTTGTGACTTTGACATGAATCTTGAATAGAAAAGAAGGTAAGAATATTAGAACGAGATTTGATGGTTTAGCAAGAGCGTATATGCTTCCAACTGCATTCTTTTGAGAGAAAAATGAGAATCAAAGGAATGCTTGGTATATTTTGGAGAAGTCGTGATGTTGATTCTCAGAATTTATGGCTTCTAAATGACTTTCTATGGAACAATTCATGTCTACATCAGATGATGTTCCTTATAAGCAGTTGTTTTGAGCATTAAAGGAATGGTGGGTTAAAAATTCTAAGCAAATAGATACCTATTTTGAATCATTAAAGATTAATGAACAAAAAGATCCTATTTTGAAAAAGGTTAGGGATATTCTTTGGGAGACTAATCCAGATTCAATCAGTCCAAAATGGAGATCAAAACCAAAGATTACATGACATTATGCATTGTTAGCTTCTCCAGAATCTATCCGTCAGAATAAGGGTTATGATAGAGATTGATTCTCTTGAGATACTGATGAAAGAAATGATAAGGCAGCATTCTGGGAGAGTTTATTAAAATCATTAAAAAGAGCTCCAGAAGATGTTGATCCTAAATTTTTCTTAAAAGAATTTAAATTGCTTTTCAATTATGAAGGATTTTGAACAGGTAATGATGCTGAAAATAATATGATGATAAAAATGATAAAAGATGTTAAAGAACGTGCTTGAGAGCCAATAGTTTTCCATGTGCCTCAATGATGAGGAATGATTGATATACCTTCAAGATTTGTTTATTCAAAAGATGATTATAAACATTTGATTTGGTATATGTTTAAATGACGTGTGTTGTATAATAATTGAAGATCTGCACCACCTAAACAGGTTGATGATGTGTTGAATTTTTTTGTAAATTATTTTACAAGAAATTTTGATAGAATTGCATGAGATGATGCTTTGTTAAATGATGTATTCCCAATGGCAGAAAAATTACCTGAAAGAAGGTTAGTACCTTGGTGAGAATATCAAGATAATATTCAATGAGATAATAATTATTTTGATTTAGGATCTGATTCTGATGAAGCAGATATTGATTCAAAAGATCTTGAAAAACAGAGGAAAGCGATGAGAAATAGAAAGAAAAAGTATTATAGAAGAAGTGATTTATTTTATAATGATGAATTACTTCAATTGCAAAAAGGTTTGAAGAGAATAGGTGTCTCAGCTAAATCTTTGGCTGAACTTGGTTGAGAAAGATGAGTAGAAATTAATTAAGATTATTCTCAAGATATTTCTTTGATTTGGTCGCGGATTACTGCGGCTTTTTCAAATTCCCAAGCTTTAATTGCTTCGTCTAATTGGATTTTTAAGTCTTTTAAAATTATAGCTTTTTCAGCTTTGGTGGCTTTCTTTAATTTTTTAGTTTTATTTTCTTGTGTTATTTTTCAGAAAGATTGTTCAAGATCAAGGTCTGTTTTAACGGTTTCTAATGATTTTACATTTGAAGAAGCAAGCTTTGGAGTGATTCCATGTTCTTTATTAAATTTATCTTGGATGTTACGACGACGATAGGTTTCCCAAAGTGCTTTAATCATTGATTCTGTGAAAGCATCAGCATAGAGGATTACTTCACTATTTGGGTTCCTGGCAGCACGTCAGATAATTTGAACTAGAGAAGTAGTTGATCTTAGGAATCATTCTTTATCAGCATCTAATACTCAGATTAATGTTACTTCTGGGAGGTCTATTCATTCTCTAAGAAGATTTACTCATACAATGATATCGATTTCTCAAGTTCTTAGTTTTTTTATTATTTCCCAACGGTCTATTGCTGCGATTTCACTATGAAGATAGAATGCTTTGAAACCTTGAGATATTAGAAAACTTGTTACTTCTTCTGAAGATTTTTTTGTTAATGTAATAAGAAGAATCTTTCATCATTTAGAGATATGTAGTTTTATCCTTTCTAAGAGATGTTCCAAAAATGCTGGATGCTTTTCAGCAACAGCTTCTTTATTATCAGTTTGTAGATAGGTATCAATAAGTGATTTAACCATATAGTTTGTATTGAGTAAATTATTGTAATGAGAGTAATTATCTTTTAAAAGAAAGCAAGGATACTTTAATTAAAATCGTTTTAAGTATTAAAATAATCTGGATTTTTTTGATATTTTAGTTTGATACTTGGTTTTTATCTGTTTTTGAAGATTGTTGTTTTTTCTGCTTGAATTATTTAATGATATCCTTTTATATGTTTAATATGTTTTATACTTTCATATGTTGGTTATATGAAGCATAATAAACTTTGATTGTTATTTTTAGGAAGATTAGAAACTGAAAAAGGTTTTGATTTGATTTTTGATTTTATCAATCAATATCCAAATAAAGAGCTTCCATTTGAACTATATATTTTTTGAACATGAAGTTATGAAGAATGAATAATGGAGTTATCTCATCGTTTTAAAGAGATTCATTTTTTTTGATGGAAGCCATTGTCTGTTGTAGAAAGGTATTTAGAGAATATAGATTATTGTCTTATGCCTTCTAGATTCTTAGAAACTTTTTGATTAAGCGCTATTAATGTTTTAAAGTGGGGTATTCCTGTAGTTTGATTTAAAAAATGAGGGCTAGTTCCTTTTATCCCTGATGAGTATGCAATAGATAAATGTAAATGAAGTACAGAATTTTCTCAGTTTTCTGAAATGTTATTAAAATTAGAAAAAGAAAGGAAAGATAATGATTTTCATTTTTATGAGAAATTGGCAGAAAAATCAAAGTGAATAGCATTGAGATATACTAAAGATAGATGGTATGAGAGGTTTCAGAAATTAACTTTTGATTTTAAAGTAAAAAAAGTCGTACTTGTTAGTGATTTTATTAATAAAGTTTGATGAATAGAAACTTATATTCATGATGTAAAAGCGTTATTAGAAAGTCATTGATATGAAGTTGTTCTTTATTGAAGTACTTGTCCTAAGTGATTTTTATGAAAGATTAAAAAACTATTTGGTATTTGATTATGATGTTTTAATCTTTATGAAGCAATAAAGTTTTATTCTTTTATTAAAAGAGAAAAACCTGATTTAATATGGTATAATAGTATGTTGCGTTGGTTATGATGGATGCCTTTATGGATGAGTAGAAATATAAAAGCAAAAAGGTGGATGATGTATCATGATTTTTGATATTTTGTTCCTTATCCACATGCTTTATATGAAACTAAGGGAATTGACGAATTGTCGTTGAAGAATTATTTAAAACATGCAAATACTAAAAATCCTTTAAAGTGTTTGTTGATAATGTGAAAATATTTTTCTTTGAAGCTTTTAGTCTCTTCATTGAAGAAGCAAATAGATTTGCATTTAGTGCCTTCTGAGTTTATGGTTCCTATTGTTTCAAAGAGTTTTTGAATTGATGAAGATAAGGTAAAGTATTTCAATCATTTTCTTCAGGATTAGTTAAAAAACTAGCACCATAAATAATGATGCTAGTTGTCCGTTATTGAAGAAGTAATTCTTCAAGAGCTTCGATTTCTTCAGAGAGTTTTATTTTCTCTGAAGCATCTTCAGTTAACTCTATTTCTATTTCTTTAATCTCTTTTTTGAGTTTGAGTTTCTTTTTCTCTGAGCATGGAATAGAAGAAAGTTTGATTTCATTTATTCTTTTTTTTGCTTCGAGTTTATCTTTTTCATTAGAAGAGATTCCGAGACCTAAGTATTCTATCATTATGCCATATTTGGCTTTTTTGATTTTGTCTTTTTCTCGTTGTTTCTTGTGGATTAATCTAGGGATGAGCTTTTGCTCGATGATGAATTCATAGTAGAGAGAGCTTTTCTGGTTCCGGACGGCTATCATTAATATTACAAATGAAACCAGCGTTGAAAACAAAATTACTATCCAGAACGAACTCACAATCCCTGTTAACGTCTTTAAAATTGAACGTTCAAGACTGAAATAGATTAGAGCGAATGCTAGTGCTCCCATGGATGATCCAAGCATCTTCCAGAGGAGCTCTTTTTCATAGAATTTGTAAATTTTAACCATAGTTGTATTTGTTTTTTTGTTTTTGCATTTTATCTTTTATCCATTTTGATAAGAGAAGTCAATGTTAAGTGAATTCTTTTTTGTTGTAATTTCTGATTCGTTTACTATAATTTATTTGAGATATGCTGTCTTTATTCTTATTTCTTTTTCATGGAAAGAATGGAATTAGAGAAAACTCTCCCAATTGAGGGGAATAAAGTATTGATTATGGGAAATTGGTCCTATAAGAATATGGGAGATGAACTTATTTTGCTATGAACAATTCGTTTGTTGCAAAAACAGTGAAAAGAGGTGGTAGTTTCTGCATATGATGTAAAACGGCTTAAATCTTTCTTTTCTCAATTTACTGATTTAAAGCCAATAACTTATTTACATGAGTTTCCGAAATGAATACGTTCTTTTTTTAGGTATTTTTTTACTAAAATAAGAAGGGAATTGAAAGTATACAGATCTGTTGATAGCGTTATTATATGATGAGGGGAAATTTTAACAGAAGAGAGTCCAAATTCTTATCGATATTGGCTTGTTTGATTGTTACCTTTTTTTCCAAAATTGGATAAGATTAATGTTTATTTAATGTGAGGAATTCAAATACCTGAGAAGAAATTCAATATTTGGTTGTTTGATTATTTATTATCAAAAGTGAAGGCTATTTATGCTCGCGATAATGAATCAGTAGAAGCACTTACTGAATATTGATATAAAAATGCTCAGTTTTTTCTAGATACTAGTTGGTTTGCATATTCATGGTGACGAATTAAAAGAGAAATTGAACATAGTAAGGTAGCGTTAATAAATTTGAATAAGAATTGAGAAAAGTTTTTTGATGATTTAGTTCTTCAATGTGAATCTTTATTATCTAATGGATATACAATAAAGTATGTACCTGTGAGTAAGGGAAATAATAGAGTTTATAATGATTTGTATTATAAAGAAGTATTAGAAAAAAGATTGATGACAAAATTTGAAGTTTTAGATTGGGAAGAGAGTTTTTCTTCTTTTGTTCAGGAGGTTAAAAATGCGGATATCGTTGTAACTGCGAGATTGCATTTATTTTTGGTAGCAAGTTTTTTGTGAGTTGAGACAAAAGTGTATCCTTATCAGATGAAAATTTTGAAGATGAAAAAGATAATTCAGGAGTTCTTTGAAGAGTAGTATTATAATACATATTGCATATAATAATTTCATTAAGTCAACTAGAAAAGAAAGATTATTTTTTCTATTAATAACTATATTTTTAATTTTGTTTATACTTGATATTAAAGAGTGAAGATTCTTTAATTTATTGAAAATTCATTATGATATCTAGTGTAATATCATTTCTAAAAAAACAAGTAAAACAAAAAAAGAAATTATTGTTAAAGTCATTGTTTATCTTATTGTTATGATTTTCTTTTATGCCTCAACAGACCTATTTTTCTGTTAATGAGGTTTATGCTGCAGGTACAGAAAAAGACAATGATGAGGTTCAAAAACAGAGAGAAGCGCTTTCTTCTTTAGATACTTTTATGCAGGCTGTTTCAGATATTGCTTTTGCTTTACTTTGGCCACTTGTTGCATTGGCTGGTTTGGCAATGGATAATACTTTGATTTATGGCTCTTTTATGTGACTTGATGTTTCATTATGGAATATTTGGCAAATAGTAAGAAGTTTCGCAAATTATACGTTATGATTTTTGCTTTTAATTTGAGTGTTACGATATAATTTGTCGTGAAAGGATTCTATTAGTGGTATAAAATTGCCAGATTTGTTAAAGAAAGTATTGATTGCTAGTGTTCTGATTCAAGCAAGTTGGTTTATAATGATGGTATTGGTTGATCTTTCAACAATTATGACATATGGTGTTGGATGACTTCCTATTTCTGTTTTGTGAGAAAAAACTCTTTGATCTTGAGATGATTCAAGAATGTTTAAAATGAATGTTGATTTGAGTTTATGAGATTATGATTCTAAGATAGAATGACAATGAGATAGTGCTGGTGCAATAAAATATTATTGGCATGTAACATGATCAACTTATGTAGCTCCATGTAAAACAGTTGACGTTGATTTTTGATGAAATGATGGTAAGCAAGCATTTGTTATTGGTAGAGAATTTATTGAACTTCCATGAACAGATGGTAAAACTAGTTATACAATGAAGCCGTGATATTGTATGTATTATTGAGCTTTGGTGACTTTTAATGATTTTTATCCAAATCAAGGTTGATCATCAGGGGATACTTATTGAACAGCATTAAGTACTTTTAGTAAATTAATTGAAGATACCAATAATGATGCTGCTAAGAAGCTTGTTGATGCTGGGATTATTTTCCCTATATCAACTTGAAAAATTCCATATTTATCTGGGAATAAAGCCACTTTTAACCCAGTTGAATTGTCTTGAAAGAATGGTGATAAATTAACATATTGAAATAAAACTGCATGTAATCAATGAATTTGAATTGTATCTGCTAGAAAAGATCTAAAAACCAAAAAATGGAATTGTCTTTATGGCGAAACAGATATTACTTTTTCTAATCTTTTAAAGAAGGCTAATTCTATGACATGACCATTCGCGGCTTTATATTCAAGTTTGTCTGTTTATTCAAATCTTCAAGTAGATGGTAAATGATTGTGGCAGAAATTTGTAATAACTTTTGTAAACGTTTGTTTTTCTGCCTTACTTGTTCTTCCTTTGGTAGCGTTAGTTGTTGTTTTGTTTACGAGAATTTGATTACTTTGGCTTGCTATAGCACTTTCTCCATTTTTGGTTCTAGTAAAAGTCTTTAGTGGTATGATAAAATTACCTTGAGATCTTGATAAATATCTTAATTTTGGTGAACTAATTAAATTATTGTTAGCTCCTGTTTTAATTAGTTTTGCTGTTTGAATGTCTATGATTTTTATGTCTGTATTAAAAAATTCTGTTTGAGTTTGACCTGATGAATCAGCTTATTTAGATAAGAATAATACAAAAGAATTTTATAAAAATTTTGAAAATATTTCGTGAATTAAGGTTTCATGAACTGATTTAGATTTATTATGATTTATTAAATTAAAACTTGATTCAACAATGATAAATCTTTCATGGATGATATCAATGTTCTTTTGATTGTGAATAACATGGTTTTTGCTATTTCGGGCTATTAAGCAAACAGCTATTTGAAAAAATATTTGAACAACATTGCAAAATTTATGAGAAACTTTTATAAAAACAACTCCGATTATACCTGTAGGTAAGAATTGATTATCTTTGAAATGATTAGAAAATGCTCCTGAACAGATATTTAGCAAAATTTCAGATGATAGAACTGATGCTGATTGAAAAAGATTACAATCTCTTTTGGATATAGGTAAAGATGATTATGAAAAGATGTGAAGTCGTTTTGTAAGAAGCAAAACTATTTCCTTTAATGATGCATTTGAAATACAGGATAAAGATTATTGAGATACTGATAAAATGATTAAAAGATTGGATGGCGTTTATCGTTCTGAAGTATGGTGAAATAGGGCAGATGAGATTGCAGGAGTTTATAAATCTATGTTGTCAAATGCTCAGTCAAAGGATAGTGCTAATAAAATTATTGATCATTTGAATGAAAAGTGAGATTCAAAGATAAATGTTAATTGAGAAAAATTCAAAGTTTGAGATACTGAATATACTGTTTGAATGTGAAAAGATTGAAAATATGTTTTACAAGGTGGATGAGATACTGATGCTGCTAAATAGTCTAAAACAGTCAATGTATTTAAAAATGTGAATTATCATTGTTATGGTAATGTTTTTCTCATTCCATCCTACTTTTGCTGATAGTTGTAGTTGATCAGTTGATGAAACGTTAACAATGATAAATGAATTATTCAAAAATTTATGAAGACTTTTTTCTTGGATATGGATAATACTTTGAAATTTTGCATGAGTTTTGATGACAAATACTTTGATATATTGAGAGTTTATGAATCTTGATTCATCCCTTCGAAATGTTCGGCAACTTACAAGAAGTATTGCTAATTATGCACTTTGATTTATTTTTATCTATAATATCTTTAAATATATTTTTTCTCATGGAGAAAAGGTGCCAATTGATACAATAAAGCAAATATTGTTTGCTTCTGTGCTTGTCCAAGCAAGTTGGTTTTTTGTAATGGTTCTCGTTGATTTGTCAACAATAGGACTTGCAACGGTTTCCTCTTTCCCTGCTCAAGTGATGGTTTCAAGTCCAGATATGATGGAAACAATGAAACAACAAATTTGAATGAGTAGATTTTTGAATGATAAAAAGGTTGTTGTTATTAATGCTTTCTCTGACCAGTATTTGTCATGAGATAATACAAAATGGTTTGTGGTTGATCATGTAGAAGATCCAAATTCTGTTGATCCCAAAAAAGAAACAATAGATGCTTTATTACCAAGTCCTTCAAATTTGTGATGATCGTTTATGTATCTTTGATTTACAGCATTAAAAGCACAAAATTATGTTACTAGTCCTGCTCCTTCTTCTGCTTCATGTGTAGCAAAAACGGAAAAAGTAATAACGAATTTGATTCTAAATTCATGATTGTTAATAATATATTCTTTGGCATTGGTACTTTTGATAGTATTATTGGTTATGAGATTATGATATTTATGGGTTTTTATTGCTATCAGTCCAATTATTATTGTTCTATATTTTATAAAAGATATAAAATTTAAAGCATCTGATGATATTTTTGATTTGAAAAAGGCAATCTTTTTGATATTTCAACCTGTTCTTTTCGCTTTTTGGATATCAATTATGTTTTTGGTTGTTTTGATGGTTCAAAAAGTTTTTAGTCAATCAATTACAACAAATTTATCTTGATGAGTTACGGTTTCTAATGGTAGTAATTCTTCAACAGATAAGGATGCACTTCCCAAAGTTTCTTCTGTTCTAGAAAATGCATGAATTGTTACTTTTCATATGAGAGAATGAGCTAAATCAATGAAGGATATAGTATTAGCTTTAATAACATTGATTTTAATGTGGCAGTTAGTTAAATTAGCATTGACTTGAACAGTATCATGATTTAATGGTAATTCATCTTTGGCTAAAAGAATGGATAAGCTTGTTAGAAATACTTGAAAATTGTTTTGACAAGTTGGGATTGTCCCTACTCCTACATGAATGATGTGATTTAATCAGGTTTGGGATTGAGAAACAAGTAAACTTTGGAATTGAGCTGTTTGACGTTTGGAATCCAGTATGCTAAAAAGAGATAAATCAACGGATACAATTAATGAATTGATGTGATGGACTAATTCAACTGTTATAAAGTCTTTGAGTTTTACACAAAAACAATCTTTGGAAAGAGCTTCTACATTATCTGGAAAATTGCCAAGTCATTTTGTAAAAGAACTAGAAAATGTGAAAAAAGACAATTTGTGATTGACGTATTCTGAAATCAAACCATATATTAATAATTGGTTGGATTTATATCGTTCCGCTTGAGTGAATAGTGATGAATATAAACAAATGAATTCTTATTTTTGATGAGATGCAGCAAAAAATATTTGGTGAAATATAACGAGTAAATATAATGATAAAGAAAAAATGGATATTGATGCAATTTTGCAGGATATTGAAGTTATATGATCCGGATGATTTTCTTCATTTTATAAAAATGTTTTTTGAAGCACGGAAAATGTTCCAACTTCATATGAAGATTTTAAAAATAAAGGACAGAAAATTGTTTATAAATCTACATCAGAAAGTTCATAGAAAACTCTTTAACTTCTCCTTTTAGGTTTTCTAAAGCTTTATTATTATCTCTTTCTATAATTCCTTTATCAATAAATTCAACAATCTTTTTGATATCGTTTTCTTTTACTCATCTTGTTGTCATTGCAGGAGTCCCTATTCTGACTCATGATGGGCGAAATGGAGGACGAGTATCATTGGGTATGAGAGATTTAGAAACAGAAATACCTATTTTATCTAATGCATTTTCTACATCTGCTCAGTTATAGCTTTTATCTGATAAATCTAATATAATCATATGATTATCGGTTCATCATGTAACTAGCTTATATCAGCGTTTTAGGAATTCTTCAGCCATAACCTGTGCATTAATAAGGGCTTGTTTTGCATAATTTTTAAAGTCTTCAGATTCTACTTCTTTTAAAGCTACTGTTATTCATGCAATAGTGTTCATATGTGGTCATCATTGCATTCAAGGGAAAACAGCACGATCTATTCTTGTTGGAAGATTTTCTATTGTATCTTCAGGTTTTTTTAATGGATTTGAAACGATTCATTTACTAAGAATTATTGATCATCTTGGTCAGCGTAATGATTTATGTGTTGTTGTCATCATAGCATGGAATCCATAATCTAGTGGATTCTTTAGTAATCCTGCAGCAATAAATCATCATATATGTGAGATATCAGCATAAGCAATAGCTCATATTTCGTGTGCAATTTCTACGAATTTTTCATAGTCTAATTCTCTTGGATAAGCGCTAAATCATGCTAAAATTACTTTTGGTTGATATTTATGAGCTAAAGTGCGGATTTGTTCATAATCAATACTTCAATCTTCTTTTGTAGTGTATCAATAAAAGTTGAAGATTTTTGAAAAAAAAGTAACAGGAGAACCATGTGTAAGATGTCCTCAATGTCACATTTCTAATCAAAGAATATTATCTCATGGATTCATTACTGCTGAATAAAAACAATTATTAGCAGCAGCTCCTGATAGAGCTTGAACATTAGCATGATCTGAATGAAATATTTTCTTAGCTCTTTGAATTGCTAAACTTTCTAATTTATCTGTAAATTCTTGTCCTCAGTAATATCTTTTTCAAGGATATCATTCTGCATATTTGTTAGCAAAAACAGAGGATTGAACAGCTAATACATCTTTTGATTGATAATTTTCACTTGCAATAAGTTCAATTCCTTCTTGCTGTCTTTTTTCTTCTCATAAAATTAGATTTTCAACTTCGGTATCTTTTATGCTCATGGGATTGAACTTAGAATGTAAATTTTTTTATTAATCGATAATGAGTTCTCACCAATCTCATTGTTTTATGTCTGCAGCATTAGCTTCCTCAATATCAATATGAGTATCTAATGCAAAAGAATCGCTTACTCTTATAACAACATTGTCAAATATTAAACCTCTTTCTCAATTAGTTTTTACTTTAACTATTTGTCCATTTTCAACACCAAAGTTTTTTGCATCTGCAACAGTCATATGAATATGTCTTTTTGCTACAATCATACCTTCTTTTAATTCTATTGTTCCTTTAGGTCAGATTACAGTTATAGGTGCTGATCATTTTAAATCTCATGATTCTCTGATTGGAGCAGGTGTTCATAGCTTTACAGTATCTCATTTCATTACTTCTACTTGAGTTTGTTTTCTATATGGGCCAAGAACTCTTACTTTAGCTATTTCTGATTTTGGTCATTTAATAATTACACATTCTTCTGAAGCATATTGTCCTGGTTGAGATAAATCTTTAATTTTTGTTAGTTCATAATTAGGACCTCAAAATAGCGTGTTGGCATCAGCTTGTGTAAGATGAATGTGTCTGTTTGATACTCAAATTGGTACTCTCATACTTAATTTTTACTTAGATAAAATATTAGTTTGAAGAATATGAATATTGTTAATATTTTCAAGATTAGTTTGTTCATAACTTGATTTATTGGTGTTTTATTTTAGAGGATTCTATTGATATTAATGTTTTTTTTACTATATATTTCGTTATATTTTATTTCGTGATAGAATGATGAAAAAAACATCAATGTTATTATTTTGAGTTCTTAGTTTGTCTATGTTAGTTTGTTGATGTGGACAAAATGCTCAAAATTCAATAGAGTCTGGAACATGAGCAGATGAAATTACTTGATCTTTATCTTCTGAAACTAAAGTTATGAAAGAAGTTGTTAGTACTTGAGATTTAGTTGTTGTAGATTATGTTTGAAAGCATTTAGATTGAACTGTATTTGATACAAGTGTTAAAGCTATTGCAGAAGAAGCATGATTATTTAATCCAAATAGAGATTATGATGCATGATTAGAATTTACAGCTGGTGCTGGTCAAATGATAAAATGATTTGATGAGGCTGTAATTTGAATGAAAGTAGGAGAATCTAAGACTGTTGAGATTCCTGCTGAAAAAGCATATTGAGAAAGAAGTGAAGACTATGTTATTCATGTTCCTGTAGAAGAAGCTTGAGATCTATCTGGAGCTGAGGTTTGAATGCAGGTTATTTTATGAGGAGCATACCCAGCTAAGATTATTGAATTAAATGATAAAGAAGTTGTATTTGATGCAAATCATGAATTAGCTTGAAAAGATTTAGTATTTGATATTACTGTTAAGTCTATAGAATAGTATTAGAAGCTTTTACTTAACTTTTTATTCTTATGGTTTCGTTGAAAGTTTATAATTGAGAAGTATTTGAAAGGTGAACATTATGGTATGTAGGATTTTTCTTAGTGATAGGAGCTGTTGTTTGTGTCTCTTTGTTTTATGAATCATGAGATAACTTGCAGTGACTTATTTGAGCAATAATCATGTTGATGATCGTTTGATGATATTTGTTCTTCTTGTCTAGAGAAAATACTGAAATAAAAATGGTTATTAAGCCTGAGGGGTTTGTTATTTGAGAAAGACTTATTCCTTATTCTCAGTTAAACGGTTTTGTTGTAGAAATGGATAAAAAGACGATGAAGTTCAAGAATATTGTTCTTCTATTTGATAAGTCTGTTGAGATTTATTCTTTGAAAGATACTAAAAAGCAACAGGAATTGTTTTTTTCAAAGCTGTCTGAATTGGTTCCTTATGTTGATAAATATGAACAGAGTTCATTAGATAAATTGTTAAGGAGATTAAAGATATAAAAAACTTTATATACTAAGGCTCTCTTTTGAGAGCTTTTTTCTTTGAAAAAGTTAGTAAAATCTGTAAATTTCGTTTGTTTTTATATTGGTAGGGTGATATTAATGCTCAGAGATAACCTTCGTTTTGTTGCATTGGATTTTGAGACAACTGGGCTTGATATCCATAATGATGTTCCGATACAAATTTGATTATTGGAGTTCGATAATAAGTGAAATATTATTGCAGGATTTCAGTCGCTAATTTATCCTGAAAAGACAGTTAAGGAACTTAAAAGTATTGTTGGGTTTATAACTTGATTGTCTGTTGAAAAATTAGAAAATGCACCTCATTGTGAGGAACTATTGTCTCAATTAGAACCATTTTTTTGAGATAATACAGTGATTGTTTGACACAATATCTGATTTGATTTAGAATTTTTGAAAAAGTTTTTCCCTACGTTGAAGTGGAAATCTAGTATAGATACCTTTCGTTTATCACAGGCTTTGCTTCATTATGTTCCAAGCTATGCATTGGAAGTTTTGATTGAGCTTTTAAATGAAAAAGTTGAATTTAAGGAGATTATTCAGAAGGTTCAGCCTTATTTATCAGAGGATGAAAATTTTCATGATGCATATTATGATTCAAAATTAACTATTGCACTTTTTTGGTATCTTTTGAAAAAACTTGATTGAATTGTAGCAAATTATCCAATTTTAAAGACAATTATTTCTCAGTCAGAATGAAGTTTTGCCGAAATTTTTGTTAAGGAAGAGAATTCTCATTGAGGTATCCCTATTGTTTTACCATCATTAAAGAAAGCAGTTCCAGCAAATACTCAGATGGTAAGCTGAGATTATGATATTCAAATAACGGATAAGCATTTATGAAAGAAATATTTAGTTAATAATGTCTCTTTAAAATCTTTGCTTTCTTCTCTGTCTAGTAATAAAAAGGTAATTTTTGCATTCTCTAATAAATCAAAATTGGATATTGCTAAAAATATGTTATCAGATTTGTGAGTAAAGAACCTTTGATTTGTTAAAGAAGAACAAACTTTGAATAGTGAAAGATTACAAGAATTTGCAAATAAGTGAAGTTTCACAGAGAATGAACTCTATTTTCTTATTAAATATTTTTCGCATGCAAATCAGTGACTTTGAGTACTAGATCTGAATTCTAAGTGAGATTATGAAATTTATACTGCGATAAAAGAACAGAGAGATGTTGTAAATTATCCAGTTATTTTAGCTACTCATGGTTGATTGTTTTCTTTGTTAGAACAGTGAGAAAAATATGAATGATATCGTATTGTTTTTTTTGATGTTGAATGGTGGTATAAGAGCTATAATACTTATAAATCACGTAGTTATGATTTGAATTATACTTTGAATTATATGGATATGTTGAGTTATAAGTTTTGATTACAATATCAATTAAAATGAGATGAAACAATAAAAGATAATTGGAAGATATTTGAAGAATTTAAGCAATTCTTCATTATGTTTATGTGAATTTTATGACAGGAAACAAAAAGTTTTTTTACAAATACTGATGCGACACTTCAAACATTAGAACCAATTACTTGAAGTTTGTCTTTTTATCAAACTAATAAATTATTAACAAGATTTAGTGAGTATTGGGAAGAAAAGTTAAAACTTATACTTCATCCAACTGAGTATATGACGATATGGAAACAAATAGAACATATGCAAATTATTTTTGATGGGATGTTGACTGTTGAGAAAAAGATGCGGTGAAAATGAGATTTCTATTTTGTTTATTCTGAAAGTGTTAAGTATTCAAATTGGAATGAGTTTGCTGATGAATTTGAATGACATGAAGTATTGTTTTTGTCAAATAATGATGAGTCTTTACCTTATTTAATTAATAAAGTTTCTAATTCTGAAAGTTTGGAAGAAAAAAATGTTGAGGATAAGATTTTTCATCTGAGTAAAATACCGTCTGTTGTTAAGGTCTTAGAAGATTATAATTTTGAGCAATATCCTAATTGACTAATATTTATCTTATCTGTTAAAAAGGATGAAAGTGTTGCTCTGTTTGAGGAATTTATTTCAAAATGATTTGATAAGAAGTTTATGTTGTTAGTTGAAAATATTACTTGATGATCTTGAAAAAATTTGTTCAAAGCTAAGCATCAATGAGCGAAAATTATTATTTGATGATATAATTTTTTGTTACAACTTTTTTCTCAAAAAATTGCAATTTCCCAGCTTATAATATATAATAGTAAGTGAAATCAACAAGATTTGATTTATAGTGATATATTGCGATATGGACAAGAAACTCTTAGCTAATATTACGTATTATGATGTCATTAAGCTTTTGTGAGCTGTAGTGCTATTTTTTCTTGCATTAGTGATTTGAGTGAAAGAAGGAGGTGAGCCATTTACTATGGTTGAAAATGATTATTATGAAGAATATGCTGAAGATACTACTTCAAATGTTGAAGAACATCCTGCAGCTTCTCTTTCAATGTCTGATAAACTTGCAAGTGTTTGTGCTTTACATGATGATTGGTGTAAGAAGATTGTATGGAGTTGAGCTTTTTCTGATATGGAAAAAATATGATATGTAAGCCAGTATTTTGTAATATTCAATTTTTTAGATAGGGGAATTAATGAAGGTTTAGATATTAAGAAGGAATTTAAGACATTAGTTATTAATTCAAATGCTGGGAAAAGAAGATGAGGAGCTACGTGGTCAAAAATAACAATTAATTTGGATTCGTTTACTGATATTTCTCAGTTTTGGCAAGTTCTTACTCATGAATTTTGACATATAGTTGATCTTTGAGTTTTAAATGGTAATAGTTTGGCAAAAAATTCTGATTATACAGAGTTTTGAAAAGTAAAGTTTTCTATAGATGATCCTTCTTTAGAATATTATAAGTATTCTTGGAATTCTGAAGATATTAGAAAATCAACAGCTCAGGAAAAGGATTTTTGTAGCCAATATGGAATGAGTAATCCTTTTGAGGATTTTGCTGAGTGTCATAATCTTTATCTTAATAATAGAAAATTATTTAGGACAATGGCTTCAGAGAGTTCTATTCTAAAAAATAAATTTAACTTTTTCTCAAATCTTTTTGATTATCAGATTCTTTGGGATAATAATACATGATTTCCATATGATTGATGGAGACCTTGGGATACTACAGTTTTGAGTTAATTAATACAAAATAGTATAGATAATTTTTTATTGCTTTTTTCCATAGCTTATTAGTAATGTTCTAGAGCTTTAATTCTATCTTCAATACTTGGATGTGTTTGAAAAAGTGTTGAAAATCATTTTCAAGATAGAGGATTTGCAGTAAATAATGATGAAATTGAGTCGTTTTTTAAATTAACTGTTGAGTTTTGTGATATTTTTCTAAGTGCTGAAATCATTGCTTGGTTATCATGTGTTAGTACAACACTACCTGCATCTGCTAAGTATTCTCT
Source organism: uncultured bacterium (assembly GCA_946611795.1). Classification (GTDB taxonomy): domain Bacteria; phylum Patescibacteriota; class Gracilibacteria; order Absconditabacterales; family Absconditicoccaceae; genus HOT-345. Next base: position 19,527 of record CAMOEC010000068.1, read on the forward strand.
TTTTCTTGATATAGCAAGTCTTATAAGGGGATAGAATGCATATCAAAGGACAATAAATGCAAGTCATAAGTTCCTGCTTTTTTCGTTAGATGACCAGTAATAAATTTCACGTCAGATTGTACCGATAGCTCATATATAAAGTATTGTTATCGCCATGAGCAATGAATCTTTGTTGATAATATGAGTTAATTCATGTCATGCGACTGCTTCAATTTCTCTTCTATCTAAGTTATTTATAAGTCATCTTGTGAAGCAAACCCATGAATCTTTCATTCTCCATCAGACAGCGAAAGCATTCATTCAACTATCTTCTATTATTCAGATTTTAGGAGTAGGTAATCAGCGTGTTATACAAAGATTCTCTACTATATTATATAGTTCTGGATTTTCTTTTCTTGTAAGTTCTCTTGCTCATGAAAACGAAAACATGATTTTTTTCTGAGCAAAAAACGTTATTGCAAGTATTATTAAAAGAATAGGAACTCGGATAGCTAAGAAATCTATTGTTGCATCTAATGCGGTATTTGTAATATATTCATTAGACATTCAAGTCTTTGATGCTTCTCAATAGAAAATTGAAAAAACTACAATAGCAAGAATCAATGGGAGTGAAATAACGAGAAAAAGTGATTTTAATCTATTAGTTCGTATTCCCTCCTGGAGAGATAATGGCATATTTGGTATAAATATTGATATATAAAAATCCTATTATTTAGAATTTTTAGAATTCAACTTTTGGAGAATCTTTTTCTTCTGGATTATCGATTTCAAAGTATTCATATGTTGTGAATCCTGCAATACGAGCAACAATAACACTAGGGAATTGTTGAACAGCGATATTATAATCTTTTGTAGCTGAATTGAAATATCTTCTTGCAGCAGCTAGTTTATTTTCGATATCAGAAAGTTCTGATTGAAGTTGTAGGAAGTTTTGATTTGCTTTTAATTCAGGATATGCTTCAGCAACTGCGAATAATGTTTTTAATGCTCCTGTAAGTTCGTTGTTTGCTTCAACTTTTCCTTCAATTGTTTTTGCATTCATGAATCCTGTTCTTGCTTGCATTACTTGATTTAAAACATCTTTTTCATGTTTTGCGTATCCTTTAACTGTATTTACAATATTTGGAACAAGATCAAATCTTAATTTTAATTGTACATCAATATCAGAGAATGCATTTTCTCTATTTGCTTTTAAAGATACAAGACGATTATAAAGTGCAATTAACCATCCGATTAATACGACAACGATTAGAATAATAATTACATTTGTTTCCATGTGTTATGGTTTATTAAATAAATAGAAAGTATCAAAGTCTTTTTGATATTGAATTCATTATATTGATAAGCTTAAAATATGCAATTAAAAACGAATAAATGTTGTTCTTTAATTTCGCTGAAAAAAAGATTGTGAAAAATTGACAATTTTAAAATTGTTGTTATAATATTGTTGTAATTATTTATTCTTAATAAAATAAAAACATGAAAAAGACTACTAAATCATTCGCAGAAAGGATTGGACTTGTTAAGCCTGAATGCGAAAGAACAAAAACTCAAAAAATCGTAAGAGATGTTGCTTTCTTTGCTGTAGTTATTTATGCAGCAGTTATCTCATTCTTATATTTTGATGCAGAAGCTCAAATTATTGAACTAGATTGTGGAAATGTTGGACAAGCATCTACTCAAGTAGCTCTTAATAAATAGTTATTTTCCCTTTTAAAAATAAACTCTGAATAATTTTTCTATTCAGAGTTTTTTTCTTCTTCAGCTCAAAATATTTCTTCTAGATTCAATTTATGTTGTTGTTCTGAAGATTTTTCTTCAGATTTCATAAATTCGTTAAGATAAGGCTTCTTGCTAAGAAGTTTTGGTAGAGAATCGAGCAATATTGAATAATCTCAAGATTTTGGATACACAAAGGTAACTGGATCAAGAAGTCCTGTTGGTCTAATAATTTGTTCTACAACTTCGTCAGAAAGGTCTAATTCATATTCTGCAGGTGTCGCAGAAAGAAAGATAGATTTAACATTCTTCTTTGTTTTACGAGAGAGTGTTTCTTGCTGATTATTCTTTCTTGCTTCATGATTTATGAGAGAAGAGTTTTTATCTTCTTTTTTTCATTCATTTACAACTTGTTTATGAACGGTTGATACTAAGTCTAAATCTGCAGCAGCTTCATCCAGTTTTATTTCATTTATATCTTTCCATTGGAGTGTTGCTTCTAGTTCTTCAAACCTTAGAGGTCTATGATCTATGGCTGAAGGTAGGCGGAATCAGTAGCGGATTAGGTTGTTTTTTCTAGCTCTATCTCATTGAGCCATTGCTCTTAATTGAGGAATAGTCATATGAGATTCATCTATGATAAGAAGGAAATCATCAGGGAAATAATCAAAGATTGTGTTTGGTGGTTCTCAAGGTAATCTTTTGTCAAAGTATAGTGAGTAATTTTCAATTCAGTTAACAAATCCTGTTTCTCTAATCATTCTTATATCATATTCTACCTTTTTTTTGATTCTCTCTGCTTCAACAAGCATTCAGAGTTTTTCAAATTCTTTGATACGTAATTCTTTTTCTGTATTAATCTGCTGGAGAATGAGCTCTAAATCTGAAGTGTCTTGTAGATATTGTGTAGCAGGCCAAAGCATTGCTTTTTGAACAGGTCATATTAGTTCATAACTAAGAGAATCCCTTTGTTCTATTCTTTCGATTGTGTCTTCATCAAAAAAACAACGATATAAACATTTTTCAGTTGAAGAAAAGATATCAAGAATGTCTCATTTCATTTCAAACATTCAAGCTTCAATTTTTCAATGAATTGGTTTATATTGCATGTGAAGTAGTTGTCTTTTTATTTCATTGAAATCATATTTTTTACCAACATATAGTTGGAGACAGTTTTCTTCAAAAAATCTACTTTGTCAAAGTCCGTATAGAGAAGAGGCAGATGCTACAACTATTACATCTTTTCTACTTAATAGTGAAGCCATTGTTGCAAGTCTATACATTTCAATCTCTTGATTAACAGTTGCTTCTTTTTCAATATATGTTCATGAACTAGGAAGATAACTTTCTGGTTGATAATAATCAAAGTATGAAATGAAATAGTGGACGGCGTTTTCTGGGAAAAATGCTTTAAATTCTGTAGCAAGTTGTGCTGCTAATGTTTTGTTATGAGAAATAACAAGTGTTGGTTTTTGAACTTCTTTTATGATATTAGCAATTGTAAATGTTTTACCTGTTCCAGTTGCTCAAAGAAGAGTGATTTTATTTTTTCATTTAGAAAAACTATCAGCGATTTGTTTGATAGCTTTTGGTTGATCTCATGCTGGTTGGTAACTGGATTGTAGATTGAACATCTATAACATAAATTAGGTTAAAGTTTATTCAATTTCATTAAATCTTGGAAAGAAGAGGTAGACGATATTATAAAATGAATCTATAACTTTATCGAGTCCTTTTTCTTGTTTTAACATTTTTTCTGTAAGGATTCCTTCTAGTTTAAACATTTCGTTTTCTACTTGTTTTCATAGTGTTTGAAATTCTTTATCATCAATTGAAGAATCGTTTATTTCGCGAAATTTCCAGAATAGGTCTTGATTGGTTTCTGCAAATCTTGCAAACAATTGTCATCATTTAGTCTTTTTTATTGATTCTAGTTTTTCTATGATATATTCTCTAATAATTTCATTTATTTCTTTTTCTTCTTCTTTTTTTAAGTTAGAAAAAATATTTCAGAAAATAGGGTGTTGTTGAAGATCTGAAAGATAGGGAATTCTTTTTTTTGAGTTTTCGAGGTTTGATAAAATGTTTTTTATTTGCTCTATTTCGGCAGTCTGCATATTATTTTGATTCTTTTCAACTAAAAAAAATCCGAAAATAGGATTTATCTATCTGTTTGGTAGTATGTAAATCTGTGTAAAAAAATCAAGAAAAAATCGTTTTTTCTCTTGAATCATTTGTTTATATTGCTATTTTACAATAAAATATTTTATAAAAAATAAAAAAATGAAAAAATATATTTTCTTGTTCTTTGTGTTTATATTGGCTTGATGCTCTAGTTCTTTGAGTGGCGGTAATATAAAAGAATATAATAATTCTTTGATGGCGGTTCAGTCACAGTCAGTAGAGATAATAAAAAACTATTATGAGTGATTAGAAAAAAACTATGATGGTTCTAATTTACTGGAGATGTTTACAGGAACAGTTGAAGAATTACAATGATTAGAATCAAAAGTTGAATTAATGTCTTGATGGAAGGATGATTATGAGTTAAGAGATGCTGTTGCTAATTATATTTCTTGATTACAGGTTTCATTTATAAAAAATGAGTGGCCTATTGTGGAAATGCTTCTAGATTATACCTGACAAGTTTCTCGTTTTTATAGAGATAATGAGTCTTTTTTCTCAGATTCTGCTATGAAGTTTGCATGAGATTTAGCTGCATTGGATAAAGAAATGGAATCATATTATGTACATTTTTCTGAAAAATACTGATATAAATAGTAGTATTTTAGGAGTCTATGTTTGCATTTATTGGAATTATATTTATACTTATTCTATTGTATTAAGATAGTTTAGCTTCTATATATTATCATGAAAAATTTCTCTACAAAAAAATTTCTAATATGTACGAGTGTTTTGTTCTTTTTGTTTTGAGGATTCTTAATTTATGCTGTTCCTCCTATTATGATTGATCCTTCTAGGTTTGTGGCTACAGTGAGAATTCAGCAAGTTAATTTGTATTATAGGGTAGAATCAGAACATGATACTGAATTATCTAAAGGTGATATCGTAAAGGCGTGAATGGCTAATTATTGATGAATTAATAGATGAGTACTTTATATTAGGCCTGTTGATTATAGTGGTAATTTAGTTGATTATACAAATAATACTGTTTTAAATCCTGATCATACATCTATTATCGGTTGACAGATGAATACTAATAGATGAGATGAAACAAGTATGATTTTGTGAGGAAGTAAGAATACTGTTGATTGACATTGAGTTGTTTTAATGTGATGAGATAATAATACAGCTTTGGTTGATAATGCTACGATTTTATGAAGTAAAAATAGTACTGTATGATCTCCAAATGGAGTTGTTATGGCTGCTAATGGTTGAAGTGTTTATTGAAAAAATTCGACAATTTTTTGATGAGGTTGAAATATTTATGCTTGAGCAGATAATGTTTTTTCAATTGGTTGAGGCCCAGATATTTCTCATCAGTGAGTATTCTCATATGGTAATACAACTTCTCTTAAACCAAATATTGCGCAATTTAATCAATGACAAGGAATTATTGTTTGATGGTTAAAACCTAATGGGAATCCAAATATTAAACTGTCAGTTAATTGAGCGCTTGCTATTTGACGTGGTAAATGTTCTAGAGAGATGATTTGATCAATATATTATAAACCTTGATTTTCGAAGTGCCCTGCTAGAGGAGGAGAACCTGAAAGGATGGTCCCAGCATATTGTTTGTGCTCTTGTGTAGCTAGCTGAACTGAATCAAAAGCTATAGCACTTTCTAATCAACCTTATTGTGATAATTTGTGTGCTTGTGAAAGCGATGATCCTACTCAATGTCTTTTATGACCAGCAAAATGTTGAGAACGTTGATTGGAGTGAACTCCTAGGGTTTATGTTTCATGACAAAAGTGATGGCAAAAACCATCAAAATTCTGTGCGGATAATCGTAGCCCTATTGCTTATTATATTTATAGTGTTGATGATTCTGGGAAAAAAAGTGAAACTCCAAAACAATCAAAAGAGTGTCCCTATTCATCTTCAGATTGTGAACCACCTTTCCCATGAACGTGAGAGGAGGTAAAGTGGGTATGTGCTTGACCTGCTTATTGTACTCAAGTTGAGTGTTCTGCATATAGAGAAAAAGAGGCACCTGAGTTGGCAGCATGTTGAAAAAATGCAAAGAGGTATAAGGCGGCTGAGCAAAATTTTATATGGGGTTCTGAATCAGGTTTTTGTAATCGATTGAATCCTTGAGCTTGAGCAAGTGATCGAGCGCATAATGGATTGTTATCTGCATTTACTGGTTTAAGTAAGGATCAGGTTCAACAATTGATTACAACCGGTTTTGACATTTCTTATATTTCATGAGAACTTGATTGATCTGTTTTAACTCATTTAACAATTTTACATCATTTAAATTCAGAAAGTGCTTTCCCTAAGCCATGAGGAAGAACATATTGGAAGTGTCAAACTTCTAATGCTGCATATGAGGTTGAGTGAAGTGAAATTGTTAATGAAACAGAATGTTATGCAGAACGTTTAGAATGTAATTCTTGTGCGGCAGATGGATTCCCTTATTGCTTTAATGTTGATTTTAGTGATAACTGTGATTGTAAAGATCCGGTAAAATGTCCTGTTGCGTGTATTCCTTGAACAGATAATGCTTGAAATTATTATCTTCATGTAAATTGAGATAGTACTGGTTCGGTTGTCACTTTAAACGCTGATAGTAATAGTACTAAAGTAAAATCTCAAAGTCCTGAATTAAAGGCATCTATTGATGGAAATCAAGTTAGGTATGAATTCCCTCAGAATTTGTCTAGTGAGGTAAAATTGTATACAGCAAGTTTTTCTGCTACAGGAGATGTTAATTATTGTGATAGTTGGACTACAACTATTTATCAATGTCCAAAATGATTTGTATTTGATGAAGCACAAAGTTCTTGTGTTCAAGAATGATATACGATAAGATTTGTGTGTTGAAGTTCATCTCCTTCAAAAATGCCAGATCAACATGTGCAAATATGAAAAGAAGTAACATTAAATAAAAATGTTTGTGAGTATAGTTGACATGCATTTTCATGATGGAGTAAGAATGAAAATGCAACAGTAATAGATTTTAGAGATCAAGAGAATGTGAAAGATTTATGAAATCCTTGAAGTATTGTAAATCTATATGCTGTTTGGGAAAATGAGAGCATTGTTGCTCATTATGATTGTAATTGAAAGTCATGAAATCCTAAAGATCAATTGTTTTATATTGGTGTTGCAAAGAAGTTATATAATTGAGATGTATGTACAAGTTGATGAGCTACGTTCTTATGATGGTCAACTATAGCAACTGATTCTGTTTGACAATATTCTTGATGACAAACTATTCGTTTGACGACAAAATGATCCTGAAGAATTACATTCTATGCAATATGGAAAGCTGCTCCAGCTGCTGTGTATGAATGTATGTGAGAAGTTCCAAAGGATGATGATCCAAATAAGTATATATTAGTGAATCCTTCGTTAAAGCCAAATAAAAAATGAACTCATTATTTTCTTGCATTTATGGAGGAATTTAGTCAGCCTTGTGCTTATAAATGTTGACCATGATATACTCTTCTTGTATTGGATTGATTACGTTATTGTGCTAAGTGTAAACCTTGAACAACTCCTGATTATGAGCATTGAATTTGTACATATGAAGGTGATGTTACATGTCCTAGTCCTTATGTATGGTTTGAAAATTTGAATGTTTGTGCAATACCTGGTGCTTGTAGCTATTATTCTAAGAATAAGGAACAAACTGCTGAAGAAATGCAGCCGTTGTATAATGCTGCAGGATTAACACAATCTAAGTGTGTTAAGAATTCGGCTTGGGTAGAGCAGAATAAGTGTCAATTCTCTTGTAAAAAATGATATATTTGTAATAGATATGGTAATGAATGCATAAAACCTTCGTGTTATTATGATTGATATAATAGTCCTGTTTATACGGTTGATCATTGGGCAGATTTATATTCTTATATAGAAAAGGGTAAAGAATATAATGATGCATTAAAGAACCCAAGTTATCCAAATAGAGACTCTGTTCTGAAAAATAATATAGATTATGCGGCTTTTAAAGATACAAATAGATATATTAATTTAAATCCGGAGATTAAAAAATGAGAATCTTATAGATATACTTTTAGAAAGGAGTGGGATCGTACTGAAACTATGAAACAGAATATTATTGAATATCATAATCCTTCAATGGAGGATGAAGATCGGTTCTTTGTAATAGCTAATAGTGAATCTGAATTTAGAAACAAGGTTAACTGATTAACTGGATGTTTTTTCTGGTGTACGTGATCGTATTATCAAAAAAATTATGATGGTTATGAAGGAGATGATTTTACTTGTTGATTACCTCTTCCATCATGAGGAGATTGAAATAATCCATGAAATCAGGGGTGAAATAGTAATGAACCTGAGAGAGAGACAAATCTTTGTGCGTCAATAAATATTTATTGACCTTATTGAACGTCTAAAACATTGTGATTTAAGTCACAACATAGTTGAGCTCCTTATTCTTGGACGTGGGATACTTATGCAAGTAGGAATGAAAATGCATTTTGTCATGCTTGGTGTCTAGAATGATTCAAGCGTAAGGTTGAGTATGGTAATTATTATTGTTGAAAAGAGTGTCAAAATAATCAGTATTATGATAGTTCAACATTTGAGTGTAAAACGTGTCCTGATGGTTCATATCCAGATACTTCATTACCTGATGCTTTTTGAAATGCTCAGAGTTGTTGGAAAAATTGTAATGAAGGATTAGATCCTGCCCGTTATATTTCTGTAAATAATAATTGTGTTCTTTGTCCAGCTTGAAAAACTCCTGATACTTCTTCGACTGATTCTCATTGAAATCCAACTAGATGTAAAAATGTTTGTAAAGATGATGAAGCTTATTTAACTTGATATAACAATTGTTGAAAAGGTGTAAATGAATGTTGTTTGCCAGCTGTTCATAATCCTAATTCAAGATCATGTAATGCTGAAGACTCAGAATGTTGGACTCTTGAAAACTGAACAACTTGTGCGTGTCCTTTAATATATTAATTTGTTATTCTAATATCGATAAAATACAGAAGATTATGTGTCTTCTGTATTTTTGTATTTGAATTGAATATTTAAAAAAATATAAGAGATTTGTTATTTAAAATATGTGGTAAATATGAAATTGATTGTTTGACTTTGAAATCCTTGAGCTAAGTATGAAAAAACAAGACATAATGTTTGATTCACTTTTATTAATCAGTGGGTTGATTTTATGTGATTTTGAAGTTGGAAATATGAATCGAAATATAAGGCTGAAATGATTACTACTGAGATTAATTGAGAAAAGATTGTCCTTTGTAAACCTCAAACATATATGAATCTGTCTTGAGAATCTGTAGGTCCTATAGCTAAGTTTTTTAAGATAGAGTGAAAAGATATTTTGATTATTCATGATGAGATAGATTTTGTAACTTGAAGGGTTGCTCTTAAATTTTGATGAAGTGCTGCTGGACATAATTGATTGAAAAGTATTATAGAGAAGTTGTGAACTCGTGATTTTTGGAGAGTGAGAATAGGTGTTGATAGGCCGGCTACTAAGGATCAGATTGTAGATTGGGTTTTAAGTTCTTTTAAACCTAATGAAAAGGAACTTCTTGTAGAAAAACAAGATGAAATATTTAATCTTATTGATGAATTTTTAACAAAAAAGAAATAATCTTATTTTAAAAGTAATTCGTAAAATATGTATATTCCATTGCATGGTCACAGTACGTTTTCTTTCTTGGAGGCTATTGGAAAACCAAAGGATATTGTTAAAAAAGCTAAAGAATTGTGATTCTCTGCTATTTGATTGACTGATTTAAATGTCATTTATGGACTTATCCAACTTTATCAAGCTGCTAATGCAGAAGGAATAAAACCTATTCTTTGAGTTGAAGTAGGATTCGTTTTGGACATTCATAATGTGAGAAATATGAAAAATGTTTGAAGTATCTGTCTTTTAGCTACTTCAAGTCAATGATATTTGAATTTATTGAAACTTGTTACTTATGCGTCACAAGATTGAATAGAATATAGGCCAAAAATTGATTTTCAAGCGCTTAAAGAATATAAGGAGTGAATACTTTGTTTTACTTGAGGAGTTGATTCTTGGATAGCATCAATGATTAGAGATTCAGAGCCAATAGAAAAAGTAGATGAAACTTTTGATATGTTGGTTTCAATTTTATGAAAAGAGAATTGTTTCTTAGAAGTTATTGCTCAAGATGAAAAAGAAGAATCGGAAGTTAAGTCTATTAATGCTGCTATCCTTTGATTATCTCAGAGAAAAAATGCTCCATGTATTGTAAGTAATATTTATCAATATCCTTCAGTAGGTGATAAGGTGACTCATGAATTGGCAATGGCAATTAAGGATAACTTAACGATATATGATCCAAATCATAGAGCTCCAAAGACTCAAAATCATCTTATGACTGAAGATGAAATTAGAGCTATGTGTAAAAAAAATTGATATGATGAAAGTTCAATTAATGAATGGATTGATAATACGCGGAAAATTGCTGATATGTGTGATGCTAGTATTGAAATGTGACAAAAATTGTTCCCTAAATATGAAGTAGAGCCTGATGTTCTTGAAAAATATGAAAAATATAAGAATGATCTAGTTGTGGAGGATTAATAATTATTCTTCTTGTGTTATTACATTAGGTGATATTTTTTCATTGTTTTCATCTTTTATGCTGACTTCGAGTTCTCATACGATACTCTTTTTTACTCGTAATACTTTAAGAGAAAGGAACTTGTTCTTTTCTTTTTCGTCTCAAGCTTGAAGAGGTAATTGTAATTCTTCTCAAGTATTAGGGAATCTTTCGAAAGAACTGGTAATTAAGTAACTTAGGGTTTCTGATTCAAATTCATCATCTAGTCAAAGATCTTCAAATTGTATTCCGAGTACAGTAAGTACTTCATCTAATCTTACATATGATTGGCATATTAATTCTGTTCCTTTTTCACTTTTTAGAATTGGTGGAATTTCTTCATCTGTTTCATCTTGAATTTCTCAGAAAACTTCTTCTATAATGTCTTCAAGACTCACAATTCATTCAATTCATCCATATTCATCAACGATAACTGCGATGTGCTTATGGGTTTTTTGAAATTTTTCTAATAACGTATCAATTGGTTGTGAACGAGGTATCTTAGAAATAGGAGTAAGCTTTAAGTCTGAGATTAATGTTGTTCATTTGTTTTTTTTCTTGATTCTTAGTAATTCTTTTAATGTTACAATTCTATCGATGTTATCTATTGTTTCGTGATAGACCGGGATACGTGAATAATGATATTCTGTTAAAATGTCTATTGCTTGGTCTAGAGTATTATCATCATCTAATGCTTTTATTTTTATTCTTGGGGTCATAACATCTTCTGCAGTTAAGTCATCAAGTGCAAGAAGTTTTTTTATCTTTTTATCTTGTCCGTGATCAAATATTCATGATTGTTTTGAAAGTTCAATGAAGGCTTCAAGATCAGATTCACTTACTGCCTCTTTTTTTCATTTTTTATTAAGTCCTTTCATTAACCATTCGAGAGCTATGATTAATGGATATAGAATTTTTATTAGTCGAGTGTAGAAAGGGGCGATGATTAATGAAATTTTTTCAGCATGGGTTGTTGCAAAAGTCTTAGGAAATATTTCTCAGAATAACAACAAAAGTATTGTTACAACAATTGTTGCAATTGTAACGACTGTCCCTTGTTCATAATTAATTCATGCAGCTATTGATAATGAAATTACAGTTGCTAATGATGCAGTTGCTGTATTCACGATATTATTTCAGATAAGAATGGCAATAATCATTCTTTCAGGTTTGCGTTTTAATTTTGAAAGTGCTTTTGCTCAACTTTTTTTCTCTTTAACGAGTGCATTAACTTTATGGATTGGTACAGAAGTGAATGCTGTTTCACTTCAAGAGAAGAACATTGATAATAAAATTAGAATAAGAAATGCAATTAACGATAAGGGGTCCATAAGGAATAAAGAAATATGATAAATAAAAATTTTCTTACAATGAAGTATAGAAATACAAATAATGAAGTCAAGATATATTAATATAGTTTTTCTTTAAATGGTTATAATGTCAATCATATTTTGTTTGTTCTTTATTAAAAGATGTATTTTTTTGTCACTTATGTTTATAATAAGTATAAGGATTAATATTTATATATTAATTGATTGTTATGAGCGAAAATCTATGAGAAATTGTAGGGAAAATGCTTTCAATTGAGGACATCTCTCCTGAAATACAGGAGCAATTAATGGAAGTTAAAAAGTGAATTGCGAAAGAATATGTTACAAAAATGGTTAAGGATAAACCATCTCTTATTATTATGAAGGATCAATTAGAATCTTTTTTAGTTAATGATTGATGAGTTAAAGATTTCTTTCTTGATATCTTTAGAGAACATGCTATTTGAATCTTAGCTCCTGAACAAGTTGAGAAATTTTGTTATGTTAAAGAAAAACTTTCTTGAATGAAGGAGGTTCCAACAAGTGAAGCATTATCAGCTTTAAAATCTGATATTTTGGAAGCTCATTCGTTATGAACTGATCAAACTTCACAAACAAATGAATGAGAAGGACAATCTTCATCTCAAAGTACTTCTCAAGAAGAACAAAATCCTGTTGATTCTCAAGAATCTACTAGTGGTTCTCCAGAAGAATCAAACGATAATACTTCAGATGATTCTAATAATAGTCAGGAGCAACAAGATAATCAAACTCCTTCTACAGAAACATGAAGTCAGACAGCCTCTGAGCAGGTTGATGGTATTTCAGAAGCTCAATGACCTTTTATAGAACAGGTTTATAAAGCCGCAGCATCTCAGATATGAGTTTGATATAAGTGGGGTTGAACTTCACCTGAAACTTGATTTGATTGTTCTTGATTGTGGAACTGGGCATTTAAACAACAATGAATTAAGTTCAAGCAGCGTTTGACAGCAGAGTCTTTCTCTTTTTCTGATGTCGATATTACAAAAGATAAAGTTGGGGTTTGAGATTTTATGTATTGGGACCAAAAGCCTTGAAAGAAAAAACATAGTTCTATATATCATATTGAAATGGTTATTTCTAAACCATATCAAAAAAATTGAAAAATGTATGTAAGGACGTTAGGTTCTTCAACTGATGCAAAAGATGACTGTAGAAATTATGTTTGAAAGTGAGTAAGAGTTAGAGAAAGAGAAATGAAGGATTATCGTCATTATTGAAGACCTCCTTATTATTATCAGTTGGCTGAGTATCAGAGAACAGGTAATTCAAATAATCTTGTAGCATCAGCAAATAAACCTTCAAAAGAGATTATTGATAATGTAGCTTAATTATAATAAAAAAAAGACAGTAGAGTTTTGATTCTCTATTGCCTTTTTTCGTATCAAGAATTATTTGTTAACTATTTCATAAGTGTCTTTAGCAATCATAAGTTCTTCATCAGTTGGAATTACTCGAAGTTGAACTTTACTATTTTCTTTAGTAAGACATCTTTCTTCTCATCTAAAGTCATTTTTAGATGCGTCGTAATCAACTCATAATCGTCATAATTTTTCAGCTATTAATTGTCTTTGAAGTTTTGAATTCTCTAATACTCATGCTGTAAATACAATAGCATCAACTCCTTCTAAGAGTGCTGCATATGCACCAATGTATTTTAAAATTGCATTAGTATACATTTTCATAATTGTAATTTCTCTTTCGTTTCCTGCATTGTATCCATCTTCAATATCTCTATGGTCACTTGATTTTTCAGATAATCATAGAACACCAGATTCTTTATTCATGATTTTATCTATTTGTTCTGCACTTAGATTTTCTTTTTTCATCATGAAAGGAATAATTGCTGGGTCTATATTTCAGCATCTTGATCACATGATTACACCTTCTAATGGTGTAAGTCCCATTGATGTTTCAACAACTTCTCCATTTTTAATTGCAGTGATACTAGCTCAGTTTCAAACATGACATGTTATGATTTTTAGATCTTTTCTTCATAATATTTCACTCATCCTTTGAGAAACATATCTGTGAGAAGTTCCGTGAAAACCGTATCTTCTGATTTTATAATTTTCATATCGTTTATAAGGAAGAGCATATAGGAAGTTCTCTGGTTTCATTGTTTGATGGAATGCAGTATCAAATACTCAAACATTAGGAATTCATGGAAGAACTTTTTCAACAGCTTCAACTCCCATTAGGTTAGCTGGGTTGTGAAGAGGAGCCAAATCTGTTAATTCTTTGAATGTTTTTTTCACTTCATCTGTAATAAGTGTTGATTTGCTAAAGCTTTCTCCACCATGCACCATTCTATGTCCTACAGCATCTATTTCTTTAAGGTCTTTAAGTGCTCAAACTTCAGGATCAATAAGAAGATTTAGAACTTTATTAAGTGCTATTTCATGATTCTCTAAGAATCCTTCAACATCATGTTTAATTCAAGTAGCTGTTTTATGCTTGATTTTACTTCATTCAATTCAAATTCTTTCAACAAGTCATTTTGCTAGAACTTCTTCTTTCTCCATATCGAAAAGTTGATATTTTAGTGAAGAACTTCCACTATTAAGTACAAGGATTTTCATATGTATTATGCAAAAAATAAAAAGCTGTTTTAAAATGTATTAAAATGGGGAGAGAATACAAGATTAAGTTTTGTGATAAAAACTCTATAAAGATGTTGATTTTTTTATTGCTTTTATTATTAAATATTGTGAAAAATTTGTTCATAATTTTTTGGTAAAATGAATTTTATTTTTTAGTTCGTCATTGATGAAACCAGTTTATAATGCTGTGGAATATATTGATCCTGAAAAAGTATATTTGTATAGTAATCAAATTGGAGATGATATAAATTTGGAAGTATATATTCAAATTTGAAGTGAAAAATTTGTTGATTATCAAAAAGAGATTTTTGAAGAATTTGTAGCAGATTTTGTTGATGATATTAAGGATTCTATGTTGAGTTCTGAAGAAGTTGAAAAACGTTTGGAGAAATTTTTGCAGTGATTAAATTCAAAATTACAAGCGTTTGCTGAGAAACTTCGTAATGTCCCTAAATGTGAATTAAAGGGATATGTACAAATAGTTATGGATAATGCTGTAAAAACTTGGATGATATGAAAAGTATCAATGATTATTATCCGTGATGATAAGGTTAATTCTGTTTTAGAGAATTCTTATAATGAACAATCAAGTATAGATCAATTTTCTGACTTTATTTGATGAGATTTGGAAAGAGGTGATTCATTACTTTATTTATGAGCAAAATTATCTGAAGTATTAGATCAACATGATGTTGCTGATATTGAATCTGTTTTGGAAAGAGAAGATTCTATGGCAGTATTGGATTTCTTAGATGATCTTTTTGCCACAAGAATTGATAAGAAAGAAATATGATTTATGTGTAATTATTCAATTAATTGAATTGAATTAAAAAAAGCTCATACTTGAGGTAAACTTTCTTGACTTGCTTCAAAGTATACATCAAAAATTACTTGAAAGATTTCTTCTAAAGTTGATTTGATGAAATGGAAGAGAAAGACTAATTCATTGTTTAATGATAATAAATACTATGCAATGGTTTGATGCCTTGTATTAGCTATTTTGTTTTTGGTTTGAGCTATATTTGCTCAAATGAAGTCTGCTCAGGAAAATAAGATTCAATTTCAGACATCAACTTGAGAGTATGTCGATTTAACAATTGATTCTATTAAACAAGATATATTTGCATTTAAGATTTTGGATCCTACATCAGATGAAAAGTCTGAAAAATATAATGAAATCTCTCAAAAGATTCAGGTTGTAGAAGATAATGGTTTATGGATTGAGGATGTTGAAAACTTAAAATCTGATTTGCTTCAAGCATATGAAGAATGATTTATGGTTCGCGTTATTAAGAATCTATCTCAATTTGATAATGAAAAAATAGGAAAGAAGACAAAGATATTTACTTTTACTTCTTCTCAAAAGGAAGCTTTATGAGATTTAGTTAGTATCGCTGTTGATTCTTCAGTTAATGTATGATGATCACAAGCTGCTCTTATTGGAATTGTGAATGATAAGACTAGTGTAACTCCTGTTGCATACAATATGTGAGAACCAGCTAAGGCTTGTTCATTGAGTTTAAGTAAAAAATGATTGTTCTGTTATACAGACTGATGAAATCTTTTCTATGTTAATAAAACTTGAATAGAACCAATGGAAGTTGTTGATTGAGATTGGTCTACAACATCTATTTGAGGTATTTGAACTTATGGAAATAATAAATTTTATCTTTTCCAAAAGAGTCCAAATAATATGGCTAATGCATTGTTAACAAGATATGCAGTTAAACCAAGATCTGAAAGTCAGTATACTAATCCAATTACTTATTCAGTTGCTGCAGCAACTTGAACAGTGCTTCCTCAAGAATTGAATTGATTTGCTATTGATGGTAATTTTATGGCATGGTGAGATGGTAACTTATACCAATTCTGGAGAAGTTCAAATATGTGATCTACATTAGAGATGCGTATTGTTGATATTGAATGATGAGATAAGACAGCATTAAGTCCTTATTCAAATAATGTTAAGGTATTAGCTTCAGATGATTCTCCATATGTTTTCTTATTTGATAAAGATAATCAAACAGTGACTGCATATGAGTCAAGTCCAGCAAAGACACATAGTAATTATTCTACAAGTTTTAAACTATATTATATGTTTAGATTTAAGTTTGCTCTTGAAACAGAAACTATTATTGATGCTGCAGTACCTTCAAGTACAGCAGATAGACCTGAATTATATTTGTTAAGCTCTGATGGTGTAAATAAGATTAATGTTTATGAGTTTATTGATGCATATAAAGAGGATAGAAATTTGAGAGCTATAAATGCTGCAGAGTAGTTTTGTAATTGTGTTTTATAAGTGAGATGAATAGGAAATTAGGTATATCTTTAATTGTTTTATCGGTGGCTGTTCTTGTTTCTTGAACAGCTTTCCTTATGAGTGAAAAAAATATTGTTGAAGATACTTGAATTCCTCGTATTCAGGTTAATATTACAACTTGAGTTGTTCAACAGAATGTTTCTGAAAATAATAAATTATTATTTAAAGATGCCTTAAATAATGTTGATACATCAAGTTTATCATGAGATGAAATAATTCGTTATACTATGGCATCTTTGCCTATGTGCTGAGTGCCAGGGCTTTATAGAATACCAAATGTTATTTCTGATCATGTTCAGAATTGTAGAAGGAAAGCAAAAAAAGGAAGTTTCCCTGATTGATTGTGAGGAGTTTTCTTGAATTCATATACTTATGATACTACTTCTCATTCTGTGGTTTCAATTACTTCAAGTTTTTGATTAAATAGTGATGGAAATATTCAAGTCGATTGATATAATCCTGTTTGTAGTAGTTTCCTTAATGGATTTCCTGAAGTGGCTTATACTGTAGTTAAGGATTGAAAATTCATTGATGAGTCTGCTAAGTCTTTCTTTACATATTCTTGAGCTGCTTATGCTTTGGAAAAGGGGCTATCTAAAGAATATTTAACAATGGTTGATTATCTTTATGATGATTGAATGCTATATATTAATCAAAATGATGAAGATTTGCCAATAAATTATTGAGTTGGTGCTTGGTCTGATGGTAGTTGAAATTATTTTATAGCATGACATAGTGTTGAGGGTAAATTTCTTTATCAGATAAATGATATCTTGTTTGATCCAGGTCAAGGAAATGGTAATAAGGATAATTTGTTTGATGAAAGTAATAATAAATGGGATTCAAGGTGGTATTTTTGATGATTTAGAGATTGAAAAGTTATTGTGAATAGATTCTTAGAATATCATTATTTATGAACAACTGTTTCTTTTTGAACAGAATGCGTTGATGGATATTGTTGGGATAAAACTAAGAATGCATCAGAATTCTTGTTAGAGAGTTGTGAACTTGATTTAGATACTTTTAATTTAAATTCTTAATATAAACTTATGTTAAATTTAACTTCAAATGAATTAAGAGAAAAATGGAAAAGCTTTTGGCAATCAAAAGGTCATGTAAACTTACCAGAGGCTTCTTTAATTGCAGATAAAGAATCTACAGCTTTGTTTAATGTTGCATGAATGCAGCAATTAATTCCTTATTTGGCAGGTAAAGAACATCCATTGTGACATAGATTATTTAATATTCAAAAATGTGTAAGAACTGTTGATATCGATGAAGTTTGAGATAGTTTTCACCTTACTTTTTTTGATATGATGTGAAACTGGTCTCTTGGTGAATATTTTAAGGCTGAAGCAATTCAATGGAGTTATGAATTTTTGGTAAATGAATTATGATTTGATCCTAAAAAATTAGCAGTAACAGTATTTGAAGGAAATGCTGATGCTCCAAGAGATGAAGTTGCTGCCGCTGCTTGGCAAAAAGCTTGAATTCCTGCAGATAGAATATCATTTTTGCCTGAAAAACATAATTGGTGGAGTCCAGGTCCTGTTTGACCATGTGGACCTGATACTGAAATATTTTATTGGGTTGGATCATCAGAATTTCCACCAGAAGGTTCTAATGTAAAGGATGATGAAGATAATTGGATGGAGATTTGGAATAATGTATTTATGGAGTTCTATAGAGATGAGAAAGGCCATTTCTCAAAATTATCTCAACACAATGTTGATACTGGTATGTGATTTGAGAGAATGTGTAAGGTTCTACAATGAAAAGATAGTATTTATGAAACAGATCTTTTTGCTCCATTTATTTCTCTTTTAGAAAAAACAACAGGGTTAACTTATAAGTGAAATGAGAGAAAGTTTAGAATTGTAGCTGATCATTTGAGAACAGCATTTATGTTGATTAATGATGGTTTAACTCCTTCTAATGTTGGTGCTGGTTATGTTTTAAGGATGATAGTTAGAAGATGTTATTATAATTTGATTCTTCTTAAGAAATTGAACAGTGAAGAATTAAGTAGTTTTGTTGATGCTGCTTTTGTTTCATTTAAGTGATTAAGAGAATTTGATGAAGATAGAATTAAGAAAACTTTAATTAATGAAATATCTCAATTTGAGAAAACTATTGCTAAAGGTAAATGAATATTAGAAGATTTATTGAAAAATGCTAATGGTAAGTTAGCTTGAGATCAGATTTTTATGCTTTATGATACTTATGGATTTCCTTTGGAAATTACAAAAGAAATAGCTGCTGAGAAAGGTGTTGAATTGGATTTGGAATGATATAAGAAAGCATTAGAAAAAGCTAAGGAAAAATCTAGACAAAGTACAAAAGTAATGTTTCAAAAAACTGCTGATTGGTCTAAATATTTAGAGGGAATTCCTGCAACAGAATTCGTTTGATATTGAAGTCTTGATTTCCAAGATGCTAAGTTATTAAAAGAAATAGATACAGAAGAGGGACAAAAGATTCTAATTTTTGATAAAACCCCTTTTTATCCAGAGATGTGATGACAGAATTGAGATTCTTGAAATGTTGTTTTAGATGATTGACGTGAATATACCATACTTGATGTTCAAAAAACAGCAGGAGTTATTCTTCATTTTGTAAAATAGTGGCTTTATTCTTAGAAAGATTCTTTAATGTTAATCACTTCAGTTAAGTTTTTAAAATCAGTAGCAAAAGTTAAAGATTGTCCTTTAGAGACTTTTCCTGAGGTGGCTGTTATAGGTAGGTCTAATGTTTGAAAGTCTTCTTTAATTAATATGTTAATGTGACAAAATATCGCAAAAGCTTCTGATAAGCCTGGGAAAACACAGCTTATTAATTATTTTTTAGTAAATGAAAAATGGTATTTTGTTGATTTGCCATGATACTGATACGCTAAATCTAGTTTGGAATCTAGAAGAAATTGGATAGATGAAACTCATAATTATTTCATAACAAGAAAACCTCTAGTTTTGTTATTGGTTGATTGAAGTATAACACCTCAAAAAATTGATTTAGAGTTTATGCAAAGTCTTGAAGAAGAGAACTTAGATTTTGTTATTGTTATGACAAAAATTGATAAAGCAAATCAGAAGACGGTATCTCAGAACTTAAAATTATTAAAGCAGCAAGTTCAAAAAACGATTTCTTATTTACCTGATATTATAATGTCTTCTTCTGTTAAGAAATCATGAAAAGATGCTATACTTTCATTGATTGAAAGATATTTATAACTATTTAAGCTTTATTTAAGGTTGTTGATTATATTAAAGTCGTTTTATAAGTATAATATTCGAGAAACATGTTCAAAAATTTAAAAACATCGACTCAAATATCGTTAAAATTTACTGTGTTTTCTGCGATAATCTTGTTCTTTGTTGCATGTTTTATGAATTTTTTCTTTTTTTCTTTTTGGTATTTTGATTTGAAAAATCCTCCTTTTATGAGAAATGAATTCTTTAAGTGACCTCGTGAAATGATGGAGGATGTTAAATGATTAAGTTGAAATATTGTTGCTGATAGAGGTGGAGATAGATGTCCTGATTGAATGTGTAAGCCTGATGAGAATAAACATTTTAATCCAGAGCAAAATTTTCCACAACATAGATTGCGTTTAAATTATGGTTCAGATGAGGCAAAAGAGTTGTTAAGTCAGAAGAATATCTTAAATATTTATGTTGTTGATGGATATTATTTATATTTGCAAAGAGACTGAGATTTTTTGCAGGTTAATAATGTGACACCTCATGTGCAATTACAATATTCTCTTCTTTGGATATCTATTGTTATCTTAATTGTTGGTATTGTTTTATCTTATATTGCATCTTTGTTTTTTGTGAAAACAGCGTTGAAAAAGTTGAATGCTTTAAATGACGCTCTTGAATCCTTAGATATCGATCATTTGCATCATAGAATTCAAATTGAATGAGCTGAAGATGATGAGATCAATAAAGTAAGTATGAAGTTTAATCAAGCGTTAGAAAAAATTTCAAATCAAACATTGTGATTAAAAGATTTTGTAAGGAATGCATCTCATGAATTAAGGACTCCTTTAATGTGAATATCTACTTTGGTTGATTTGGCTCGTAAATCAAAAAACTATGATGAAAGTTTAAAAGAAGTTAAGGAGGAAATAAAAAGAATGGATGAGCTGTTGGATGCTTTGCTTTTGATTACAAGAATTGAGGAATCTGTTAGTTTAGATAAAGAAGAAAATGATATTGTTAAGTCATTAAATTCAACATTAAGGCAATTGGCAATGGAGTTTGATGATAAAAAGATTATTGTTCATCAAGATATACCAAGTAAGCTTGTAAAAAAAGTCCATAAACAATGATGGGAAAGTATTATGACAAATCTTTTGAGAAATGCTTTTAAATATGTTCCTAATGAGTGAGAGATAAAAGTTAGTTTGAATGAAGATTGTTTTAAAGTTTGGAATTCTTGAGAATGAATTGCAGATGAAAATTTACAGAAAATATGGGAAAGGTTTTGGCAATGAGATTCATCTAATTCGGATAGAAAAAGTTTTTGATTGTGACTCTATCTTTCAAAGCTATTTGCTGAGAAACAGTGATTTGAAATCTGATGTGAAAGTGAAAAATGAAAATGAGTAACCTTTATATTAAAATTTAATTAAAATGGCTCTATCATTATTATTAGTTGAAGATACAAAAACTATAGCTGAAAGTATTAAAAAATATTTGGAATTGGATTGACATACTGTTATGTGGGTTGATCATTGAAGTTATGCGAATGAATTAGTAAAACATCAAGATTTTGACATTATCCTTTTGGATTTGATGCTCCCTTGAGTTGATTGAATAACAATTGCTAAAACTATTAGGTCAGTACATCCTGAAACACCTATTTTGATTATGACAGCAAAATGAGAATTAGAAGATAAATTGGAGGGGTTTGAAGTAGGAGCTGATGATTATTTGGTAAAACCATTTGATTTAGAGGAATTAGAGGCGAGGGTCTTGGCTCTGGCAAATAGATTACCTCAGAAAGAGGAGTTGTCTTTTTGAGATATTGTTTTGGATAGAAATCAGAAAAAAGTATTTAAGTGAGGAGAGGAATTGAAATTATCATTAAAGGAATTTCAGATTTTGGAAATGTTAATGTTGAATCAATGAGTTGCTGTTTCGAGGCTTGATATTATAGAAGAAATTTGGTGAGGTGAAGCTTGATTTGAGGAAGATTGAAAATTGGATGTTTATCTTTCAACGATAAGAAGGAAGGTTTGAAAAGATTATATTGAAACAATTAAATGATTCTGATATAGAATGAATAAATAGGATATTATTTATATAGATTGAAAAAATTTTCTTTAACTTGTTTTCGAAGTTGTTCTTCTGGGATATTTATTAGTTCTCCTATATATTTTCAGATTTCTTTAACTCTTTCTGGTGCATTTAAGGTTCAGCGGAATCATTGTGGTGAAAGATAAGGAGCATCTGTTTCTATTAATAGATTTTTTAGTGGAAGTATTTTTATGCTTTCTCTCAAATTTTCTGCGTTTTTATACGTGATGTTTCAGCAAAATCATATGTATAAATTATTAAAGGTTTTAAGCATTGTTTTTATTTCATCAGTTCAATATCATCGGCAATGAATATAAACGGTGATGTTTTTAAAATTTTTCAATATTTCATAGGTTTCATTAAATGCGTCTCTAGAATGAATCATGATTGGAAGTGAAAGTTCTTCAGCTAGTTCACATTGAGAATTAAAATATTGTTGTTGAAGTTCTAAAGTTTTTCATTCTGGGTCATAATGAAGATCTATTCAACATTCACCAATAGCAACAACGTATTCTTTATTGTTAAGTATTTCTTCTTTTAGCTCTATTTTTGTTTTATTATAATCTTGTCCGATTTGTTCTACATCACAAGGATGCCAACCTAATGCACATTTTACAAAAATGTTAGGGTATTTTTTTTGAACGATTTTTGAAATACAGAGTCAATTGTTGTTATAAACTCTATTAGCTCCTGCATTTATTAATCCTTTTCATCATATATTAATAAAATTTTGGAGGAGTTCTTCTCGGCTTTTGAATAATTCATCTTGATTTAGGTGGGTATGAGAATCAAATATATCCATATTTAAGCAATTAATTAAAATTATTTCTTCAAGTTTTTACCGTTTTATTAATGAAAAACAATAAAAAGACGAAAAATTAACGAAAACCAATTGCATTTATGATTAAAATCAGTATAAAATTCAACTGAACTTTATTTTACTTCCGTAAAGAAGCGTGTTAAAATGCCAAGGAGATTAGTTAAAAACAGAAACATTGAAGTAATTTTATTACAAGATGA
>CAMOEC010000069.1 GCA_946611795.1 uncultured bacterium
AATGTTTGACGGAGACTTGATTATTTTTGGGTGTCTGAGAATATGATAGAAGATTTATGAGATATGGTTCATTATGATAGTGTTGAAGGGTCTGATCATTGCCCTATTTGATTAATAATTAATGATTAAAATTATTTCATAAAATTAAGATTCCATTAATGGAATCTTTTTAATAATTCTTAACAAAAAAGATATTTTTTCTTGCAATTAATTTACAGCTTTAATATACTCTCAATGAAACAAATACTAAAAATATGAAAAAGTCAAAAGCGTCAAAATTACAAAACAAAGTATTCAGAACAGTGTTCTCGAGAGACACTAGAATACGAAAAAGAAGAGCTTTCCTCGTAGAAGCATTAAAGAACTTATACAATGTTTGCAACTATTCTCCGGAACAGATTAAAGAAATTTGTCACCGGATAGCTGTAGATATCTCTTTCAATCCTTTTTTTGGAGTAAGCATACACAACTTTCAAGAGTACTGTGTAGGCTACACTAATAGATACGATCAGGAAATTGATAAAATCAACATCATCCTGCTTCCAGTATCTTTAGGTGTATTAGACTTCTTTAAAAGGAAAGAAAAGTACAAAGTTAATTACTACTTTGAGGGGAAACTTATCTATTCTTCAACGCTATATGCTAGAAGATTCTAAAAAGAAAAGGAGCGTATGTTTAGATACTGCTCCATTTTTTTATTATGAAATTATTGTTGCACCCAATCAGCAAAGACATTATAATCATGTTTAATTTGAGGATCAGATTTTAATGCTTTTTCTACTGTATCAATTGCATAGATTACCGTTGCATGATTCTTTCAAAAATAAGTTCCTATTCTTTCAAACTGCCATTTAAAATGAACTCTAGCAATATACATAAGCATTTGTCTTGCTAATGATATTTGATGTTTTCTTCCATTTCATTTAATATCAGCAACTGAGACTTCATAGTATACAGCAACATTATCTACTATAGTATCAAAACTTTTTGTACTTGTTACTGGTCAATTAATTACAGGATTAACTGGCTGTCAAGAGACTGAGTATCATAAACTTCTAAGACATTCATTAACAATATCTATAGTTATTTCTCATCACATAAGTTTACTTCTTGTAAGAAGTGAATTTAGTGCTCATTCAAGTTCTCTAACATTACTTTTTATATTCTCTGCTATCACAGAAAGATATTCTCTATCAATATACATTCATTTTGACTGCAATTTAGATTCAAGGATAGCAACTCTTGTCTCGAAATCAGGAGCCTGTAAATCTACAACTAATCAAGATGCAAATCTACTTTGTAATCTTGGAGCAATAAGTGTCAATTCTCTTGGAGGACGATCTCAAGAAATAATAACCTGTTTATTCTTTGAATGAAAATCGTTAAACAAATCATGGAAAGTCTCTTGAGTTCTTTCTGCCTTAGCTAAGAATTGGATATCATCTATTAGTAAAACATCAACTTGTTCAAATTTCTTTTTTAATTGAGGCATTGTATGACCAGTTATAGCACGAACAATTTCATCAATTAACTTATTAGCTGGAAGATAGATAACAACTTTATCTGGATATTTTTCCATAATTTCATTTCCAACAGCTTGCATGAGGTGAGTCTTACCTAATCAAACATTTCAATAAAGAAACAATGGATTATATTCATGTCATGGATTATCAGCAACAGCTTTAGCTGCAGAAAAAGCTAATTGATTATTTGATCATGCAACAAAAGAATCAAAACGATATCTTGGTTCAAATAGTATTCAGAAATATCTTGCTAATTCACTTCTTAATCATGATTCCAATCTTTCATTTTGTCCTGTCTTTTGAGTCTCATCTTTAATATTAAGCAGCTTCTTTAAATCAGAAAGCAACTCATGATTAGCGTTACTAAAAGCTTCATAGGT
Source organism: uncultured bacterium (assembly GCA_946611795.1). Lineage (GTDB taxonomy): Bacteria > Patescibacteriota > Gracilibacteria > Absconditabacterales > Absconditicoccaceae > HOT-345. Next base: position 1,904 of record CAMOEC010000069.1, read on the forward strand.
AACAAATTTAACTCAATATTGAGAATTATAACACTGTTCTACAGCTTCTTTTAATGGTTTAGTAAAATTCCTTTTAATATTTGCTAGGGAAAAATCATTAGCTGTTCAAATTACTACTAACTTTTTTTCTTCATCAATATCAATAACTCAAGCTTTTCATAAAAACATAAGAAGTTTTCTATGGTCAATATCATTAGCCATAGATAAAACTATCTTTTCCCAAAGATCTAAGAGATATTTCTTTTTAGTATCATCATACTCTGATACTGTATCAATAAGCATATTTGGCATTTTTTGTTTAATGAAAACTATGGTAAATCAATAGAAGCTTTTTAAGCATTTTTATTTATATCACTAGTTCTTTTGCAGAATAACATATCCAATTTTATATTCTTTGTTAATACCTGGTGCAGGATTAGTATAATCTCAGAAATCTTTAAGTGTATAGTTTCATCTAAATGATTTAAAATCACTCAATGAATATTCAACCAATCACTCCTTTTCATTCCAAAGTTCTGAATCAGTATGATGATATGTTAGGAAAAGAAAACCTCATCTATTAAGGTGTTGATAGATTGAATTAATAAATTCTCATAAAACATATTCTTTATCCATATACATTACAATATGCTTAGCAATTACTAAGTCATAATTTTTTGTTATTTCAAACTCTTCAATTTTACTCTCATGAAAAGTAACATTTGGATGAGCTTTTAAATAATCTGGAAATTGATTTCTAATTGATGTATCCTCAACAGCATCTACTTGTGCTCAATAACTAGCAGCAAGGATACTAAAATATCATTTTCATGCTCAAAGGTCCAGAATTGTTTTTGGATGATATTTTTCAATCAATTCACTTACTAATCTTGCTCACTCCATCTTTACTACGTGCAACAAATAAAAGAATTAAAATTAACCTACAAAGTTCTCCAATGATAAGATACTTAACTCTGACCTTGTATCAGCCAAATCTTGTAAAGTATTATCATGAATATCATCAGAATAGGCAACAGTCAAATCATCAATTAATGCAATTCTAAATTCTCTATCATATGCCTCTTCAACAAACATTCTAACACAAAGATTTGTTAAAGCTCAACAAACAACAAGATTCCTTATTCACACTAATTCAGATTCTAATTTTGTATTATAGAAACTACTTACCTTAAATTTATTAATAACTGTATCATTTTTACCCACGCTTAATTCTGGAATAAAATCAGAAAGTGGATTATCTAATGAGAAAGCTCATTCAGCTTCATGGTGGTTAATAAAGATAATCTTATATCCCATTTCTCTAGCATAAGCAATGAGATAATTAATTTTTTCAACCATCGTATCAAGATTTCACAAGAAATATTCAGATCCTTTTTCTATTCGTGCATTTTGCATATTAATAACAACAAGTGCAGTTTCAGGCATTTTTATTTTTTTGAAAGTATAAAATCTTTCATTTTGCTTATATTATAAAATGACTTAGTACTTTCAACAAAAAATTATTAGCATATCAAGGAGAAATAGCGTATCATACCTTTAATTTCTAACCATTTATAACAATTTTAACATAAATAATAATCCTTGACATATTGTAATATTATTTATCAGATTTTCACCATTTTATACCATTTTACCAGTGTGTATTTAGGCTTATTATTAATACCGTTTTCAACTCATTTTTTTTGACAATTTTTTGGTCTTGAATACAATTAAAAAACAGAAATTTTATTTTTAATATATATAGGGAAATGAGACTCGTAGACCACGAAACATGAATCAGAGTTAGACTCGATTTAAGAGACTGATGGGAAAAGGTTTGAGATGCTAATGAAGCACAAAACAAATTTGTAGATTGAGATCGTGGTCCATTTTGGTGGTATGATGAGACAAAGCAACACATCATTACTTTAAAGAACTGAAAAATGACTCCTTACAAAGTAGCTGATACGATTCTTGTTTTACCTTCAAGTACTGATAAAAGACTTTGAGCTATTAGAAAAACTGCAGCAGACTTAAATATTATTTTAAGACTTAATTACAAAAATAGAGTAAAGAATCGAGAAGAAGCTGAAGAAAGATTTTCACAATGAGAAAAAGAAGTTTTTTGGATGATTACAGCTGATAGAAAGACCATTGCTACTTTAGACTTTGTAAGTTGAAAAAAGCCAATCATTACAGAATATCCAAAAGACAAAACTAACGTACGCTTTCAAGCAATTGCGATTTAACATTAGTATCGATATAGTATTGCAGAGAAAAAATCTCTGCTTTTTTAATTATTTTTTCTTGTATTAAAGCACAAGAACACTACTATTTGTTTAGTTTATCTCTAAAATTCAATAATGACAAAACTTCAGATTTTATTGATTATATGTAGTCTTGCATTCGTATATCTTATAGCCAGGACTTATAAGAGGCACAAAATCTCTTTAGCAACCTTCTTATTCTTCTTTATAGGAGCAATCGTTATCTGAGTTTTTGCATTAAAAATACAATGGTTAAATGCCATAGGTATAACCTTTTGACTTAATAGATGAGCTGATCTTATTGTATATTTTTCTATCATTATACTCCTCTACTGTATATTTCACATTATTAATATTATGTCAAAGAACTGAAATGATCTCACAAGATTAATTTCAACTACAGCAATTAATGAAGCATATAATGAAAATAAAGAACAAATAGCTCAGTTTGAAAATAGTAAAGAACTCGATGATTATGTATTCAATATTAGAGTCTATAATGAATGAAAAGTATTATGAAATACGATTGATGAACTTGTAAAATATTGAGTTAGGAAAATGGTATTCATCAATGACGGGTCTAAAGATGATTCATTAGAAATATTAAGAGAAAAAAAGAAGCAATATCCAAAATGTTTAATGATTATTATCTCTCATGTTATCAATAGATGAGGATGAGCTGCTAACAAATCAGGATACGCTTTTATTAAAAAATATGCTAAAGAATTAAATATAAAATGGGTTGTCTGATTTGATCCTGATGGTCAAATGGATATTAAAGATATTAAGACTTTTCAAAACGCAATTGAAAAACATAAGAATATTGATTTATTCTTATGATCAAGATTTGTTAAAGGAGCTAAATCTTATGATATGCCAAAATCTAGAAGAATTATACTTTGGATTTCAAAAATCATTACTAGAATCTTTTATTGAGTTAAAGTATCTGATCCACATAATGGTTATAGAGTTTATACTTTAGATGCCTTTAACAAAATAAATATTAATGCTGATTGAATGCACTATGCAAATGAAATTAATGAGCAAATAGCACTTCATTGACTAAAGTTTATAGAAGTTCCTGTAAATATTCGCTATACTGATTATTCATTATGAAAATGACAGAAAAATAGTAATAGTTGGAAATTATGATTTAAAATGATCTATGAAAAATTCTTTTGAGAATAATTTAATTTAAACTTCTATAATGGAACACGTAAAAAGATTAAAAGCTTGAGGAGTGTTATGCGATGGAAAGAATATTTACATCGTTTATAGAGCAATTAGAGATACCCCAGATTACTCATTACCAAAATGACATTGCGAAGAATGAGAAAGTTTAGAAGAGACTGCTTATAGAGAAGTATTAGAAGAAACTTGAGTTAAAGGAAAAATTTTGTGAGAAGTAGAAACTATTAATTATTCATATGAATG
>CAMOEC010000070.1 GCA_946611795.1 uncultured bacterium
AAGAGATTACACAGTCATATATCGATTATGCGATGTCTGTTATTATTTCTCGTGCACTTCCAGATACAAGAGATTGATTTAAACCAGTATTAAGAAGAATTCTCTTCTGAATGGCTTGAATGAATAACTTTTATAGAGAAAAGCATAAAAAATCAGCAAGAATCGTGTGAGAAGTAATGTGAAAATACCATCCACATGGTGATTCTTCAATATATGAAGCAATGGTTAGACTTGCTCAGCCTTGGTCAATGAGATATCCATTAGTTGATGGACAGGGAAACTTTGGTTCAATCGATTGAGATGGTGCAGCTGCCATGAGGTATACAGAAGCAAGATTAACAAAAATTGCTGAAGAAATGTTAGCTGATTTAGATCAAGATACTATTGATTGGAGAGATAACTTTGATGGTTCATTAAAAGAACCTATTATGCTTCCAACAAAATTCCCTAATCATCTTTGTAATGGTACAATGGGTATTGCTGTTGGTATGGCGACTAATATGGCTCCACATAACTTAACTGAAGTTATTGATGCATCATTACTATTACTTCATAAAGAATGAAAAGAAGAAATAATTACAGATGATAATGGTTCAGAAATTAAACAAAAGGCATCTGTAAGTATCGAAGAAATTATGGAAATTATTAAATGACCAGATTTCCCAACAGGAGGTATAATATTTGATTCAAATAATATCCTTGAAGTTTATAAAAAAGGTAAATGAGGAATTGTTGTTCGTGGTAAAACTCATGATGAAGTATATGATGGTGCTCATGTAATTGTTGTTGATGAAATTCCATATCAAGTAAATAAAGCAGCATTAGTTCAAAAAATTTGAGAATTAGTTGTTGAGAAAAAAATTGAAGGTATTAATGATATTCGTGATGAATCAAATAAAAATAAGATTAGAATTGCAATCTACCTTAAAAAAGGTGTAGATCCAGATCTAGTACTTGTTCAATTATTTAAATTAACAGAATTACAAACTAATTTTAATCTTAATAATGTATCACTTGTTGATAATGGTACTCAACCAAGACTTCTAAACATTAAGGATTTACTTATGGAATTTGTTACATTCCGTAGATCTGTTGTTTATAGAAGATCTGTCTTCCAATTAAATAAGGCAAAAGAAAGATTACATATTCTAGAAGGTTTAAAGAAGGCTATCGATATTATTGATGAAGTAATTGAGACAATTAAGAAATCAGAATCAAAAGCTGATGCTAGAAATAATTTGATGGAAAAGTTTGGTTTCTCTGAAAAACAAGCTGAATATATCCTTCTAATGAGGTTACAATCATTGGTTGGTCTAGAAATCCAAAAGATTTCAGATGAAATTGAGGAAAAATTAAGACTTATCGATGAATTAGAACATATTATTGGAGATCCTGAAAAACTAGATGAAGTAATTGAAAAAGAATTAATCTATATGAAAGATAAATATGGAGATGAGAGAAGAACAGAATTATCTAATGATTTAAGTGTATATAACATTAGTGGTTCACTAAAGGAATTCCAAAAGGCTGCTGATAAGGTGAAAGAGGATGTAATCTGCTGGATTGGTAACGATTTCTCTTTAAGAGTATTGTATCAAACAAGAATTCAAAATATACCAGAAGAAACATTAGATCTTATTTATACACACAACCAAGATAAGTTAATTATTATTACAGATATTGGTGAATTAGTAGTTCAAAGATTAAAAGATTTTGGTCAATTCAATATGGCTAAACCAGCAATGAATCTTAAAGAACATTTTGGATTGAAATGAAAAATCGTATTTGCAAAGACATTGCACTTCCAATATGATTATCTAATGTTCTTAACTAATAAAAACAGTATTAAAAAGGCTAAGAAAGAATTAGTATTAAGCTTCAAAAAGTTCCCAACATCTATAATGTCTTTGGAGCCAGGAGAAAAGATTCTTAGAGTTCTTCCTGTTAATGATGGTGATAATATCTGAGTTATCTCAAAGCAATGATGGATGTTATTATTCAAATCAGATGATGTTAGAGCAATGGGTAAAACTGCTTGATGAGTAAAAGCGATTGAACTTCAAGAATGAGATGAAATAGCAAATATGTTCTTGCATAATGATGAACCATTTATCTTAATCTATTCTGATAAGAATGGTAAGTTATTATCACTTGAAGACTTAAAGATCCGAAAGAGAGCTAGAAAGTGACAAGTAGTAATGACAGGTAATGAAACTCTTGTTTGAGGAATTTCAATTATTGAGTGAGCAGTAAGAATCCGTTTTGCTGATTGATCATTGAAAACATTACATTCAAATGATATCTCACTTGATGAACCTGAAACTCCATTATACAAGATGGTTGAAAAAGAAATTGATGTAGTATATCGTCCTTGGGAAGAAAAGACAGAAAATATGAAATATAAAGAAGATAAGAAAAAAGCTGAAAAAGTTGCAATGAACTGATGATTATTCGATATACCAGAGGAAGAATCAAAAGTGGAAAAAGAGGATCCAAAAGAAGATGAAAAAAATGATGAACAAGAAGCAGAAGTAACTGAATAATATAAATTTTCATAGTGAAAGAGTCTCTAGAAATAGAGACTTTTTTACTTTTTGTAAAATGTCAAGTAAAAAGCACTAATAATATAGTCTAAAATGCTAATAATATTTTGTTTTGTTTATAATTATAATAGATTATTTTATAAACAAAAAACTATTTATCATGCCTACAAAAATTGAAGATTTAGTTCAGAAAAAGGATGAAATACGTGCATCTTTAGACGAACTTTCAAAAGCTGTATGAACTCAAGAAAAAGAAACGCTTCAAAAAAGCATTACTAAGAAACTTGATGATTTAAAAAAATGAATCGATAATTTTACAGCGACAGATGAAACAGAAAAGTGAAAAATCTCTGCATTAAAGTCAGATGTAGATAAAATATCGTCTGATTTTGAAAAATTCAAAGAAGAATTGAAAGCTTTAAAGCAATGAGTTATGTCTAATAATAATGTTGCTGAGTCTAATCATGATTCTGAGCAGTCTCAATCTGATAAGTGAATTCGAGAAAAAACAAAGGATTTTGTTTCAGAAAATTGGAATGATGTAACATCATGAGAAAAGTGGAAAGAAGAACCTTGAAAGAATATAATGCGTGCAGTAGGATTTTGAGTAACAGGATATGCTATTTATAAATGAGTAAAAGGTTTATGGAATCGAGCGTTTTGAGATAAAGATGAATGAGAGGAAGAATGAGATTCAGAAGAATCTGAATGAAAGACAAAGAAAAAGAAGAAAAAGTCTTTTTGGAAAACAACAGCTTGAAAAATATTAAAATGGACATGAATTTGAGTATGAGTAGGTACTCTTTGATATTGGATAGGTAAAAAACTTCATTTATGGTGAGAAGATGAAGAAAAGCCTACAGATGCTTCACCAGATGAAGTAAAATACAAAGCATATGAAGAATTTTATAAAGATCCAAATAATAAAGAAGCTGTTGAAAATTATGAACAGTTGTGAGAAAACGTTGATATTACATACGAAGCATTATATGACAGAGAACTTCAGGCATGATATCAAGATGAATTAGAGATGAAAAGAATTGCTTCAGAGCAATCAAGATGAATGGAACATTATAAATGAATAATTCCATTCTGTCTTGATAATAAATTTGGATCAATTGAGAATATTCTTTCTCAAAATTCATCAATGAAAGAAGCTATGGCTTGAGGTATTAGAGAGATGGTTGCTTATGTAAAGAATCTCTGAAATGATTTTTTGAAGACATTTGTTGATTCATTCCTTTCTAAATTACCTTCATGGACAAAAGTTGCTAATATGTCGTGATCATTAAGTGAAAAAATAGATAAATGGATTGCAAGTAATAAAAATACTGAAAAAGAACTTCAATTTTTCTTCAGACAAAGTATTAGAGTTCAAACATATTTATTTGAGAAAAGAGAACAGTTAGAAGATAAAATAGCAGAAGAAAATGCAAGAAAATATTGATTGAAGAAAGAAGATATTCTTAAAGATAAAGAGCTATATGAAAAATATGTAGAAAAAGATGAAAAATTACAAAAATTCTTAATTAGTCCAATCTCTACATGAATGACAATCCTAAAAGATAATGCTATCTTTGATAGTAAAGTTTGAGAAGATGTAAAAGAATCAGTTAAGAATTTAGATAAACAAAGAGATGAAGTACTTGGTAACACATCATGATGAAAAGATATTCTTCAGACAATATATGAAAAGAAAGAAAAATGAGAAGCATTAACAGATGCTGAAAAACAACAGCTTTGAAAATCGTGTGATAATATTGTTAAAGATATTGATGATAACATAATGGATGCTGTAGAAGAGTCAGCTTGGAATTTGTATGGAGATCTGTTTAGAACAGATGATGCAAATCTTCGTAAATATCTGGATAAATCTTGATTGGAGAAAATGTTCCAAGA
>CAMOEC010000071.1 GCA_946611795.1 uncultured bacterium
ATTTTTCAAAAAGATCAAGAACATTCTTTGACTGATAAGATAAAACACGTTTACTTATTTCTATCTTTCAAAAAGAACTAATATTCTTTTCTAAAAAATCTTGTGTTTTTTTCATTCGCTCTTCATGAGAACGAATTAAATTAAACATTTGCTCTGTCTTCTGTTCTACTTGTTCAGAAGAATTTTCATAATTTTCCTTTAAATCTGGATTTTTTTCTTCTGGCATAATAATATCTCATCAAAATAAACATAATTAAGTATATTCGCACGCTTTAAAAAAAGCAAAAAAGACTCGACTTATTACATCGAATCTTTTTCTTATAGTATAAATTTTAACTACATACTTTCATGGAATGTTCTCTTAATAACCTCCAATTGATGAGCTTTTGATAATCTTACAAAGTTAACTGCATATCATGATACTCTAATAGTTAATGAAGGATAATTTTCTGGATGTTCATATGCATCCATAAGTGTTTCTCTATTTAATACATTTACATTAAGATGATGAGCTCCTTTCTTAAAATAACCTGTTAACATTCATACAAGATTAGTATTTTGTTCTTCTTTTGTTGCTCATAATGAAGTAGGAACAATTGAGAATGTATTTGAAATACCATCTTTAGAATAATTATAATCAAGTTTTGATACTGAATTTAATGAAGCTATTGCTCATGAATGATCTCTACCATGCATAGGATTTGCACCTGGTGCAAATGGTTCACCAGCTTTTCTACCATCTGGAGTTGCTCAAGTATTCTTTCCATACATTACATTTGATGTAATTGTAAGAAGAGATAATGTAGGAGTAGCATCTTTATATGCTCTATGCTTTGACAGTTCTTCTATGAAATATTTTTGAATTTCTTTACCCATCAAATCAACTCTATCATCATCATTTCCAAACATTGGGAATTCTCCATCAATTTCGAAATCTTTGGCAATACCATTTTCATCTCTAATAGGCTTTACTTTAGCATATTTAATAGCTGACAAAGAATCTAACACAACAGACATACCTGCTGCACCATATGCTATATCAATTCCACATCCTGAATCAATAAAAGCCATCTGAGCTTTTTCATAATAATATTTATCATGCATATAATGAATAATATACATTGCTTTAGCATATACTCTAGCAATATTAGCCATAGCATTTTTAAAGTTTGCATATACTTTATCATAATTTAATGTACCATCTTCATTATCACAGTTTTCAAATAATGAAGCATCCATTACTTGCACACCTTCATCTTCTTCTCTACCACCATTAATAGCAATTAAAAGAGTCTTAGCTAAATTACATCTTGCACCAAAATGTTGAATTCTTTTACCAACTTCTTGATATGATACACAGCAAGCAATACCGTAATCATCAGAACCTCTACAAGGTCTCATTAAATCATCGTTTTCATATTGAATAGATGAAGTATCAATAGAAACTTGTGCACAGAATTTTTTAAATCCTTCAGGTAAAGATTCAGACCATAATACAGTTAGATTTGGCTCTGGAGATGGGCCAAGATTATATAATGTTTGTAAAAATCTGAATGATGTCTTTGTTACTTTAACCTTACCATCATTAAACATTCCACCAAGTGATTCAGTTACCCATGTTGGATCACCACCAAACACTTCATCATATGAACCAGGTCTTAGATGTCTAACTAATCTTAACTTCATAACGAAATGATCAATCATTTCTTGAGCTTCACTTTCTGTTATTTTTCCTTCCTTTAAATCTTTTTCAATATAGATATCTAAGAAAGAAGAAACATTACCTAAAGACATTGCTGCACCATCTTGTTCCTTTACCCCAGAAAGATAAGCAAAATAAACCCATTGAATAGCTTCTTGTGCAGTTTCAGCAGGTCTAGTCACATCAAATCAATATCCTTTTGCCATTTCTGCAATATCTTTTAATGCAGAAATTTGCATAGAGATTTCTTCTCTTAATCTAACTTTGGCATCATCCATTTCACCAGTAATTGCAGCAAAATCAGCCTTCTTTTCTTCAATTAATCTATCTGTTCAATAAAGTGCTAATCTTCTATAATCACCAATAATTCTTCCTCTTGCATAGTTATCAGGCAACCCTGTTAGAATATGCTTTGTTCTATACATTCTAATTTCAGGATCATATGCTGAAAATACAGCATCATTATGATTCTTCGCATATTTAAAGATTTCTTTAACTTTTGGATCTAATTCAATACCTCTTTCATTTAGAGCTTTTTCAACAACTCTAATTCAACCAAAAGGCTTAATTGCCCTTTTTAATGGTTCATCTGTTTGTAAACCAACAATAGTTTCCAAATCTTTGTTAATATAACCAGGCTTATGAGAAGTTATTGTTGAAATTGTTGAAGGATCTACAGACCTAAGTCCATTATTATCTCTCTCCTCTTTTAAATACTTTCTTACATCTTCCATTAATTTTTTTGTTCTCTCTGTTGGACCAGTAAGAAAAGAAGCATCTCCTTCATACGGAGTAATGTTGTCATAAACAAACTTTCTTACATTAAGTGACATTTTTCTTTTAACCATGAAATAAAAATTTTAATGCGTTATTAGATTAATTTCGCCAAGATATAATTGTAATTTTATCGGATTAATTTTCAATTAGACATCACAGCAAAATGTATATTAATAACCATTTTTTATAATTTTATTCATAATCAAACAAAAAAGCAAAAAAGGATAGAGTATTGCTTAACTCTATCCTTTACAAAAACTACAAAATATTTAATTATTCTTCTTTTGATTCATTTCTCAATTTCATCAAAGGAAACATAACAACATCTCTCAAGTTCTCTTGTTCTGTAAGTATGGCTAAAATTCTTTCTAATCACATACCAAATCATGATTGAGGAGGCATTCCATATTCCATTGCTTCTACAAATGCATCATCTCAACTTGTAGCTTCATCATCTCCTCTTTCTGCAGCTTCTGCTTGCTTATCAAAATTAGCCTGTTGTAACAATGGATCTACCAACTCAGAATATGC
>CAMOEC010000072.1 GCA_946611795.1 uncultured bacterium
AATTGCTATAGCACAAATAAATGCTCAGGCACAATAAGCAAAGTTAATACTTTGATAATAGAGTCAAAAAATCATTCAATGGTTCTTTTTGTCTCCTCATTTTTTGTATAAGCTCCAATAACTAGGGTAGATAATAGATCAAGCTATTCAGCTAAATACTGTTCATATCAAAAGATATATCCAAGAATGATATATTCAAGCCAAGAAGTAGAATAATCAAGAAATCATCCAAGAAACTTTCCCTAAAATAAGAAGTCCCTCAGTTTTTCATTTATCGTTTAACATTCAAATTGGAATAACAGTCACGAGCTTTACTAAAGAATAAAGAGCTCAAAAAAGACTTATTCAAAGTGAAAATTGCACAATCTCTTCAATATAAATAGAAAAATAAGTGTCTCATATTCATAATCATAGAATACAAAGAAAAAGTGAGATTGACATCCACTTAATTCAAATTGGAATTTCTGAAAGTATTCTAAAACTATTCATATATTTCTGAAAAATAAAACACTAGAACTATAGTAATTCTAGTGTCTTAATCAACAATAATCTAGTAATTAATCTTTATAGCTATCAGCAATCCTTTTTAATATTATTAGAGCAAGTCATCTTTTTTCGATTCTATTTGGATCAGTATTGGTTAGTATTCATTCATTTCTTAATTTATTAAGATGTGGATAGTAATAAGCTTCTCAGTTATTTCAGTCTTCTATATGATATATCATTCTTGAAATAGCTGTAGCAAATTCTCATCTAGTAACTCTATCATAAGGCCTAAAGTAATGAGTTCAAACTCACATTATTCAAAGTTGATAAGCAAGAAGAACTCAATTATCATATTGTCTATTTAAATCTTCTGAAACATCATAAAAAGATGTATATTTATCTTCATCTGGTTGGATTCAAAGAACACTAATGGCAAATTGTGAAAGAATCTTAGCCATTGAAATCCTATTTAAATATCATTCCCAATCTGCTGAACGAATGTTAGTTGCTGATATAATTCAATTGTCACTAGCAAAGTCAAAGGCTTCTATAGCTTCTGTTGTATAAGGTGATGGATTATAATTATTTCAGTTATCTTCACCAAACATATTATTAAAGAAATCGTTTATTGAAGTATCTGAGTTATAAGTATCTGAGTTGTTATAGCTATTTTGAGAAACTATATTTACAGAGTCTAGAGTCTTTTTAACATTAATTGTTTTTCAGCTTACAGTTATCCCTTGAAGATTTTTATTAACATCTCAGTTATCAATGATAAGTTTTATAACTTGAGCTGGACTAAGGTATGGATTTAATGATCTAATAAGTGATGCTAATCAAGATACAAAAGCAGTAGCCATAGAAGTTCAGTTCCATAAGTCATAAGAATCACTTTCAGCTCAATAAGGTTTTGGAGTATATACTCAAACATTATCTATATAACAGGTACTTTCTCCTTCTTTTTCGATACTGAAATAGAAACTATATAATTCAGGAGGAGTAATGATTTTATATTCATTTTGATTATTTCAAACATATCAAATCTTTATAGTTCATTTAACCTCTCAGTTTTGATAAATTTTCGCTATTAATGTATCTCATCAATAACATTGTGCATCAAATCTAATAAGATTATTAGAACTTGATCATAATTGATATGAAGGTGAGTTTATCTTTCAATTAAATTGATATCCTTCATTATATCAACAACTTCATCAATTCCATCAATTACATGTAGTACTGAAATCTTCAAAATAAGGATACATGTTTCTTGGATTGTTTGTTGTTCAAAGAATTCACTCTCAAGGAGCTGCAATATCTACACTTTTACTTCAGTAATTTGCAAAACTAGCTCTGTTTCAATAGCTATTAATTGCAGTAACACAAATGATATTATCTAAATCATATGCACAAGGATAAATGTTTTTACCATTATCGATGTTGATTCAATCATTCATGGCTGTTGCTACGAATATTCATCAATGATTTCAGAATTCTTGTATTTTTTCTTTCATAGTATCTGAGTTGTTTGCTCATCAGTAGCTGGCATTAATAATTTTAATTCAATTCTCAATCGAAAAATCAATTGCTTTTAGAATAGCATAATCATCAAAACTAGATGAAATACTTGCATAATCATCAGTAACTTTTAATGCTGCAATTTTTGCATAAGGATTTACTCATGCCATTCCTTTAAGATTATTTGCTGTTGCGGCAATAATACCAGCAATATGGGTTCAATGGTTATCTCATACAGGTAGTGGAATAGAGCTATTAGAACGAAAATTATATCAGTAGTTACAACCAATACTTCTTCCATTTAATTTACATGAACTAGCATTCCACATAGATCATTTTAAATCAACATGATTGTAGTTTACTCATCAATCAATAACTCAAACAACAACAGGTTGAAATCATTTAATCTTGTTACCATAATTTCTAAATGCTTCTGGCCAAGAAATATAGTTTAATCACCATTGTTCATTTCAGAAAAAATCATCAGTAGAGATATTATTTACAGCAGATTTATTAATATAATTAGGTTCTGCTATTTTAACATTACTATCGGTATTGAGAAGATAAATGATATCATCAATGCTTTTTTCTTTATCGAAAGAAATTAATGCAATATCTCAAATATTATCTTTAAGACTTAATCAATTCTTACTCAAAAATATCTTACTATTTTGTTCATAGCTACAGCTATTTTCAAAACTATCCTTATTTTCAGATTGTAGAGCATAATTATATTTCACGATAACTTCTCATGGAAGATATTCAGAAATCTGGTTATATCAAAAAGTATTCAAGCTTACTGAATGTACAAATATAAGAAGTAGCATAATAACGATATTCCTCATATTGACATATAAGATATAAATTATATATAATATAATGGAAAATGGATAAAAAAGCAAGAAATTAGTGAAAAAATAATAGGATTTGCTATTGAATGTTTTTTATATTTTACTATATGAGAAATAATGTTTATTTCTAGATGTTTATATGAAAACAACAAACCCTATGATTACTGTTGTTATTCCTTCAAGAGCTACCAATATTGCTCTTTTACATCAAATTTTTCATTGCTTGGAAAAACAGTCTCTAAAATCATTTGATGTGGTTGTTGTTTGTGATAGAGAATTTAAGTGAGAAGAGCGAGAATTTTTTCAAAAAGAATTTAAGGATATAAAGCTAGATCTTTCATTTTATTCAAATAAGAATAGTGATTTCCTTCCACATTCTAAGTGAGGTGCTAGTTATGTAAGAAATTTTTGAATAGATCATGCAAAAGGTGAATATATTCAACTTTTTGATGATGATAATGTAATTGAAGAAGATTATTTAGAGGTCGCATATTCTTTTCATGAAAAATTTAAAAAATGGTATTGAAAAGAAGTTTTTATTACTCCAACTTTAATGTGGAGAGATACAAATAAAATCCAGAATCAATGATTTTCATGATATAAATATCGGCAAGCACGCCCTCAAGTTCATTTTCTTGAAGATAAAGAAGAATATGCTGAAATAAAAATGTTCAGTTGAAACTGAATCTTTTGAAAAAAAGAGATTATGCAATCAGTACATTATGATGAAGAATTTGCACGAATAGCAGAGGATTTGGATTTTGTATATAGTATACGAGAAAAATGATATCCAATTCTTGTTTTCAGAGATTTAAAAGTTCATCATTTTGAAAGAGATAAAACAATTCTAGAAGAAGCTTGGATATGAAATGAAAATTCAGCTTTTCAGAAAATAAAGAACATCTTTCTTTGGTGAAAAAAACATGCAAATTTCCATGAGAAAGCAATTCTTTTGTTACGAAGTACTTGGTGAATATGTATATGGCTATCTGTAAAAGCTTGTTTATATGCATGAAAAGATAAAATGAAGATAATCTGAGGTTTATGGAAATGATATTTAAAATGATGGAAAATATTTCTTAACTTAAAATAGCTTCTGAAATGAACGAATTAAATGAACAAATTATTGTTAAAAACGTTTTAACATCATGGGAATCAAAAGTCCCTAATGAAAGAAAAGATAAAGTAATTAGTATGATAAAAAAATGAGAAGAGCTTATTTGAACCGAATATCATTTGTGATGAATATTATGAGAAGATGATAAGAGAGGAATTGATTGTTCTCATTTTGTTGCTTATTGTATATGATTATCTAATTGGCAAAAAGAAAATACATGGTCATTAGATGCAAAATATAAAAATAATGAAGTATCTTTATCTGATGCTGTGTCATGAGATTTATTAATGTGGCCGTGGCATTATGATCCAGATGTTAAAAGAGAAATAGGACATGTAGAAATTATAATATGAAAAACAGAGGATTGAAAATTTGTAACATTATGAGCTTCAGGATTATCTCGCAAATGAAATAAATATACTTCAGATGGTGAAAAATTAGAAAAGTATAATTGTGTCTGATTCTCAGTTAGAAATCAAGAAAAATGAATGAGAATTCTAAGATGGTAAAACATGAATCGCATTAATTATTAAAAAAAATCTGAATTTTCTCTTGATTTTATAATATTTATAACTATATTATATTCATCTTTGCCGTAGACCGTAGGTCATCCAGTAATGGATATAAAATGTCCCTACCGAGGTTATTCTTATGTTAATGTGAATAGTAACATATTCTCAATTAGTGAATAACTCTGGCAATGAGTTATTTTTTATTTCCAGGTGTTACACTACTCATGACAATCTCAAAAGAGAAGAAAATAGAGTTAGTTAAACAGTATGCTAAAGACTTACAGAACGCTAAAAACGTTGTAGTTCTTTGACAAAGTTGAATCCCTGTAGTGACTTCAACTCAGATGAGAAAAGACGTTCTTGCTGCGGAAGGTAAGTATGTAGTAATTAGAAAAAACTTGTTTATGCTTGCTCTAAAAGAAGCTGGTTACGAAGACGTAGCTGAAAGCGAACTTGAGGGATCTGTTGTTATTCTCTATGCTAATGGAGAAGAATACGCCCCTATGAAGGTTGTTAATAAGTATGCAAAAGAATTCGCTGCAGATAAAGAAAGTAATGCAAGTGTAAAATTCTTAGGAGGATGGTATGATAAAAAGTGGCATAACGCTGAATACGTTAATGAACTTGCAAACATTCCATCAAGGGAAGAACTTCTTTCAAAATTGGCATACCTATTCAATTATCCTTTACAGTCAGTTGCATGTGTGATTGACCAAATTGCAAAAAAAGCTGAATAGACTTAGTTCTATTCAAAATTCCTTTTATTTATTATGTTTATTTAAAACATGGAATTAACTAAAAATCAACAACAAGTTATCGACCTTGTAAAAGAAATGAATGCTGTTGAACTTAATGGGCTTGTAAAAGCTTTAGAAGAAGAATTTTGAGTAACTGCTGCTGCAATGGTTGTAGCTGGTGGTGCTGGAGCTGCTGCTGGTGCAGACGCTGGAGCTGCTGCTTCTGATTCAATGAATGTTGAACTTACAGAAGCTGGAGCACAAAAAATCGCTGTGATTAAAGTTGTAAAAGAAGCTCTTGGATTAGATCTTAAAGCTGCTAAAGAATTAGTAGAAAAAGCTCCTGTAATTATTAAGGAAAACGCTAAATCTGATGAAGCTGAAGCTCTTAAGACTAAACTTACTGAAGCTGGAGCTACTGTAACTTTCAAATAGTATTTTAAAAGTTACATTTAATCAAAATTAAATTTTGATTCTTTTATTTTAATGTTATCACTACGGATGTCTGTATCTGTTCAAGATATTGTGGCTGCACAAGCTCATATTGGTACACTTAAGAATGAAGCTCATCCAAAGACTAGTAAATACTGGTCTGAAGTTACTAATGGACTTGTAGTAATCAATCCTGAAGTTATAGCTGAACAACTTGAAAACGCGAAAAAGAAGGTTGCAGAAGCTAAAGCTGCTGGTAAAGAAATCTTAGTAGTATGTGAAAAGAAAATGTATGCAGCAGAACTTGAAGCTTTGGCTGAAAAGGCTGGTGTATCTTTCCTTAACTATAAGGTTTCTGGAGGTTTCTTAACAAACTTCGATACTTATAAAAAGAGAATTGATTCTATCAACGAAATGGTAAAATT
>CAMOEC010000073.1 GCA_946611795.1 uncultured bacterium
ATTGAAAAGATTAAAGCAAATTATAATTTAGAATTTATTAAAAATTAATAATGATTTATAAGTTTATATTTTAAAAGATGAATGATAAAAGAATAAATATACTACTATGTTTTGATGATAAAGACTGAAACTATACAAGACGTGCTGTCTGTTACGATTCTTTGAACTTAAAAAAAGAAAGAAATACTTTATTAAAGTATTTCATCAATTAATGTAAATATCTTTCTCATATTTATATTTTTCATACATATTCAGATTCAGTTTTTATTAAATTTACATACCATTTCATCACATCATGGAGTACTACAGCAATTTTTTTCTGGTAATATGTTTGTTATGTTTGGAAAAATATTTTTAGGAGGAATTCGACATTTTTTTGTTGGTCAGTTTATAATTATTGCTTTCTTTTGTAAAGCAGCAGCTATTCGCATAGGTCATGAATTTGTTCATATATATACATCAGATTTTTTTATTAATGAAGCTGTTTCCCAGATTGACAGATTTTTTTCGTAAACTTTGTATAATTTTTTTCTATTTTTTATGTTTTTATAAATTTCTTCATCATCTTTTGATCAAATTAAGTATACTGAATATCAATATTGAATAAGGTAATCTATTATTTTATTTATATCAGATAAATTAAGTTTTCTACTTATATATCATTTTTTGGATGAGGCATGTAGACATGCTATTTTATTATCTAATATTCATATTTTATTTTCTAAATTTTTATAATATTCTTCCTTTAGATCTAAATTCCAATCATATATATCATTTATTTTTTCTTTTCAAAATAATTCTTTTAAAATAATTATATGTTGTTCAAATATGAATTCATTATTTCTTTTTTGAGGGATTTTTATTGTATAAAATTTTCAAAATTCAGAAAATCAAATGCTTTCTTTTCAAAATAATCTACAGATTATTGATGTTAATGAATCTCATCGCATTGTATCAATCATAACATCATACTTTTTAAAATTTCAAATAAGTATTTTAAATTTTTCGATTAATGTGGTATTATTTTTGTCAAGTACTATTACTTTATCAATACATTTTAAATTTTTATAAAATTCTTTAGAAAAATCTGTTCATGTAAATAATGTGATTTCTGAATCGGGAGACATTTCTTTTATTTTTTTAATTATTGGTGAGAATACAATAGAATCTCATAATCAATGAGTATGTATAATTCATATATTCATTTTAATTATATTTCTGATAAAATTTTATCAACAGGAAAGTCTTTAAATATTCCTTTTGGTAATTCATAATCATAACTAGGTAAAAAAAAGTTTTTCTTTTCTATGTATCCAAATTTTTTTCCTAAAATATTTACTTCATTTAAGATATATTTTCAGAGTTTCTTTTTTTTGTATTTATAATCTCAAGTAAAGATAGACCAAACTTTACTATTTGCTAGAGTGAATATTTCCAAACTATCTGTTACTGTTCTTATATAATTAAATCATCATCCATCAATTCAAATTAATAATTCAAAATTTTTTGCATAATCTTTAAATTCATTTAATGAAAATTTATTCTCTATAATTTCTACATTCTTCGGGAAATCTAATTTCTTTAATTTCTTAAACATTGTATTATTGTTGTCATCTAATACTATAATTTTTTCATGCATCCTTTTTTCCCCAATTCATAAAATTAATTTATACCGAATATCTATGGATAAATTTCTGAATTCTTTATTTCAAACGAATATCATTATTCATGACTTATTCTTATAATTGTAATCTTCATAGAAAAACTCTAAGTTTTTGTTGATATAATCTTTAAATCAGGTTAAATCAAAACATGATGATAACAAAGAAGTATATGTTTCAATTAGATTTGCCTTTGCATTCCGCACAAAACTATGATTTAAAGAAAAATCTAATAAATAATTTTTTATTCAATAATTTGGTCATATAATAAAATAATTTTTATCTAATATACTATCTAAATGGTGATAATTTCATATTAAATCAACGTATATAGTATCTTTATTTTTTTTATTATTCTTTTTGATAGGAAAATTTAGATATTTTATAATCATTTTCATTACTGACTCTCAGTAGTTATTTATTTCACAATTTTTTTCTATGATTTTACAGTGCTTTTTTATTTGATCGTCATCAAAAACAAATTTATTGTATTCACTACATTCAATTTCAATATCAATATCTAATTTTAGTTCTTCTTTAACATATTTTGCAAACAAAATTAAAAGTGGCTTTGTAATTACAGCATCTCAGATTCTATCTTTTCTATTAAATATTATTTTATTAAAATCTTCCAAAATAACCTGTTTATTTCATTTTAAAAGCGTAATAACTCTTCATAACATAAAATTTATAGCTCATGCTATTCTTAAAAAGATGATTCTAATACAGTTTAAATACATTTTTTAGATCACAAACAAATACTAAAAGAATATATTAAAAAATTTAAATAATAACTATCTAATACTTGTATGCAAGAATTCATAATATTCTTTAGTTTCTCATTTGCATGACTGAATTTTACTTGTTTTTTTATGATTACATTCATTGATTATGCTTTCTATCGCATTAATATATGATCTAATACTTAAATAATCATGAATTACATTCACTGATTCATCTCATTCAAATATCTTCACAACATCTGAAACATTGCTCGTTATAACATTTTTACAATATAAATATCATTCAAAAATTTGTCTTCAGTATCATTCATATGATGATGTTGATATAACAGCATTACTTAAACTATATAAAGCAACTAACTCTTCATCTGAAATTCATGAACAATATAATATATTATTTAATTTATGCTCATTAATATATTTTTGAGAATCTGATGATGGTTTTCATATTCTAATGAACAATAATTCTTTATTATCTTTGTAATGCTCAGCGATTTTTAAATACGTTATAATATTTTTACGAAAATCTTCAGATCACACATTTATAAATATTTTTTTATTTTTTAAATTATACTTTTTAATCAAAAGTTCCCTTAAATCATTATTTAACTCTTGTTTATCAATTCATTGATAAATTATTTTATAATTTTTATCTTCCAAATTGTTATAATATTTAATATAATCCTTTTTTGTAAAATTTGATATAAAAACTAGGTTCTCAAATTTATCTAGATTTTTCATTAAAAGTTTTTCATAAACAATATCTCATACCCCTTTATTCTCTTTATAAAAGAGACAAAGATCGTGAACAATTATTATTCTTTTTATATTAAGCTTCGATAAAGCTGGATATAAATACCCAAGAAATTGATGTCATAATATTACATGCGTATAACCTCACTCTTTCAATATTTTTTTTAGCTTATTTGGAAATATATATGCCACACCAAACAACAGCGATAAATAATAGTTATTAAAAATATCGCTTTTTATTTGTTTTCACTTAGGACTTCATCTAAATCTTATTGGAACATATAAATTAATTAAATCTATATCCAATCCCTGATCTTTTAGTCTATTAAATAATGAATAATTCTGTTTTCAGATTCAAGAATATTCATCATTATCCGTAACAAAAGCCACTTTCATCTTTTTATAATGTTGCTAAAAATTGCATATAGTTTGATATTTCTCATTCAACACTTTGTATCAACGATAATTTGGGTTTCGATTCTTCATTAAATTTTATTCATTCAATATATTTAGATATCTTTAGAATATCGCTCTCAATTAAAACATTTCAAGCATTATGAAATATTTTTCTAACATCAGATACATCACTTGTAATAACATAATTATTATACAAATATCATTCAAAAATCTGTCTTCCATATCATTCAAGAGTTGATGTTGATAGGACTATATTCGCAATATCATACCAAGCAATTAACTCTTCATCTGAAATTCATGAGCAATAAAGAACATTCTTTAAATTATTATCATTAATATATTTTTCTGACTCCAATGATTTTCTTCAAACTCTTACAAATTGAATATCATTTCTATCTTTAAAATGATTCGCCATTTCTAAATATGTTTTTATATTTTTCCTTCAGTCTTCAGATCACACATTAAGAATAATTTTTTTATCATTCAAATTATACTCCTTAATCAATTGCTCTCTTATTTTATTATCTACGTTTTGTTTATCTATTCATTGATATATTATTCTATAATTATGATTATCCAATGATCAAAAATATTTTACAAAATCATTTTTTGTAAACTCCGAAATAAATACGATATTTTTCATTTTTTTAATTCCTTTTAATAAGAAATTATTGTATATAAAATCATCTATTCATTTTATCTTGTCATCGTATAATGTGAATAAATCATGAACAATGATAATTGTTTTGTATTCCTCTTGTAATTTTTTTCATAAATAAGCTAATCATTGATGTCATAATATTATGTGTGTATATTTTCATTTTTTTAATATTTTCTTTAATTCCTTAGGGAATTTATAAAATACTCAATATCAAAAAGATAAATATATATTATTTAATATATTAGAATTTATATTAATTCAATAATTAGGAATTCCTTTGAATCATTGGGGGGATACTAAATTAATGATATCAATATCCACTCATTTTTTTTTCAATCATATGAAAAGATTATAATTTTGAGCTCATATTCATGTGTGATTATTGAAGTCAGTAATAAATGCTACTTTCATAACAGATGTTATTAGTATTTAAATGATAAATTTAAAAATATCATTAACTTCAATTTTAATAATATTACATTCCTTATCTTCTTCAAACTTTCCTAAATGAACATTAATACTAGCTTTTCAATCTCATTTATAAATTCAAATATTCTTATCTAGTGGATAAGGTCCAAATCTTTCAGGTAAGTTTGGTCAAAATAATCAAATTGTTTTTGTTCACATAGCTGCTGCTAAGTGCATAGGTCATGTATCATTAGAAACCATCAAATCACATCTTTCTAATAAATATGCGAATCAAAAAATACTAAATATTCAAGAAATATTTATTATATTCTCTTTTCGATCTTCTTTTAATGAATCAATAATCTCTTGAACAGAGGAGTATTCTGATTTAGATCAAGAAAGAACTATTTTTATTCATTTTTCTTCTTCTAACACTTTTTCTATTAGTTCAATCCGTTTTTCTTTTGGCCAAGCTCTATCTTTTGATGTCTCAGCTAATCACGTATGCATGCAGATTAATTTACTATATTTCAATCATTTTAAGAATTCATCTACTTTTGTCTTATCAGATTCCTTATATGAAAGTGGTTCTAATGATTTTGGTATTTTGTAATCAATTCAAATCGCTTTAATTAAATCCAAACATGTTAAACAAGAATGTTGCTTGTCATTGTAGATTATTCAAGTATTATAAGCCAATCATCTAACTTTTATATTAGTAAATCCACAATTTATTTTTCCTAACCGTAAAGACATAAAAGCAGATATCATAAAATATTCTTCGGTATCAATAACAATATCATATTTTTTAAAACTGCAAATAAGTTTAAGTAAATGCTTTATATTAAATAGATTATACATGTTTTTGAAATATCCTTGATTTTTGAATACTCAAATATTTCTAGTACTAGCTAATAAATCATATTGTACTCATTCTCCATAATAATCTATTAATTGCTTTACCATTGGGAAAGTAAGCAAACTACTTCACAAAGCCCAAACACGAATTACTAGGATTTTTTTAGG
The DNA here is from genome assembly GCA_946611795.1 of uncultured bacterium. GTDB lineage: Bacteria > Patescibacteriota > Gracilibacteria > Absconditabacterales > Absconditicoccaceae > HOT-345. The sequence goes on from CAMOEC010000073.1 coordinate 5,670, forward strand.
TTTTTTAATAAGTTTATCTTTTTTTCAAACAAAAAAATATTTTAACCAAAAAAATATCAAGATTAGGAATCCAATAAAATATTTATCAATTTGTCTGAGCAATTTTACAGGCATAAAGTCTATTTATTTCATAAAATTTTATTTACGCTATTTGTAGTTGAATATCATTCTACAGTTGGAATTATTACAACTTCTCATCAATTTTCTGTCACTTCCTTATATCATACCACATCTTCAGCCTTATAATCTCATCCTTTAAAAAGATAATCAGGTTTAACTTCTTCGATTCTTTTTATTGGAGTTTCTTCATCAAAAGGAACAACATAATCAATATATTTAATACTATCCAAAATTATTGATCTATGTGTTTCATTATGAATTGGTCTTCATGGTTTTGTTTTCCAATACGGAGATTTATCTCAATTCAAAGCTACAAACAAAATATCACAATATTCTTTTGCTCTTTTAAAAGTTTCAATATGTCATGGATGTAGAATATCAAAACATCAATTAGTAAATCAAATCTTCTTTCACTTTTCTCTTTCTTCATTAGCTTTAGCTATTATATCCTCAGAATTTTCTAAAATCATTTTAAGATACATTAATTATAAACACTATTAAATTCATAATTCTTCCTTAGAAATTGATGCTGTTCAAACTTTTCAAACTACAATTCAACTTGCAGTATTTGCTAGTTTTACAGCTTCTGTTAATTCATATCATTTACTTAAAGCATAAGTCAATGTGGCGATATATGTATCTCAAGCTCCTGTAACATCAAATACTTTACGTTCTTCTGAAGGTATATGATATACATTTAAATCTTTAGTAATTAATGTTGATCACTTTCAACCTCTAGTAACTACTAAGTTTACTCAAAATTCTTTTACAAATTCTGTTCAATATTTTGAAATATTTTCATCATTGTTTTCAATTCATTGAATGTTCATCATTTCGCAGAATTCTTTAAAATTTGGTTTAATAAGAAATATTCATTTAAATAAATCCAAATTTTGAGGTTTTATATCTGCAAGAATATTACATCAATTCTTTTCTGAAAATACCTTTACCATATCCATCATTTTATCTGTTATTATTCACTTATTGTAATCAGAGATTAATATATAATCAGGTCTTATTTCTTCTAATATTTTTTCTGCTTTAGATATATTCTCTTCTGATATTCTTTCCTTCTTTTCATAATCAACTCTTAATAGTTGTTGTTTGTATTGTGAATCTAGGAATCTCTTTTTTGCTATTGTTGGTGAGCTCATAAGAAGAGATAAGAGATTAATATTTTCTTTTTCACATAAATTAGAGAAAACTTTTCAGTTCTCATCATTCCCAATCAAACAAATAAGATTTACTCATTCATCTAAACTTGCGATATTATGTGCAACATTAGATGCTCATCATAACTTAATTTCTTCCTTCTCTACATTTAATAAAGGCATAGGAGATTCTGGATTTTTTCTGTCAGTATTTCCATAAATATATTCATCCAACATTGCATCTCAGATTACAACAATTTTACTCATATCTATTTATTATTCTGATCTAAAATATCTATTTGCTCACATAGGGCGTGATAAATAGTCATATGACATTCCTGAATTCTAGGAGTATTATCTGATGGTACTATTAGAGCATAATCCATCATATCTTTTAATTTTCCTCAGGATTTTCAGAGTAATCATATAGTTTTAATTCATTTCTTTTTTGCCATATTAACAGCTTCAATTACATTTCAAGAATTTCCTGATGTTGAAATTCCGATTAAAATATCTCATTCTTTTCCCAATCATTCCAATTGTCTAGAAAAAACATATTCGAATCCATAATCATTTCATATGGCGGTAAGTGCAGAAGTATCTACAGTTAATGCTATTCCTGGCAAAGAATTTCTTTCAGTTTTATATCTTCATGTTAGTTCTGCTGCAATATGTTGTGCGTCAGCGGCACTTCACCCATTACCACATAGAAATATAGTATGTCATGAGGCAATAGCTCAATAAACAACTTCTACTACTTTTTGGAATAATTCTTCATTCTCTTCAATAAATTTCATCTTTACACTTGCAGATTCTTCAAAATGTTTTTTAAGGTTTGATTCTAATTGCATGGTGATTTATTTACGGAATAAAAATTTTTAATAAGTCTGAATTCCTTTATTTAAGTAGTTTGTAACGTAATCTTTAACACCATCTTCAAGAGAATAGAATGGTTCTTCATATCCTATTTCTCTTAATTTTCACATCTCAGCTTTTGTGAAATATTGATATTTATTTTTTAAAGTTTCTGGCATGTCTTTATAATATATGTCAGTATCTAATTTGAGTGCTGTAAAAGTTGCTTTTGCTAAATCATAAAAAGTTCTGGATTTTCATGTTCATAAATTAAAAATTCAGTTTATATTTTTGTGAGCTTCTGTAGAAAAAAAGAGGATTACTTTTGCAATGTCCTTTACATAGATGAAGTCTCTTGATTGCTTACCATTTCAAAAATCATTTCTATAAGACTTGAAAAGTCAGATTTTTCAATCTTGTTGTATTTGATTAAATCCGTGATAAACCATTGATGCCATGGATCATTTGTGATATTCATTAGGTCAATACACATTAAAAAATTTAAGTCCAACTATTTGGCTTTTTGTATTGGTGAAATTATTGGTTTCTTTTATTATCCATTGGTCGAAAAGATGTTTGCTGTATCAGTACATATTTAGAGGAGATAGATTGTATTCTTTATCAGAATATCATTTATCACCATTTCAGTATGTCGCGGCAGAAGATGCATATATTAATCTTGCTCATACTTTTTGACATTCATCAAAAAGTTTTTTTGTATATTTTGAATTATTCTCCATTATATAATTGGAGTCTGTTTCAGTTGTTGAACTACATGCTCACATATGAATTATAACATCATCTTTTTCTAATATTTCTCAATTACTAACTTTTTCTAAAAATTCTCATCTGTCAAAATAATTAGTAAATGTCTTTCATACTAGATTTTTCCATTTTTCAGATTGATTAAGATGATCAACAACAATGATATTCTCAATTCAATTCTTATTAAAATATCAAAGAACAACACTTCAAATGAATCAAGCTCATCATGTGATAATGTATTTCATTTATAAAAAAGAAAAAAGTAAAGACAGACAAATCTTTACTTCTAGATTTGGTCTGTATAATGATTTGGCAAAATCAATATACAAGAACTATTTAGAAATTCAATATAAAATTAGTTATTTTTTAATGTTTTAGTAAATTCAAGAATTGAATTAACGGAGTAGTCTGGATTTAATTTACAAGGATAGTCTTTGTTCTTTATAAGAACAGTTTTACATCATACATTGATTCACATTTGAATATCAGATTCTTTGTCTCATATCATATAACAACTTTTAATGTCTAGTTTAAATTTTTTTATCGCTTGGTCTATGAATAGTGTTTTAGGTTTCCTACATTCACAATTGTTTTCCTTTGTATGAGGACAGATGTATATTTCATCAAATTTGATTCAGAGTTGTTTTTGAAGCTCATTGTTAAAATTATTACATTCTTCAAGAGTGTAATATCATCTTCAGATTCAAGATTGATTGGTTACTAAAATTAATAAAAATCATAAAGATTTTAGATAGTTTAATCCTTCTTTTACTCAATCTAAAATTTTTAGGTCTTCTAGTTTGTAGACATAGGAGTAATCGTAGTTGAGTGTTCAGTCTCTGTCGAGGAAGATGGCTTTATTTCTCTTTATCATATTATTCATTGAAGTATGTATTAAAATGTTTTATAAGGTTTATACAACAACATACAATATATAAATTTAAATACATTAAAATCAATTATTCTAAAAACTTTTTGATTTATTCCCCAGAATTACTATAATTGATAAAACAATTTATCTTTTATACAACAATTATATGCAATTTTATGATGAAGTGAGCATTACAATAGAATCTTGAAAATGATGAGATGGAATAGCAAGTGGTAGAAGAGAAAGTGGAATTCCATTCTGATGACCATCATGAGGAGATTGATGAGATTGAGGTTCTGTTTTTTTTGTTGCATCAAAAGATGAAAATACTTTGATTGATTATAAATTTAAGAAACATTTTAAGGCTAAAGCTTGAGAACCTTGAAGAACTAAAGATCAATATTGAGCTCATTGAGAAAACTTAGATCTTATTGTTCCTGTATGAACCATGATAAAAGATAAAGAAACAGGTAAACTCTTAGCTCAGTTAGAATATGATGGACAAAGGATTGAAATCTTAAAAGGTTGAGAAGGAGGTTTCTGAAATATCCATTTTAAGGATTCAGTTAATCAATATCCTAATTTTTATCTTTTAGGAGAACCAGGACAAAAAAAAGAAATCACCTTAGAGCTTCAATTATTAGCAGATGTTGGTCTTATTGGAAGTCCTAGCGTCTGAAAATCATCATTAATTAATTGTATGGCTGATGTTAAAGCTAAGGTAGCTGATTATCCTTTTACAACATTGGTTCCTAATTTATGATCTGTTTCTGTTTGAGATTATCGTTTTAATGTTATTGATATCCCTTGATTAATTGAAGGAGCAAGTGAAGGAAAGGGATTAGGAAATGCTTTTCTAAGACATGTATTAAAAGCTAAAGTTTTTGCTTTTGTTGCAGATATCTCTAGATTTGAACAATGAATAAAAGAGACTGTTGAATTATTTGAAGAAATTGTTTCTTATTTGAAAATCAAATTCTGAGAAGATGAAGAAATGCAATATGTCTTTAGGGAAGAAAATTGATATATTGTTTTTGAAGTTGATAAGAATGATGAAGTTCTCTTAAGCAAAAAAGTTATTATTGTTCTTAATAAACGAGATCTCTTGAATGATGAAGAAATCTTAAAAGAATATAAAAAGACTTTCTTTACAACTTTGAATGCATTCCTTAAAGAAAAATGATATTGAGTATTAGCTAAGGAAGTCTTAGAAAAAAATACCTTCTTAACTTCTGCTTGAACTTATCATGGAGTTTGAGAACTTTTAAGAAAGTTCGCTGAATTATTACAAAAAACAGATGATAATTGATATTATCCTGAGATAATAAATGATGGAATAGAAGAGGAGGAGGAAGAAACAGATTGGACAATGATTACTGAAGTAACAGAAGAAGAAAAGCCTCATTTGATAGAAGAAGGATATATAGAAGAACTAGAATCAAGATTTGCTAAGGTTCGGTACGTTCAAAATCCTGAAATTAGTAAATTAACTTTTACTATCCCTTGGTGAAATGATCAAGCTGAACAATACTATTGGAATCAAATGCAATCAAAAGGATTCTTAGATATCTATGAAGATGAATGAATTATGAAAGGAGATATCCTAAGAGTTAAGAGTTATTATGAATGATTAGATGATAAATATATTCTTTATTAATAGGTAAAAATGTTTGTAATACTATCAGTTTCTGATTCAGATAAACATTTTTCTTGAGCGATTCAAGAATATGAAAAAAGATTAGCTAAAGAGGTGAAAATTGAAAATTTGAAGCCTTATAGATGAGATAATCAAGCTTTTGTAATAGAGAAAGAAACAGAAAGTATTATTTCAATTTTAAAGAAAAAATATAATTGATATCAAAAGATTCTTTTAATAAAAGAAGGAAAAGCTTATGATACAATGGAATTTGCAAGTATGATAAAAGGAAAAAATTTTGTTTTTATTATAGGATGACCGTATTGAGTTAATGAAAAGTTATTGAAGGATGCCTTCCCTGACATGAAAGAATTTTCTTTTTGAGCGATAACCCTCCCTCATTGATTAGCAAAATTAACATTAATAGAGCAGCTTTATAGATCTACAACTATCCGAAATTGAAAAAAATACCATTATTAGTGGTATTCTTAAGCATTAATTAATTTTTCTATTTGTTTGAATATCTCATCTATTGGCTGCATTCAATCAATCTTTACTAAATGTCATAGACTTTCAACATATTCAAGTGCGGGAATTGTTTCTTTTTTAAATTCTTCTATTCTTGTCTTAATTGCATTAATATCTGCATCATCTGTGCGGACGTATAACTCTCATCAACATTTTTTACAGGTAGTTATCTCTCATTCTGTTAGGGTTGAGTAAATTGTTCAACATTCTTTACACATTTTACGATGCTCTAGTCTTTTATATACTTCTTCTTCAGGGATTTCTAAGAGAACGATAATTGGATCTCTTCATTTATCAAGTAGAGCATGAAGAATTCCTTTTGTTTGTCAGATTTTTCTTAGATTTCAGTCTCAGAGAATTGTTTTGTTTTCTACTGTTTCAAGAAAGAGTTTAAATAATCAAGTAATGATATTATCTGAAACTAAACGTCATGAATTAACGGTATCTTTAAGATAGTCTCCTATAGCATTATCATTACTCATAAGAGCTCTTAGAATATTCCCTGTTTCAAAGTAGGCAATTTTATCTCAATACTTATTGAGTAATAATTGTGCTTGTGTTCCTTTTCCACAACCTTGGATTCCTGCTAGGATAATATCTTTCATATTTTTTTTGTTATTATTTAAATTATTTTTTATTCGTTATAGTCTCATTGAGTTGAATCAAGTAGAGGATTATACATAGAGAAGAGCAGTGAAATTACATCTTTTGTATTAAGCAGTTCTGTTCTTACTCATAAACTTCCTAATCCTTCTTGTACTAAACTTACTCTGGTATTTAACATCTTTTGTCCTTTAACAAATGATCTATATCTTTCTACAATACTTTCTATATCATCTTTGCTGTTTAAGGTATCCATGAATTGACTCCACCAAGGTTTTTTAACTTGGTCTGAATCTTGTTCATTTTCATAATATGGAATAACAACATAGAATTCTTTTACATAAATAAGTCATTGTTTCATATTGATACTTTCGAGGAATTCTGAGTAGTCTTTAGCTTGCTCCTTTAATGGTCCTGGATCAAGTTTTTCTATGTTCTTTTGGATATAGTTAAGATATTCTCTAAGGTCAAGATAGGTGTTACGTACTAGAAATTGTAGAGGGAATTCTAGTGAATTTAGAAATCTTTTATATTGTTCTAATGTTGATTGGATTTCATCAAAGTTTTTAAGATCTAAGTTAACTCCTTCTGCTTTTAAAATAGCTCTAATTCCTCAATCTTTTAATATAACATATCAATCTTTAATTTCAGAAATAGGAAGCATTTTCTCAGTATTAAATTGAGCTTCTTGCTTTCCTTTTTGGATATTCTGATTTTCAAGGTTCTTAAATAGCATTTTTAAGCATTAAAGGTAAATGTTTGAGTCATTGTTAGTGTAGCTCCTTCATCTTTTGCGACATCATCATAGAGCCAGAAGATGAGAGAAGTGATAAGCCATGATAATCCCATGACGACAATAGCAATAGCAATTCATTTCAAATAGGATTTAGCTTTATCAATTTGTTTCTGATCACCAACAACAACACAGTAGAAGCTGTAAATGAGTAAACATAGTGCGATAAAAGCTACAAATCCTAATGCATAGTTAATAAGATATATTGCATATGCTAAAGCCTTTTTAGGTCATGTATATTTCTCATTACTATTTTCATCGAGATTAAAGATTTTTAATGCTTCGTTAAGAAGGCTTGATTCTTCGGTAACACTATTCTCTTTAATCATTCTTCAATAATCTGTGTCTAGTGAACCTTCTTTTCTTCGTTTTTCCCATACCTCATCTTTATCATAATAGAAATCATTACTAGCTCATAAACATACTCAATTTAATGAATAACTTAATCATAATGCAAAGATAAGTGTTAGAAGTATTTTTTTTACGAATTTCATTATTTTTATTTTTTAGATTTAAAAGATTATGCTGCTGAGATTAGGTCAACAAACCAGAATATGAAACTAACAAATAACCAACTTAATCCTATTCAGAGGATTCAAATTGCTGCTTTTTTTAATGCAGCTTTCCCTGATTTGAATTTTGCATCATCTCCTGCTGCTGTGACCATTTGGAATCATCCGTAGAGTACAACAATAAGTGCAACGAAAGCGAGCATTCATAGTGCCCAGTTTATGAGTCTATGAACATAATTTAATGTTAGTTCTTCAGCTTCTTCTTGGGTTGTGATTTTGTCTGCTGAGTTTGATATGTTATCTACTTGATAATTATCGCTTTTAACTGCTGTGTGAGTTCCCTCTAGTATCATGTTGTTTTCTGTACCATTTTTGTCAGGGTTGATAATAGCAGTGTTATCAGTAGTTAGAATTTTCCCCAATCAACCATCTGTTCAAATATCTTTTAGTGCAAATGTCATATTTCACAAGCTAATAACTAGCATTCAGAATAATAATAAAGATTTTTTTAGCATTTTATTTTTTTTAAATAAATATTCATATTTAATTATATTCTGAATAGGAAAAAATGCAAATTTTTGCTAAGAATTCTAATAGTTTTTTCTTGCTTTAAAACTAAAAAAACTCTCCTAAGAGAGTCTTTAAAAATTTGAAATTATTTATTGAGATAGTAAATACCAAGAGTTGGAATTGCTGCAATTATTAGAAATACGTTTTCAGTGGCATTTAATGCCTTATGTTTTTGTGACTGTTTAACAAGTGTATTTTCTTTTTCTGCAGGGATTATTTTTTTTCAAAGAAGCATTTCAACTTTATGGATATTATCGAGGATAAGATAGGTACTTTTAACGTAATCACATTCTCATTTAGTGAAGATACTTTTCATAAGTGCAATATTTGGATTTCATCATAGTTTTCTTACATCGATATTCATTTCATGTTGAGCTTTTGCAAGAAGATAGATCATTTCATCAACATCTTTTACGATTTCTTGCTCTTTCTTAAGTCTTGTCTTTTTTAGCTTTTTGTGGATTGGAATTATAATGAAAAAGATGATTAGGTATCCAATAAAAGCCCATAAAATTACATTTGATCGGAGAGGTGAGGTTCAAATGTAATATTGAATTCGATCAATAATTTGTTGGTATCGAATGGAAATCTTGTTCAATCGAGAAGTCATTTCAATAGATTAATAAATAAGATTATTTGGCTCAAAAACGAATATAATTTTTTCGTTTTTTTCTGCAAGAGGAAGTATATTTCTCCAAAAGATTGGAATCTTTTGATTAATTGCTCGTTTTGTAAGTAATTTGTTTTTATAATGATCTCAAGGTTTAGGGAATCTAATAGTTGCTCAAATAAGATTTTCTGGAACATCGAGAAGGTATTTTCAGAAATTTTGGATTCAGGTTGTTTTAACTAATTTTTCAAGATGTAATTCTTTCTCCCAGAATTTTTTAGTTGATTGAATGAAGTAGATCTCTGAGTGAGAATGAAAAATTGTTCGATTTTGTAATTCATGAAATCCTTCTCAGGAATTCTTTAATCGTTGGAGGAGCTCGTTTAATTCTCATTTTTTGATAGGGATTCAGAGATTTGATAGTGTTAGTGCTAAAGATTCTGTTGTGATTAGATTTTGCGGAATTGCCCATTTATATGCATTTGCTGCGTTTCGATATGGACAGGTTTTAAGAGGGAGAAGGTAGTTTTGAGTTTGATTATTTTGAATGGAATTGTAGATAGTATTCCAGCTTTCAAAGAAGGTATCTTCATTTCATAGTTTTGAAAGAGGAGAGATGAACTCATGTCTTAGTTTATTTCTTAAGCTAGTTGAGGTATCAAAATTGGTTTTATCTTCAAAAAATTTGATTTGGTTTGTGATACAAAAATTTTCGATTTTTGATTTTGGAAGTGATAAGAGTGGCCTAATTACTTTGATTTTTTCATTAAGCAGTGGATGAGAACTAATGGTTTCCATATTGAAAAATCAGTTTAATCAACATCAACGAATGGTATTCATTAATGAGGTTTCAATTTTATCAGTTAGGTTATGTCAGAAAAAGAGATAGTTAATTCAGTTATTTTTACAGTATTCATTAAATTTTTGATATCTTCGTTCTCTTAATGCTTCTTCTGTTTTTTCGGTTGATTCTTTTCTAATAAAGAGTTGAAAGTTATAGTTTTTGAAAAAGTTTTTTAGGTATTCAGCTTCAATTTCACTTTCTTCTCTGATTTTATGATTACAGTGAAGGAAATGGAGATTAGTAGTTTCTAAATCCTTTTCTTTATAAAAGCTTAGTAGGAGAAATGAAAGAAAGATACTATCACTTCATCATGATACTGCAATAGCTACTTTTTCTCATTTTAAAGTATCATAAAAACTTTCAAGAAGAGCATAGGTTTCATGAAATTCTGTTTTAAAATTACTGAGTTCTTGAAAAGTTTTATTCATCATGGTTCTTTTATTAAATGTTGGCATTATAGTAAAAAAAGAAGAAATTGTAAAGTCAATTTTTGTCCTTTCTCTTGATTTTATTTTTCAGGTCTTTATCTTGTCCTATCGGGTTTTAAATTCTGTTTAAATGTTCATGCTTGAAAGAATTAAGAGTTGTATTGATGAGGCACAATCTTTTGCATTATTTTGACATGAAAATATTGATTGAGATGCTTTATGAGCTATTTTAGGATTTTGAAGTTTATTGGAGAAACAGTGAAAAAAAGTATCTTATTTTACTCCAAATGAGCCTAGTCATGTATTTAAGTTTTTAGATGCTTTGGATAAGGTAAAGACTGAATTTGATTATTGAGATTATGATGTTATTGTTTTCTTAGATTTTAATCAATATTCAAGGATTCCAGCATTTACTCAATGACATGAAGAATATTTTGATGCTCATAAAAAGATTATTATAGATCATCATAAACCTGAAGAGGAGCCAGTGAATACATTAATTTATCGTGATCCTAGTTCTATTAGTACTTGTTCTTTATTGTATGAAATAACAAAAGATTGGTGGATTGATTTATATGATAGTGATATCGCGACTTATTTTTATATGGGGCTTTCTACTGATAGTTGAAATTTCCGTTTTGATGAAGGAGAACAATCAGTAAGGTCTTTTAGAATAGCTGCTGATTTATTAGAATTCTGAGCTCGTAAAAAAGAGATTATTGATGAAATTTTTAGAAGTAAATCTTATCGTTCTGTTCAATTTATGGAAATGGTTCTTTCTAGAATGCAAAAAATGCATGTCTATCTTGATTGAAAAGTATTAAATGTTATTTATTCTTATTATGAAGATTCTGAGTTAGAAAAGTATAATATTGATTGAGATGAAGCAGATTATTGACTTCATATTATGCAAGATATTAGGAATAATGATTTAGTTATTTTTGTTAAGAAGGTTGATAACTGTTTCAAGGTATCATTAAGATGAAGATGAAATATTGATTGTTCATATTTAGCTAATTTGTTTTGATGATGAGGACATCATAATGCAGCATGATTAAAACTTCAAAGTTGTTGATATATTGAGAAAGATGTTCAAGATTTTCTTAAAACCATTGATGGGTATTTTCATGAGCATACAAAAAAATTACTCGTAGTGGAATGATTAAAAAATGAGTTAATGTAAAATTTTTGTATTAAAGTATTAAAAATGATTGATAATTGATAAAAAATATGTGGTTATTGCAAAAAAATTGCAATGACCTTATTTTTTTGTTCTGGTTTTTTATGAATTGAGGAATAATTAGATAATTCAAGATTTATCTAATTCATCGATATTATCGAGTGTAATATCTGTTTTGATATCTATTTTTTCTTTATTGTTTTGAGTTTTATTTCTTTTAATACAGAGTTCTGTTTTACTTGGTTTTTCGTTCATTGTTTGAAATTTTTCTGTTGAATCAAAGAAATGGTTCTGAATTATTTTAGCAACAAAAGCTAATAAGTTTAATTCTGATATATCAAAGAAAACAACAACAGCAAAGATAATAAAGATTATTACTGCTAAGAAGGTTCATACTACTTTATTAGTTTCTTGAAATTGTGAAAAAACAACGAGTGCCAAAGCAACCCCAATAGCAAGACCAAATAATTGGATGATTGAAATAGTAAAAGGTCCTATTGAGAATGTTAATCCTGAAAGTAATCCTTTTTTTATGTTCTTTGGGAAAACGGCTTTCATTGTAAAATTCACAAATAAATTTTCTTGTTTAATTATATATGAAATCAGAAAAATTGCAAAAAATTAAGGGGTTAAAAAAGGGCGTATTATGAAATGTAAAAAACTTTTCTATTTTTCAATAATGTGTAAAAAAAATTGAAAAACTTTTACACGTTGATGCGAATAAATTTTTCTATTAAACTTTAGTTTGATATCAGGTATTTTTATCTTTAAGTTTAGCAGCTAAATATGCTAATCATAAAGCATCTGCTGCATCGTTATATTCAGGGATATCTTGCATTTTAAAAAGCTTCATAGTCATTTTTTGTACTAACATTTTTTCAGCTTTTCAATTTCATGTAATGTATTTCTTTAATTCTATTGGTGAAAATTCTAGGATTTTACAATTATGATGAATCGCCATGGTTATTAAGATAGCTCTGATTCAAAATACAAATTCAGCATTATTTTGATTGTATTTTGTGAAGTAGAGTTTTTCCATACAAATTGTTGTGATCTTATAGTTTTTGAAAAGGTCTTGAAAATATTTTTCGATTTCAATCATTCTTTCAAATTGATCTTCTCTATTTGGACTTTCTTTTTTTTGTAATAAAATTCCTGAATCTTTAATAGTTAAATCATCAGTTATAATTGCATATCCTAGTTTTCTTACTCAAGGGTCAATTCAAAGAATCATTATGTTTTTTTAATTAAAGTCACATTAATTTCATAAAGAAGGTAGGATTAATTTCAAAAGCCATTCTTAGAATAGCGATAATAAGTAGTACAGCTCATTCTCGTTTTGATAATTTCCAACCAGTTCTCATAAAAAAGAACGTTAGTATTAATGTAAGAATGAGGACTCAAACTGAGAATATATTATCTCTAAATAGCATTGTCCAAAAATTAGCATCACATCATGCAGATAGTAGACAAGTTGGTTGAAGTTTTAGAGGAGTAATCACTGCTGAAATTCCTATAATTCATAGAATATTAAAGATATCTGATCCAACAACGTTTCCAACTCACATATCATATTTCTTTTTAATTATTGCTGCAAGTGTTGCTGCTACTTCTGGTAGTGATGTTCAAGCTGCTACAATTGTTGCTCAAATGGCCCATTCTGAAACTTTGAATGCTTGTGCAATAAATACGGCTGCGTTGACAACTAAATCAGAGGACATTACTAAAATTCATAGACTTGCAAGTAGTTTTGTACAGTTTAGTAACATTCAAAGTTTATTCTCAGATGATTTAGGATTCCTTCTTAAGAAGAGAGAGATTAATAATCATAGGAGAAGTACTCATAAAAATATCCTTCAGTAAAGTGACATTCAAACAGTAATTCAGAATGTTCAATCTGTATTTGTTCAAGTTACAAGACAGAGGAGAATACTTAGAGCAAAAAGAATATAGAAATTTTTAAGTTTTGGTTTATCGATATCTTCAACTTCTTCTCAATTTGAATCTTTTTTTAATCGTAGGAAGGTGTTATATCCTACTAGGAGTGCTAATAGGATTGCTCATTCTCGCCATGCAACATGTTGATCCCAAAGCATTCAAAAGATAAGACATGTAATGAAAATTAAGAATGCTCAGTCTCTATAAACAAGTTTTTTTTGGATAAGAATTGGAGTAACGATTGCAGAAAGTCCAAGAATAAATCACAAATTAAAGATATTAGATCCGATAACATTTCAAACAGATAATGAACCGCTTCAATTTATAGCAGCCATTCATGAGAGAAATAATTCAGGAGCAGAAGTCCCCATTGCAAGTACTGTTAGACCAATAAGAAGTGAAGAAACTTTAAAATATTGGGCTATTCTAACACTTGTATTAATAAGGTGATTTGCTGAATATCAGAGTAGTGTCAGTCAGATTATAAGTACTATTATAGCAATTAACATTTGATATTTTGATTAAAATAAATTCTTGTTTTTTCTAAGCTTTTTTGTTGCTAATTCAATATTAAGGAATTTTAAAATTCTTTCCCGTTGATAATGGCTTTAGCTATTTTATTAGCAACGTCTTTTTCTAATACTGTCGGTAATATAGAATCTACTGTTAAATTTTTAACACAAGCTGCAAGTGTATGTGCAGCTATAACGGCATGTTTTTCTGTTATTTGAGGAAGACGAGCATCGAGTGCACCTCTAAATATTCCAGGGAAAACGAGTACATTGTTAACTTGGTTAGGATAGTCTCATCTTCATGTTGCGATAATGAATGCTCATCATTTTTTTGCTTCTTCAGGAGAGATTTCTGGAGTAGGGTTTGCTAAAGCAAAAATAATTGGTTTAGTATTCATTGTTTTAATATCTTTTGAGGTTAGGATATTTCATTTACTCGCTCATATGAAGATGTCTGCTCAGATAAGAGCATCTTTTATAGTTCAAGAAATATCATCTTTATTATATGCTAAAATTTCTTTTTTGTATTCGTTTAAATCATTGCGGGATGTTGATATAATTCCTTTTGAATCAGAGAAAATAATATTTTTTGCTCAAGCTTCTTGTAAGAGTTTTCATATAGCAATTGCGGCTGCACCAGCTCATGAGATAACTATTTTTTGATTTTTTAGTTCTCATGTTCTTAATTTTAGAGCATTGATAATTCATGCAAGAACAACGATTGCTGTTCAGTGTTGATCATCGTGAAATACAGGGATATTTAATCTTTTTTTTAATTCTGATTCGATGTAGAAACATTTGGGTGCAGCGATGTCTTCAAGATTAATACCTCAGAATGATGGTGCTATTTGTTCAACGAGTTTTATGATTTCATCTGGATCTTGTGTGTTAACGACAATTGGAACTGCATCTATATTTCAAAATTCTTTGAAAAGTATCGCTTTTCATTCCATTACAGGTAATCCTGCTAAGGCTCAAAGATTTCACAGTCATAGTATAGCAGATCAATCACTAACAACTGCAACAGAATTTGATTTCCAGGTATATTCATAAGCTTTTTCTGGATTTTTATCTATTTCAATGCATGGAGCTGCAACTCAAGGAGAGTAGTAAGTGGAAAGGTCATCCATTGTTTCTAATTTAACTTTTGATTGAGTTGCTAGTTTTCAGTGATAAGCTTTATGTAATTCTAAACTTTTTTTGTTATAATCTATTCAAGTTGTCATGTCTTTAAATGTTGGTATGTTCTAAATTTTTTCTTTATAAAATACAAAATCACTAGTCATTTAGGATTTCATATCTGATAATGTCAGCTATTTCCTTTGGATCTTTGTTTGGAACAAATCAGATTATATCTCATTTATTCTTTGTTAGGCATCGTTGTTCAAATCTTTCGGTAATTCTTTCTCAGACATTTGACAGACATATTATTTTGCAGTTGAGTCAGAGTTTTAAATATTGTCGTAAAAAATCATCTCATAGAGGTTCTTCTCTATATTCTCATGGAAAATAGTTGTCTAGTAATATGATGTCTCAGTTTTTTATTTCTCAAAGATATGGAATAGGTGAAGTAATATTTTCCTTTACGGGGTAGTTTTGTTTTGGTAAATAGTTATGAAGTTTTTCATAGATCCTTCATCCATATATGTCATCAAGAATTCGTATATTCATAGTTATTTTCTCTCATTAAATTATTTTTTTATATCTCTATATTCTATGGTTGTTTCGGAGCTTGAAGATGTACATGTGATAGGGATACTAAGTTTAAAGTCTCTTAGCTCAGGATACTTTAATTTGATTTCTACAGATGCATCGTAGATACGAGTTAATCAAGAGTAGCGCATTTTTTCAAATTTAGTTGTTAGCCATTCCATTTGAATATCAGATACTTTGATTTGGCTTAAGTCTATTTTAAATTTTGATAAATCTATTCATTTTAATGAAGCAGGTAGGGGAATTTCTCAAATTTGTTTCTGGTATGATAGTACTTGATTTATTTTGCTTTCAACTTCTTTTGAACAGTCATAATGATCACTATCTGTTATTTTATTGTGGGCAATAAAACAAACTACTACAATGAGAATAATAAAGAATAGTTCTCAAATAAGGCCGCCTGATTTTCCCATGATTTTTTGTTTTACATATTAAAATATATATTGTTGATAGCTTTTTTTAGTGTTAATTAAAGAGATTATTATTTTTTGTTTTAATTTTAAGAAAAAAGGAGCTAATATAGCTCCTTTGTTTTCATTCCTTAAGCTTTTTTACAA
>CAMOEC010000074.1 GCA_946611795.1 uncultured bacterium
GATAAAGAATTCCGTGAAGAAGTAATTTCACATATTCATGATGCTGTACTTTTAAAATTCTGGAACAATGAATTTAATAAATGGCAGGATAAACAAAGAGAAGAAGCAGTATGACCTATCACAAATAAAGTATGACAATTCTTATCTTCACGTCTTGTAAGAAATATTTTTGGTCAACCTAGAACAAAATTAAGTTTAAGAAAAGCAATGGATGAAGGAAAGATTATCTTAGTTAATCTTTCAAAAGGTAAAATCTGAGAAGATAACGCAAATATGATTGGTTCTCTTCTAGTAACAAAGATTCAGATTGATGCTATGTGAAGAGCTGATATGGCTGCACATCTTAGAAGACCTTTCTATCTTTATATCGATGAATTTCAAAACTTCGCTACAAAATCATTTGCAACAATTCTTTCAGAAGCGAGAAAATATAAATTATCACTTATCGTTGCTAACCAGTATACTTCACAGCTTGATACAACTATTAAAGATGCAATCTTTGGTAACGTATGAAGTATTTTCTCATTCACTCTTTGATATGATGATGCGGCAGTAATGACATCACAATTCAAAGAAATGGTAAGTACAAACGATCTTATTTCTCTACCTAAATATACAACATATACAAGACTTATGGTTGATGGTATTTCATCAGACCCATTCTCTATGAAAACCCTACCTCCATATAAAGCAGAGGGAGATATTGAATACATTGAAAAAATCAGAAAACAATCAAGACAAAGATACGCAATGGAGAGATGACAACTAGAAAAGCTTATGAATGCTTGGAATAAAAAATCATTCTCTGCACAAGAAAAAATAGCTGAACAAGCAAGATATGAAGGACTTGGATTATCAGAAAAAGAAGCTAAAAATCTTCAAGATTTCCAAGTACAACAAAACTCTAACTGGTTTGTAGATGCAACAATTGAAGACCAAAAAGCTGATGCAATGATAGTTGATATCGATCAATGAAATCACAAAATGATTTGGTATTCAACACCAACATGAATAGAAAACGTTGCAAAACAACAAATAAAGAAATGAAAAGTTGTAAAACTTGATAAAAATACAACACTTAATTTCTATGTAGATATCTGGCAACACCAATCACTTAAATGTGAGAACAAAAAACCATTAACAATTTGGGTTGGTTCAAAAGAAGATGTAGAAAAACAACTTAATGAAATATACACAAAATCATGATTTGATCCTGAAACAACTGATTTCCTAAAATTCGTTCCGAATATAGAAAAAATCGAAGCAAAGCTTCCGAAGAAAGAAAGCAAAGGAAATACAAATGACAAAAAGCCTACATGATGAAATAGAGCACCAAAGAAAACAGAACCACAACAAACACAAGAATGAACATTTAGTGTTAAGGATATAAAACTCTGAGAAGAATATGATTGATATGTAAAATTAATGTACAACTACTGAATGTTTATAACAGTTAAATGAGTTGAATGACTACTCCACAAAAAACAAATTGTTGCACCTGATGGAGTTGATTGGAAAAAATACTACAATATCTGAGATAAAATTAGAGTAAAAGCCCATGAATTTAAAGATATTAACTGAGAGAAAAGAGTCGTTTGGACACAATTATAATTGAAATATCAAAGAGGAACTAAAAATCCTCTTTTTTTCAATTGAAAGCGAAAGGAAATTCATTAAATATATTAACGCACGTACACGATGTATTGTGCCCTTACTCAGAGGTTCTGAGAAATTATCCTTTAGAATTTTGCTAGGCTCTTATCTGGAGTCTAGCTATTTTTGTTATCTTAAGATTGAAAACTCCTTAAAGATTTCTAATGTTAAAGCATTTATCAAACCAACAACATGGAACTATTTGATACGATAGAAAATCTAGATTTTGAAAAAAAGAAATACTTAGAAGATTATCTCTCAAGTATCAATAATTTTCCATATATCTATTTATGGTGAATAAGTGAATCTTGTGATGAGGCCATCAAATTTTTCAATAAAAACAATATCAACATCAAAGGAATATACGAATTAAATCCTGATAAATACGATTATAAATATAAAGAGATTCCCGTTATAAAACAGACTTTTGATACTATAGATGGAAATTGAGCAATAGTTATTACTTGTTCATATTTTGAAACAATAAAAAATAAATTACTTGTTAATTATAAAGATATAGAAAAAAGATTGTTCCTATTCGATGGTTATTTCTTAGAAGATAAAGATAGTAAGTATTATCTAGATAACAAAGATAATATTCTTAATTGTCATAATTCTTTAGCAGACGAAAAATCAAAAATCTTATACAATGCTCTTTTAAAATATAGATATATCAGAAATCCAAATTTAATAAAAAATCTCTACGAAAGTAGATATGAATGCTATATAGATAAAGTATTTATCGATAATTTCAAAGATTGATTATACATTGATGCAGGTTCTTACAATGCAGATTTCATTACAACCTTAGCAAATAAAGTATCTATTTCTAAGTCTAGATTCTATATTTTTGAACCAAATAAAATATTCTATAACAATATCATAAACAACCTAGATAAAGAAATTAATTATAAAATATTTAATATGGCATTATGTGACGAAGATAGTACCATGAAATTCATGCAAATACCCTCTTCAACTTCACATATCATAGACAAAAAATACAATGCATATAAAGATTCTATTGATAAAAATAATATCGATATTATTCAAACAACTAAATTAGATTCAATTATAAAAAACAAAAAAGTTTCAGGAATAAAAATCGATATCGAATGAGCAGAATCAAGTATGCTAAAATGATCTACAGAAATTTTAAAAAGAGATAGACCAATACTATTATTATCGATTTATCACAGATGGGATGATTTATTTAAACTACAAAACTATCTAAAAAATCTAAATTTAAACTATAATTTCTATATTAGACATTATTCGTTATCCGTAGCTAAGACAATACTCTATTGTATTCCTAATAATTAATATTTTAAATAAGAAAAAAAAATGTGTAGATTTAATAAACCTACACATATAGTACTACAGTATTCATTCACCCCACAATCTGTTTTCAATCTCTCTAAAAGACACTTTTGTAGTATAAGTAAGTACCGTTTCATATCCTTCAAATTCAGACATCTTTGGGGTATAATCAATAACCTTCTTAAGGAGTTGAACCCGATATTCACCACATGCTGTTATCTCCTTAATAGAAAGAGCATCAACAGGTATAAGATTCATAGTCTCACTTTTTTTAGACCTCAAATGAGCCTTATTCTGATACAGATGGAATCCTTCAATAAAAAGATCATTCACGCACATGTAATCTCCCTGAATTCTAGAAGAAAGATCATTACACATTTCCTTGAATACCTCCTGCGGGAAAGCGAACCATACCTGATTAGAACGTTCAAGAAGCTTTTCCAAAAAGAATTGCTTCCTCATTCGGTTACCAATACATTTTATTTTAACATATCGGCAAACCCAACATACTGTTTTAAAAAGTTTTTTCATAAGCATTTGTTTTTATTTTTATAAAATGAATTTATAAAAAATAAGATAAAAAGTCAATATTAAATACTCAAACGAATTTTACTTGAAATTCCACAGCTATTTACTACCCTTATTGAAAATATGTAAATTTTTAATTACTACTCATATAAACATGGTTCAAATGATAAATTCTAAAGAAGAATTCGATGCAATATTAAACGAAACAAACTGAGTAATTATCGCAGATTTTTTTGCAACTTGGTGCTGACCTTGTAAAGTACTTGGTCCTGTAATCGAACAACTTGCTGAAGAACATCCAGATGTAAAATTCGTTAAAATTGATGTAGATGAAGTTACTGAACTTGCAGAAGAATATGGAATCACTTCTATTCCTACAGTATTCATCTGATACAATCACGAAATTAAAGAAGGATTCCTTTGAGCAAATCAGAAAGAATTCTACGAAGAAAAAATTCAGAATGCTCAAAATGAATTAAATACTCCAACAAATAACTAATATCATGTTAATATATGTTGAAAAAAAAGCAGAAAACTATGAGCTTACAAAAAGAATTTTAGCTAAGTTTTCTAACGAACAAATCCTCTGGATTGATCATTATAAAAACATTTTTGATAAAAAAATAGGGAACCAAAAACTTACTCCTGCAATTATAATTGCAAAGGAAGAACATCCTAATCTTTTACCTGTTCCAAATAATTATTGATATCCTGGTAAATCTTTCTTTTTCAGAACATCTTTAAACTGTGTATTTGACTGTGAATATTGTTATCTTAAAGGAAATTTCAAAACACAATACCCTGTTATCTTTGTAAATTATGAAGACATCCAAGGATCAATTTCTCAAAAAATAAATGATATAAGAAAAGATTGATACAACTGACAAATAACATTATACGCAAGTAACTACTCTGACATTCAAGGCTTAGACGTTTTTTCTGAATTCAATGATAACTTTATACCATTCGTAGAAAGCTTTGATAATGTTCTCATGGAAACCAGAACAAAATCTTCAAATATAGACTCACTTCTAAAAGTAAACAACTGAATACCATACAAAAATACTGAAATTTCATTTTCCCTAAATCCAGAAGAAATAATTTCAACATTTGAAAAGAAAACAGCACCTTTACAAGCAAGAATAACTGCAATTAACACGCTTTTAACAAAAGGCTACAAAGTCTGATTAAGATTTCTTCCACTTCTTCCTATTGATAACTACGAAATAATTTATAAAAAATTTTTAGAAGATCTAAAAAAACATATTAATATTGATAAAATAAACTCAATCTTCATTGCTTCACTAATTTACAACCAATGAGATTTTAAAACAATGCAGAAAAAGAATCCAGATTCAAAACTCTGGAACTATGTTAAATTACATGAAAATTGATTAGTAAAATTACCTGATAATATTTTCCAAAATTTTTCAACCCTTTTTAAAGAAGAATTTCCTAATAAAGAAATATATTATGATTTCATTTAATTAAACTACTTATCATGCGCATACTCATCATAGAGTTCAATATCTTGAGATAGCCATCCTCTAAATTGCGTTAATCAAGAATCATTTTTTCATTCTAATCAAAATTGAATTTTATCTCAATGAGGATTATAGCGATGTTCATAAACGTTCCCCTTAAAATTCAATAAATTTTCTAATAACTCTTTCGCTATCCCCATTTCTATAGCATCTTCATTCCATGTTATTTTAGCCCATTCATATTGAGCACTTGAAGTATCTGTTAGCACAAAAAAAAGCTTTCTTCTAACAATTTCATCATTAGTTCTATAATACAAATGAGATGATATTTCCTTTCACTGCAAAATCTGTAATAGTTCCTCTTTCCCAATAGAAACATCATAATCCCTTTTTTCTGGCTGATATATTACTCAAACTTTAAATTCAGATTCTCACATTTAGAGTTTTTTTCACTACAATAAAAATATATCATCACAAATAATGTAAGAAAATAATAATAAAATTTCAAGTAATTCAATTATCTTATGGATAACAAACTTCTAAATAAGTATCCAAATTTTTCTTCCATGAAAATTTTTCTTTTACTACATCATATGACATTCAAGACTTTTCTAATCTTCATATAGCATGTTCTATAGCATTACTAAGTGCTGTTACATCACCTGCAGGTACAAGAATAAGATCTTCCATATCAGTAATTTCCTTTACTGCTCATATATTACTAGAAATAACAAGCATCTTTGATAACAATCACCAAAGAACAGACTCCTCTATTAATTCTTCATTATCTAATGAAGGACTTATTAAGATATCATACGTTGGTAAATACTTTTTTCATATTTCCTCTTTAGATAATTTTCATAAAACTTTCATACCATCACTTAATCAAAACTTTACAATCAAATTCTCTAATTCATTCTTTTCATCACCATCTCATATAATATCCAACATTACATTAGGATGCGTTTTAATTATCTCAACATATGCCTTAAATAAAGTTCATATTCCTGAAGGTTTCACAATATCAGAAATAAAGCATAACTTTATTATAAAATCATTTCTTGCAATTTTCTTTTCAATAGGGATATCAACTCATCTATAGATTAAATTTATTTTCTTTGTTGTAAACTTTCTCAAATAATTAAAACTTAACTGATTCATAACGATAATATCATTACAAAAATTAAGAGTAATCTTTCAAAAAGTACGATTATAAATTTTTCTTTTTATTGATTTCCACCATCAAAGTTCAGCTCTACGTCAAGCAGTATGTTCAAAGAATACCCATTTTTTATTCCACTTAATAGAACAAAAAAGTCACACCATAGCAACCAAAAAAGATCTTGAATGGGTATGAATAGTATCTGGATTCCACTCTCTTATTCTTTTAAAACAATCCCAATATTCTCAGCTCCAAAATTTCAAAAAGCGACGCTTACCTATTTTAAAAGTAGGTAAAAAAATCACTCTATATCAATCAAGATCATATCATTTTCTTGTTTCATCCTCTTTTGGGAAAAGTACCAAATTTACTACCCCTCAATGTTTTTCAGAAATAAAATTCTTAGCAAATTCTCACGCAAAAGAACTAATTTCTCACTCATAAGGTTGAAACGTTTCAAGAATCTGAACAATTTTCATAGTATATACTAACAATAAATCAAGTTTTACATAATAAAGAAATAATAGTAATAGACAAAGCTTTATCAAGCTAATTTTTTTTCAAATTTTTTCTTGAAAAGTACCCAATTATACCTATAAGGGATTATTGGTTTATAATTATAATTAACAAAACTATGGCAACTAATCTAGAACGTATGAATGACATCCTTGATTTTTGGGCTAAAGATAAGACCTTTCAAAGATCAATTGATGAAAGATCAGAA
>CAMOEC010000075.1 GCA_946611795.1 uncultured bacterium
GTATATACTTGTCAATTATCTTATTTTTTGGTGAGGTGGATGAGAGGCTGAAATCAACTCACTGCTAACGAGTCGTACGGAAACGTACCGTGGGTTCGAATCCCACCCTCACCGATTTGAGATAATTTATTATTAGAAGATTATTCATCAATTTGAGTAATTTTTTTTAATGTGAATTTTAAAAATTAATTGACAGAACTGATTATATATTTATAATATTGTTAATTTAAATTAATTTGATTTATGGAAAAGATTGAATGAAAGAATAATAGTTTGCGTGATAAGTTCTCTGATGAAGAGTTAGTTTCTTTTATTGAATCTTTTTATACTTCAATTAAAAAAAAGAGGCGAACAAATTGAGAAATACAATTAAAGTTATGAAGGCGCAGTATTAATGAAATAATTGCTTCTTGAGAAACTTGTTTTATGTGAAGTTGTGTTGATTCATCTTTAGCTTTTATTCAAAAATTAAGAGAGGAGTGAGTTGATGTAAGTAAGGTTTCTCTTTGATGTGAACTCTTGAAAGTTACTGATAATTGATTTTATACGGTCCATTTTTTTGTTCAGGATAGTTCTTCTGCTCCTTCAAGAGTAATTGATTTTGTAAGGGCTTGAGAAATCTCAATATATGATTGAGAATATAAAAATCCAAAGGTGTGAAAATGAGTAGAGCATTTGAAGAACTTCTTTTTAAATGCTGATGAAATTTCTTGAGAGGATTCATTAATTACAATTGCTGGTAAAATGCAGTTACCTGTTAATGAAGAATATTTTTCATGATATATTAAAAAGATTCAGATAGATAATACTGATGAAACTTATGAAAGATTTATGAAATATGAATCTTGATTAAGAGTATCCATAAATAATAAAATGGCATTAAATAAATCTGTTGAGGAACAAAAACAAGAAACAGAAAAAGCTCTTTTTGATGAATTAGGTGTTGATAAGGAACATCAGGAGTTATATTCTTTGATGAATGAATTGTGGTGAATTATATGACATTTGTTTGGTTATCCTTATTGAGTAATTGTTGGTATGGAAAGAGCTTTAAGGTCAGAAACGGATCCAGAATTAGAAAAGAAATCAAAACAAGATTTCTTACTATGAACTCATCAGGATTTAATTGAAAAATATTGAGTTAATGATGCGATTGAAGTAACCTATATTACGTTAAAATCTTGAGCTGAAATTGAATTAACTAATACAATAAGGTGACAAGTATGAACACGAAATTCATTAGAATCAATAATGAATTATGCTAATCGTGTTTTGCAGTATGAAGATCCTGAAAAGTATAAGAAGTTCTATGAATTATGGTTTGAGTTGCAAAAATTTTGAAAAACAGGCAAAACTGTTTTGAGAGAAGAAACTCAAGTTGTAGAAAATACTGAATCTAAATTAGTAGAGGATTGAAAGTTTCATTATAAACATGAGGGAGATTAAAATCCCTTTTTTTTAATTTTTTCCATAAGTTTATTATCTCCTATTTCTTTGATTTCTCATTTATCAATGATTAGTACTTTTTCTATAGGAAGTCATTCTAACATTTCAAAAAGATGAGTAATTATGATGAAGGTATTATTTTCTGAGTTCGTTTCTTTTAGAAGCTCAGAAACGAGTTTTACTGCATTAACATCTAGTCAACTATCTATTTCATCAAGGATAATTACTTGTGGTTTTAAGAGTTTTATTTGAAGTACTTCTATTTTTCTTTTCTCTCATCAACTAAATCCAACGTTTAAATCTCTTCGAAGAAAATCTTTATCAATTCATAGTTCTTCCATGAGAGGTTCTATTATTTTTTTGAAACTAATGAATGTAGTTGGTTTTTCTTGTCTTATATCATAAATGTTTTTTAGAAATTCAAAGAGTTTTACTCAAGGAATTTCGGGAACATTTTGGAATGTAAGAAATATTCATAATTTACTTCTTTCATCAGCTGCAAGTGATTTTAGTGATGTTGAATCAAGTTTTATATCTCAAGCAACTATTTCATACTTTGGATTTCATGCAATACTCATTGCGAGTGATGATTTTCATGATCAGTTCTTTCCTAATATGCAATAATTTTTTCACAATTCAAAATCAAAGGAAATATTTTTAAGTATTTCCTTTCCTTTGATTTGAACTGATAAATTTTCTAATTTAAGCATATTAAATTTTTAATTGTAATGATTGAAGTGGTTGTTTTACAGCAATTTTGTTCTTAGATCTAATGAATAATGCTAATTTGATAGCTTTTCTTACTGTTGAGATTTCTTCCATTAAATTACTATCAATATATTTTTCGTTAGCAAATGGCCACATTTTTAAGTGAAGTGAATCTGATTTTATATTAGTATCTTTTCATTCGATGAATCCATTTAATTTTTGCCAGATTTCTTCAGTGATAAATGGTGTAAATGGAGCCATTATTTTAAGATAATTTCTTAGTACTTCAAATAAAGTTGAGTATGCAGAGAATTTATCCGTAGTCATTTCACTTCCTCGGAATCTTCTTCTACTTCTTCTAAGATACCAGTTAGTAAGTTTTTCAACGAAGTCGATTCAGCTTTTTATTGCAGCATCAATTTCACATCATGATAGGAAAGTATCAACATTCTTAATTGTTTGATTTAGTTCTGCAAGAATCCATTTATCTAATTCGTTAGCTATTTGGTATGTAGGAAGTTTAATGACTTCAAGTGGTTTTAATCCGACTTCTCTTTCAACTTCATTGTAAGTATAATCTTCATTGTTGTTATCATATAACATTTCCCAAAGAGTTCTTAATGTATACGCATGTCCAACGATTAAGATTCTTTGTCCTTGATGTTCTCTAAGAATCTCATCATATAGTTTTTTCATATAACTCTTTGATGCATCTTGAGCATTATCAGGTCTAACTTGTTGTAAATCAACAAATTTTCAAGTAGTTTCTTTTAAGATATCTCTTAGAATTTCAGCAGTTTCTTTGCTTCTTAGAAGAGGAGTATGGATGATAACATCTGGATTTAATCTTACGATTTTTTCACGAGTTTCTTCACTCATAAGCATTGCTTTCCCTTCTTCTGTTAGTTGAGCATCGTGTTCTTGAGAAACAGCATCAGCGTGTCTCATAAGATGAACTTCAGTTCAATCTGATTTCCATCAATCTATTTTAGCATAAGTTTCAAAGAATTTATATACGTTTTCCAATGGAATATTGAAATCTTTGAACATTTGTTCTACTCCTTTTTCAGCAAATTTCATTGGTTCAGCTCTTACAACAGGAGAAGAAAGAGTGTAAAGTCTAAATGCATCACCTCACCATTTTTCAATTAATCCCTTTGGATCTGGATAATTATGCAAACTCTTTGACATTTTCTTTCAATCTTCAGCAAGAATAAGTCAGTTTACAATAACATTTTTAAATGCATTTGTTCATTTGATAGCATGTCCTACAACATGAAGAGATCTAAACCATCCTCTTGTTTGATCAAGTCATTCTGCAATAAAATCAGCAGGATAAGTTAAATCACAATTTGAGTCATCACCTAAGTAATGATCTTGTCCAAATGGCATAGAACCAGATTCAAACCAGCAATCCATTACTTCAGGGATTCTTTTATATGTTTTTCAATTTCTTTCTCCTCGATAATTATCTACATATGGTTTATGAAGATCTACTTCAGTATTTCTATCATTGTCCCAATAGTGTACTACAAAAGTTGCATGTTTTGTGAGATATTTTTTTCTGTATGTTCAATAATCAAAATTACGGAATGCTTTTCTTGCCATAGCGATAGTATCGTTATGAGAAGAATAGATGATAGTTTTTGTTGCGAATTCTTTATTCCAATAATTTACAGCATTAGCAACTCTTTTAGCTGCAGTATTTAATGTTTCTCATCTTTTATCTGTACCAATTGGTTCATCATAATTTTTCCAATTTAACAAATCACATGCAGAATAATCATCTTGGTTTTCAGGTGAATAATGTTCTGTCATTCTCCAATCAACAAAGATTTGTTCATCAAGTTTAAAGATGTTTTGATTATCTTGTCCTTGAAGAATAGTTGGAAGAGATCAATCATTAAATGCTTTTTTATATTCTTCTCGTATTTCGTAATATTTTTTTTCAGCAGCTTCAATTCTATCTTCTCAGAAAAGAGTAGTTAAAGTTGGTTTAATTGTTTGCCAAGATCTTTGAAGTGGAGAAATAACGAATACTAATTCATCTTTTTCTTTAAGATGTTTTTCAAGTTTCTTATTTAGTTCAAGAGCTTGTTCTTCTCATTCTTCTGTTAATACAGACATTCCAAGTCCATCAAAATGATGTTTTTCATTAAAGTCTGTAATTCCATGTCTTACAAAAATATTTTTAGTAAGATTCATAGAACCAGTTCTTGTTAATTGGTAGATTTCTTCTAAGCTTCAAAGAGAGAATCTATCTTCAGGATTTTCTACATTCTGCCAAATAGGAAGTGGAGATCCCCAATATCTATTTCTAGCAACGTTCCAATCTGGAGCTTGTTGTAATCCATTTACAAATCTGTTCTTAACAGTTTCTGGAACAAATGTTATACTTTCTGCATCTTTATAACTTTCAGCATTCATCTCTTTTTCTTTAATGAACCAACTTGACATGGCTTTATAGATAAGAGGTGAGTGACATCTCCAGCAGTGTGGATATGAGTGCTTTATTGATTCAGCTTTAACTGTTATTTTCTTCTCTTTAAGAAGATCCATAACTGGTTTATTTACATCAAAAACTTTCATACCTTGATAATCTGGTACTTGTTCATCAAAACATCCATAATCATCAACTGGCATAAATAACCAATCTAATGCTTTTTGTTCTCATAATCTATTTGCAACAACTCTAAAGTCGTCTTCTCAGAATGTTGGTGCAATATGTACGATACCTGTACCATCTTCAATACTTACAAAATCTGCAATAAGGATATGGAAGAATTCTTTTTTGTATTCGTCTGAAATCTTAGAATTGAGAATATAATCGAATAGTGGTTTATATGTTAAGTTCTCTAATTCTTTACCTTTTTGTTTGTAAATGAATTTATATTGATCTGGTGATTTATAGTATTTTTTAAGAAGATTCTCAGCCATAACATAGTATTCTTTACTATCTGGATCATATACAGTGATATAATCAATATCAGCTCAAACTGCTAAGAACATGTTACTTGGAAGAGTCCATGGAGTAGTTGTCCATGCTAAGAAATTGAAGTTTCCTTCAATTAATCCTTTGTCTTCTGGATTTAAAACGTTCTTGAAAAGATGAAAATCTATGAAGTCATGAATGAGTTCATTTTCATCATCAATAATATTTCATTGAATATTTAGAGCAAATCCTAGTTTGTTCTCAGCAGTTTCTTCTTTAATCCATTCTAATGCATTATGTTTTTCTGGTTCTTGGATTGAAGGAGTATCAAGAGTTTTTACTTCAAACCAGTGAACTCTACAAGGTTTTCATAATGTAATAATTTTTACAGCTCAAAGATATTCTTGAGAAACAACATTTACTCAGATTTCTTCTTTTAGCTCTCTTTTTGTTGCATCTTCTAGAGATTCTCAAGGGTTTACTTTTCCTCCAGGGAAGAACCATTGATTTTCTTTTGCATGGTGAACCATAGCATATCTTCATTCATTATCTTTGATTACTCATGCTACAACATCAACGAATCCATCTTCTGTTGATTCATATTTTTCAGATTTAGGAGCTTTATGAGCAAATTTTATTGTGATAGCCATATCTTGTCTATCTTCATATCAGTCTGAAATTTCATTGTTGGCTAGAGGTGTTGCACAACTAGGACAATATCATTGAACTTTAAATCCTTTATATACTTTATTTTGGTTATAGATATTAGAAAAACACCAAATTACAGTTTCCATAAAATCTAGGTCCATAGTGAAATATGGGTTAGTAATATCAGCCCATCTTCCTGTATGGTCAACAAACCATTTCCAATCAGCGTTAGTTTGGTTTACATAATCTCTACATTTTTCAACGAAATTTTCGATACCGATTTTTTGTTCAATATCTTTTTTTCAGTCAATTCCTAATGCTTTTTCTACAGCTTTTTCTACAGGTAATCCGTGACAATCCCATCACCATTTTCTTTTTACTTTATAACCTCTCATGGTTCTATATCTAGGGATTACGTCTTTAATACTTCATGCTAATAGGTGTCCATAGTGAGGAGTTCCACTAGCAAATGGAGGTCAATCAAAGAATCTATAATTCATTTTTTCTGATCTTTCATCAATTGATCTTTGAAAGGTCTTATCTTTAGCCCAAAAATCAAGGATGTCATTCATACGTTCTAGATTAGTTGCCATAGTTTTGTTAATTATA
>CAMOEC010000076.1 GCA_946611795.1 uncultured bacterium
TATTGTTAAAGATATTGATGATAACATAATGGATGCTGTAGAAGAGTCAGCTTGGAATTTGTATGGAGATCTGTTTAGAACAGATGATGCAAATCTTCGTAAATATCTGGATAAATCTTGATTGGAGAAAATGTTCCAAGAATACAAAGTGAAAATAATAGAAAAAAAGTGAGAACTATTGAATGGAAGTCTTGATGCTGAATGAATCGCGTCATTAGCACAAACAGTTAACAATATGTTAGCATTGAAAAAAGAAGCCGTTCTTTGAGCACAAACAATTGAAAAAGATTACGATGAGAATTGAAATATTATTTATAGAATTCCATGATTTTTAACTGATTCTGTTGCTAACTTGGTAAAATGAGCTGAAAAATTGTGGGATTGAGAAGTATGGGCAGGAACGCAATATATTGCAAGTGCATGATTGTGAACATGATTAATAATGACTATATGATGAACAATTTATTGATGTAAAACGTGAAAATGGTGAATTGCTAAAAAATGAGTATACATAGCAACTTTGCCAGCTTCATTAGTATATTCAGCTTGAAAGTGGGCAATCCAAAGAAGTAAAATATGAAGAAGATTTGGAGATAAATTAGTTTATTGATCTCCAAAATGGGTCCAAATGATGACTGAATTTAAATGAGAAGAATGAGCGGATAAACTGTTAAAGGCGCTAAAATTATGAAAAGTATCATTAAGTGATGCAGAAGAAATAGCATCTAGGAAAATTTCATGATATTGGGGGACTAAAAAAATTAAAGAAACATGGTGCTTGGCATTTGATGTAGAGGAGGATCATATTAATGACTTTAAAATTAGGGAAAAAATCTTTGATAAATATGTATTGTCCTTAAATTGATCAGAGAACTCATCAGATTTCTTGAAAAAATTAAAAGAAGATAACGATGTATACAAAAAAGCTGTTAAGTACTTCGATGAACCATCTGTAAGGGGTTCTATTTCAAGTAAAAATTTTGATGATGTTAAGAAAGAAGTCGAAAAAATTGATGAAGCTATGAAGGCTGCTCAAGCTGCAGCATGAAATGACGAAGTAGTAGATGTTGCTGAAGAATTATTAAATAATCAGCATTATAAAAAATTACAATCAGAAATTGATTCAGAAATAAAAGATTTAGAATTCTCTAAAAATGGTCAATCAGAATCAAAAATTAGGCAAATTGATGAACAGATTAAGAAGTTAAAAGAATTTAAAAATAAAATAAATCGTTCAACAGTTCAAGAAGTAGAAACACTTGAAGGTTTGTATACTAATTTAATTAAATTTGGAAAGTGAAAATGATTCTTTGAAAATATTGATGCGCTTACAAAATTAGTAACAGAAGAATCTGAAGCTTTGCATAGAGCTCTCAATAATTTTGATGGACCGGAATTGAGGAGAGTTATAAAAGAATTACAAGGTAATAATAAGTTGGTAGGAATAACAGATGAGTCAATCAATAATTTAATAAGTTTTATGGGAGAAGTAAAAATAAAGAGAGTGCTAAAGTCTTGAGAAGATCTCGTATCTGCATTAAAAACTTTCTTAAAATTTGCCTGAAAATTAACATAAAATGTTTTTTTATCTCTTAGTAGGATATGTCACAATCAGTTGAACAACTAAAACAAGAAATCTCTGAACAATATATCAAAGATTTCAAAAAAGAATTGTGATGGCTAAAATCACTAGCACTTTTCCCTATTGAGAAAAAAATAAAAAAAATATTATCATGAGAACTTAATCTTCCAGATAAATTTAATGAAGTAGAAGAATTCTGATGGTGGAAAGATGTTATTAATTTTGTTTCACCTGATATGGCTAGAAGAATATTTGAATTTATGAAAGAAAAAAGATTAGAAATAGAAAAAAGAAAAACGGAGCAAGAACTACAAGAACTCAAGAGTGAAGTTCTATGACAACCAGTTCAACAAACTCCTGATCCATGAACGCAAGAGCAACAGTGAGGACAACAACAGCCTCAACAACAAGCTCCTCAGCAAGAATCAGCACAAGAACAGCCTTCACAGGATTGAAAAGAAAAAGAAGATAAGACAAATCCTGGTGTAGCTTGAGCTGTTGCTTCATGAACATGATTTTGAGCTACTATGGCTATGTGAAAACTTTCTGAATCTGCTAATTATAAAAAACTAGCAGAATGATTAAATGCAGAAAAGGTGAGGAATACGATAGAATCAGGTATTACTGCGTTAGAAAAATATAAAGAACATACAAAAGACTTGCGTTTATCTAAACGCCAGGTTAAAACAATAGATACTCATATTAGTAAGTTAAAAGAATGATTAGATAGTATATGAGATGATAGTATAGATCTTTTGAAAGCATGGTGAGAATTAGATAATAAACTTCCCAGAAAAGTTGTTGAGTTCGCTTGAATATCACAAAGTCAGATTTTAAAGTTAGAAAAATATTCAGATAAAATGTCTGAAATAATTCAAGCGGCAAAAGCTGAATGAGCTTCAGAAGAGGAGATAGTAAAAAGATTGCAAAAATTATTAAAGGATAATGAAATTTCATGAATTTCTGATGATGTGCTAAAATCTTTGGCTAAAGCAAAAGATGCTGCAGAAATTAAAAAAATGACAAAAATTTTAAGGTATGGATCAAGAATTAACAGATTTATACAGACATTAGCATGAGCAATGTTGATTGATGTTGCATGCTTATGATTAGATGTTTGGGTATATTTGGAGTCACAAAAAGAGGCAGATCTTATTGCAAAAGTAAATGAGGTGAGGGCTGAAAATAAAAGGAATCAAGCTGCTTGGCAATTAGGTATTTGAATATGAAGTGTCGTATTAGAATGATGAATAATAGCGGCATGTACGTTGATTTGAACATCTACTGGTTGAGGTGTTTGAGCATTAATATGATTAGCAGTTTGAGCTATAGCAACATGAGCAAGTATGTGAGTTGATAGTCTTTATTTTGATGTAAATGACTTCTATTTACAAAATAAAGAAGATTTTATAAGACAAAAAAAGAGTAAAATCAATCAAGCAATTTTGCAATGATATCATAACAAGAAAAAATGAAATTCTAGCATTAATGAGTCTATTCATGAATATATAAATTGAGCATGAAACTTTGAAATAGCACTTATGTGTACTGCTCCACTTATAGCAATTTGAGATGCTGTTATTAATAAACCATCTAGTGATAAAGTGAGAGAACAAAAAGAGATATCATTGTGAGATGCGTGTCGGTCAATGATTTTCCTTGATGAAATAGAAAATGGAAAATTTAGTTACTATACACCTTTTTTTGAATATGTTTCAAGTTGAAAGAAAAAAGAGGAGTATCTATCTACATTAAGCGAAGATCAGAAAAAACAATTTGAAGAAGAATGGAAAAAATTAGAAGCGCAAATAGCTTTAAGGATGGAATATATAGAAAAGAATTTTGAATGAAGAAGAATTATGGAAGCTCTTGAAGCCTGAAAATGAATGGATTCAATAAATACACTATTTACTGAATCTAGAGTTTATGCAGAAATGAAATCTGAGGGTAAATGGAATGAAAGAACGGATTTTGATACGAATTTGAGAAGATTTAAAACAGAGTATTTCTCTGAGTTCCCTGCAGAAAAACTCAACAAGATAGAAAGTTTAAAACAAAATCATCCTTTATTATTCCAAGAGTTGATGACAACAGCATCATTAACATCTTTACTTGGAGAGAATGAAGAAAATCCTAATTATACAGAGAATGTAAAGCTTGTTAAAAAATATCAAGATTGGTTGAAATTAACACAGACAGATAAGGAAAAAATAGCGATGGAAATACCTGATTCTCATAAAAATGTTAATTTTGTAGAGAAATTATTAGAAGCTGATTTTGATATTACAAAAGTTAAGTTTTGAAATATTTCAGAAGAAAGATTGATATGATTAGTTTGATTAAATGAAGAAAGAAATTGAGAAATTGAAACATCAGATGATCCATTCCAGAATACATTATATAGATTAGCAAAAGAACTTTTTGGTTATACTGGTAAAAACACAAAGGAATGAATAATGCAGTTTTATTCAGAAACTGAATGAGATGTCCATGGTATTTACTATAAAGATGAATGGATTATTAATAATGATTGGGCAAAAGATTCCGCTGTTGAATGAGCTGTTTGAAAGTGAAAAGTGTTTAATTCTCAATCAGAGATAGATTCATATATTAATTCATTTATGTCTGCAAATATGAATGGAGATTCAATAGATACTCCAACAGAAACAATTGACGATTATCTACAAAAGGAATTTGAGGAAAGATTTAGGGCTATATTAAAAGAGGAGCTATCTCCAAGGACAAAACAAAATCAAAGTAGGATAAAAAAAGAAATTACAGATTTTGTAAAAACTCAATCACATAATAATGAATATGTAGAACTTCCATATTTTATGCTTATAGAAGCTAGAAAAGCGTGACTTTGAGATTTACAGAGACAATTCTTTAGGTGGAAAAATTGAAAATTAGAAGTATGTATGCTTCCATCAGAGCTTTCAAATAATGCATTAGATGCTAAAGTTTCTTATATATCACCAGCTCGTGAAGAATTTACAGAAGAAGAAAAAGTATATATTGAAAGAGTCGAAAGAGCTCATGCTGATGTTGAAAATCTAAGAGATTTATGATGAAGTGGTTTCTTAACAGATACTTTTACAGATGAATTAGATCTTCCTAAAGAAGTAGAAGTTATAATAAGTGATAAATATAAAGAACGAGAAAAATTTAAATCAGATATGTTATTATATTCTTCAGACTCAGTTGCAAGAATATGAATTTATGAAAAATATAAAGAATTTGCGGAGTATTTTGAAAATCTTTATAGATGAATTCTACTATCATTAACAACATATTCTTTAAGTAATGATGTTGATACTTATGCATTATTTTCACAGGCTCTTGTTTTCTGAAATTGAGATTATTTTGATGAAAATTGAAATTTAAAAGATTGATTAGATATAGAATTTCTAAAAGAACAAAAATTAAAGGAATTTTACAATGAACAAATTTCAAAACAAAGAATTGATGGGAAGACAATAAAAGAATTACGAAGTTCAGAAAAGTCGGAAGAAAAACAATTAGCATTGCAAGCAAGTAAAACAATCTTAACGACAATACTAGAACAGAGTATGTTATCAAAAGATGAAAATTGAAAAATAACAAATATTCATATCTGATGAAACCGATTTGATTCTAATACTAATGATTGATTCGAGGATAATAAATGAGATGTAGAGAAAAAAATTACAGAAAAACTCTCTCAATTAAAAATAATGCCAGTTTTTGATAAAGAAAAAATAGAAAAATTAATGAAGCCTCAAAAGATAAATGAATTAAAAGGAAAAGAACATGAAATTGTACATGAAATACCTAAACTCCAAAAAGAAATTGAAGATACAAAATCCGATATAGTTTGGCAGTGAAAAAGATGAAATATAGAATATAATCCAGAAAAATCAACAATTAAGAGCCGATGAAATGAAGTGAAAGTTGAAGAAAGAAATTGAAAATATTACTTAGAATGATTTAATCATGCGTTTAGAAATATAAAAGAATTACTTTGGGTAGCTAATTTTAGAAATTGGGCAAGAGATAAGTTCCCTGGTAAGAGAATTGAATATGACCGAGATCTATTTAATTCTTCAGGTTCTTTAAGATATACATTGGTGGTAAAAGAATCTTGGCCAAAGAGTGATACTATGTTAATAGCAAGATGAGATCTTGAAAAATATTTTCCAGACTGCACAAGTGATTCAGTTTTAAAAAGTTTTGCTGAGTGGATTAATAGAGAAGTAAATAAATAGTTAACACTAATTTAAAACAATAACAACTAATTAAAATAAAAAAAGATAATAATTTTCTCATTTTCCTTGCTTTTTTGATTAGAATAACTATTTTTTTTACGTTTATAACAAAAATATATAATGTCTCTTGAAGATTCTATACATAAAAAAATGGTTAAAGTTGTCTTATGAAAGATGGCTTGACTAGATAAATTGGATGAGTTACAAAAAGAAGGTGATGATATCTCAATTATAGATTCTGTAAAAGAATCTGCAAAACCAAGAATCCGTTGAATCAAGGAGTTTTTCCTTTTATGATTAAAAGAAATGAGAAGAGATTTCAAAAAGACAAAGAGAAATAATAAACAATAATTTTAGTTTTTACAGATATTGTATTATGGCAAATTCATTAGAAACTGTTGTAGCATGGGCTAAAAGAAAAGGATTTGTATATCCTAATTCAGAAATTTATTGAGGATTGGCAAATGCTTGGGACTTTTGACCATATTGAGCTTTATTAAAGAAAAACATTTCAGATCTTTGGATAAAACACTTTACTCAAGAAAGAGATGATATTATTTTTATGGATACAGCTATAATTGCTCATCCTACAACGTGGAAGGCAAGTTGACATCTTGCATCATTCTCAGATGCTCTTATTGATGATAAAAAAACAGGTCAAAGATTTAGAGCTGATAAATTAATTGAAGATTATATTGAAAAAAATAGAGAATGATTAGATGATGAAGCTTTAGCTAAAAAGCTATGAGTTAAAAATCTTTCTCCTGAATCATGGGGAAATGATTGAATGAGAGAATTTATTATTAAAAATATTCCTCATAATCCTGATACTAAGCAAGCAGCTGATTGGACAGAATGTAGGAACTTCAATCTTATGCTTG
This sequence comes from uncultured bacterium, assembly GCA_946611795.1. GTDB lineage: Bacteria > Patescibacteriota > Gracilibacteria > Absconditabacterales > Absconditicoccaceae > HOT-345. Next base: position 6,708 of record CAMOEC010000076.1, read on the forward strand.
AAACACATCTTTGACCAGTAGCAAATGATGCATCTAAAGTATATATGAGACCAGAAACTTGTCAGTCTCTTTTTACAGACTTTAGAGCAGTCTTAGATACAACAAGAGCAAGAATTCCATTTGGTTTGGCTCAAGTTGGTAAAGCATTCAGAAATGAAATTACACCAGGTCAATTCCTATATAGAACAAGAGAATTTGAACAAATGGAAATCGAATATTTTGTTCCAGCAAATCCAGATAAAGCAATGGAAATATATAATCAATGGAAAAAAGATTGTATGGAGTATTGGACTGAAGTTATTGGAATTGCACCAGATCACTTAAGATTTAAAGACCATGAAAAACTTGCACACTATGCTGCAGCAGCAGTAGATGTTGAGTATCTATATCCATGGGGATTCTGAGAAATCCAATGAGTACACAATAGAACTAATTTTGATCTTTCACAACATCAAGAATATAGTACAAAAGATATGCAATATTCTGATCCATATACTGGAGAAAGATATATTCCATGGTGTATAGAAGCTTCATTCTGATTATGAAGACAAGTTATGGTAATAATGCTTGAATTCTATGATGAAGAGACACTTGAAAATTGAGAATCACGTGTAGTTGTTAGATTCCCTAAGCAGTTAGCTCCAGTTAAGTTTGCTATATTACCACTTGTTAAAAAAGATGAAAAGCAGGTAGCAACAGCAGAAAAAATATTCAGAGATTTAAGTAAATCTTTCAAATGTGAATATGATGATTGAGGAGCTATTGGAAAAAGATATAGAAGACAAGATGAAATCTGAACTCCATATTGTGTAACTGTTGATCCAGAAACAGTTGATGAATCTTCTCCAAATTTCTGAACAGTAACAGTAAGAGATAGAGATTCAATGGAACAAAAGAGAGTAAAAATAGAGGATTTAAAAAATTGTTATTAAAATAATTATACGGTGGGTTTGTAATAAACTCACCTTTTTTTGCGTTATAAGGTATTGACATTTATATGTAAAATTGATATAGTAGGTATAATAAATACAAACCACTAATAAAAGTTTAAGCTTATGGAATACAAATTATCTGAGGACCTCGAGAAAATCGTAGAACCTCCATTCTCGTTTATCAAGTTTAATAACGCGGTCTTAGAAATCATCAAGGCTATTGAAACAGTCGATGAGTTGAACGCCCTGGATAACTACATGAATGTCCATGTGCTGGCGTCTTGGATTTCTGATCATGAGTATGAAATTGCAGTGCTGCCTAATTCATCTGAAGAGGGTAAACGTGAATTCATGTCGTTCATCCAAATGTTTGGAAGAAACGGCGGTACTCATTCAATGTTCAATACGCATAATAGCAATCAGACCTCGGGAAATGGGACTCTTGTGACAACGAAAGACATTTTTGTCGATGATGTTCCCGTGAGCGAAATTTACGAGATGGATGAGAACGCTCAAGACCCTTACTGCGAGAAGATTGTTGAAATTCTATCAGCATATAAGGGGAGAATCAACACGCTGTGGTATCGAGGGTCTATACAAATGACGCCTCCGCATCATTGTGAGCAGGAGTAATCTAATTATTTAATGTGGGATTTTTCTTTATATTTCCCACATTTTTTTGTAAAAAATATCAATTTTTTTGATTTTAATTGTAATTTATGATATAATTAAACTGTATAAATAAAATTTTATAAAAAATAAAAGAATGTTTGATTTAACTTGAAGAGTAGCAGTAGTTACCTGAGCAAGTTCAGGACTATGAAAACAAATGGCTCATTGATTTGCACAGCATTGAGCAAATTTGGTGATACTCGCAAGAAGATATGAAAAGTTACAAGAATTAAAAGCAGAATTAGAATGAGAATATTGAATAGAAGTACTTCCTATTAAGTGTGATGTAACATCATCTGAAAATATTCAAAATGCAGCAGATTTAGCAGAAAAAACTTTTTGAAAAGTTGATATTCTCCTAAATTGTGCTTGAGATGTTAGAAATGCATGATTGTTAGATATGAAAGATGAAGATTGGGAATATACAATAAGAGTTGATTTAACAAGTGTATTTAAAGTTACAAGAGCTTTTGCTGAGATTATGAAGAAAAATAATTATTGAAGAATAATAAACATTGCATCAATGTATTGAATGGTTTGAGCAGTTAATTTGCCGACAATTGGTTATTATGCATCAAAATGATGAGTTGTTAATTTTACAAGAGCTATAGCAGCAGAATTGGCAAAATACAATATAACTGCTAATGCAATATGCCCAGGATATTTTGAAACAGAATTAACAATAGAAAACTTAGAAAAGCCTGAATTTAAGGCTTTTATGAATGAACATGTCCCTTTGAAAAGATACTGAAAAATGGGGGAATTAAATGCAGGAGCAGTATTCTTAGCAAGTGATGAAGCAAGTTATGTTACTTGAGTAATCTTGCCAATAGATGGAGGGTATACAGCAGTATAAGAGTATATAAATATAGATAGAGGTCTTGCAGTAGCAGGACTTTTTTAAAAAAGGCTAGATAAGTAAAACCTATCTAGCTTCCAAACTTTAATTAGATTAGAATCGTGATTCTAATGTCTAATTTTACTTAAGATCTCCCCAACTCGACTAGAAGAGGAGTTGGAAGCAAGATGAGAATTGAGTTTCATCTTGCGTGTCTTTGCCTTTTTCATTTTTTGTTTTCTAAGCACTTTGCGAAGCGCCTTTTTTTGTAATGTACATTTTCTCATAGCTCACTCCTTTCTTTTTTATTTAGGGAAAATTTGTTTACGGATAACTGGATTATATAAAAATCTGATAATTTAGCAAATAAAAAATTGACATTTCTAAAACTAGATTATAAATATTATAAATCCTAATTTTCAAGCTATAAATTTGCAAATATTATTTTTTTGAATACAATATAAATAGGTAAATTATTCAAATTTATATTGCAAAAATAAAAATGGAAGAAAAAAATCCTTCATTCATGCAGTGAGACTTCGCTAATAACCAGCAAACAGCAGAACAATCAGCAGCTGAAGCTCAACGTCTTAGTGAAGAGGCAAAAATTAGAGAAATCCTTGCTGAACAGCAAAAATTACAACAACTTTATAATCAAGTTGTAGTATTCATTCAGCAACATCCTAATATGCCAACTGAGGAAATGATTAAATATCAAACTCAATTGAAACAGTTAAGTGAATATTATCAAACAAACCAAGAGAAACTAAAAACACTTGGTTATTCTTCAGTACAAGTAAATAAAAATGTAGTTATTAAGAAGGGGGCTAAAAGAAATGTATCAATAAAAGAACTATTCATTTGATGTGCTATTATTATTTTCTTTTTCGTTTTATGATTATGAGTTCTTTCTTTTTATTTAGCAAATAATCCAGAAAATCTTTGAGGTTTCTGAGCTTTATGAATTACTCCAGCTGTTGCTAAATCAATTCTAAGTCTATTATCAGTAACAGTAATGATGGTAATTCTATTATTAGGTTTAGTAATTGTTATTGTTAATACATATAGAGCATTTACAATTAAGAATAAACCAAAAGGATGGTACTATTCATGATTGGTATTCTGACTTTTGATTGTTTGAATTGCTCTTTGAGCTGGAACATCTCTTATCTCTAAGGTATGAGCAATCGATGTTGAATCTATAGCAAATCCAGAGGATGTAATTAAATTGAATATGGTAAGATATGAAACTCAGTCTAATGGTGAAGTTAGGGCAGATGTTCATCAAATCGATAATTCATTCCCATTAGTAGCTCCAATGACAGTTTCAGCATCATTGTTCTCTGCAAACTATTGAGAATTTGTTAAAGCGGTTGCACCATGAGTTAGAATTAGAAATATTGAACTTGATTGTTGAAATGGAGAAATCCTTCCAATTTCAAGAGATGAAATTAATTTTGCAGGTTATTGTTTCTATACAAAAAAATGAACATATGAAATTTCATTATTGTTAACACATATGAACTGAAATAATGAAATTAATACAACAACGCATAAACTAAAGAACTTGGTAATGAATTCTGAGATTAAATTTAATGGATTAAATGGAGGGAAAATAAATATATGAAATGATGAATTAACAGCAGGTCCATTGCCAGCAGATATTGAATATGATGCAGAAGATGTATTCCAGTCTTTTGGACTAACATCATATAATATTGAGTGGGACTGAGATAATGATAATAATATTGATAAATTAAGTGAAGTAAAATATCGTCATAGCTATGATTCTTCAAAAGTTTATTATCCTAAGGTAAGATTTCCTGATGTAAAATATTTAGATGGAGATTGAGGTATCTGGTATTCATTCCCTCTTAGAATTACTCAATCATCAACGCCAGTTTGTAAAGTTGATATTGAGAAAAAAGAATGACAGAACTATGAAATAAATGGATATTTCTTAGATTGAACAGAAAGATCTGTTAGAGACTATAGCTTCGTAATTGAAGATAAAATATCAAAGAGTGTACTAGACCAATATTCAAAAGATGAATGAAATGTTATCTCATACACATTCCTTGGACAATGAATATATGTAGTTACAATGAACTTTGTAACAGATGACGGTTATAATGGCTCTTGTTCACAAGAAGTAAAAATTAGCTGAACATCACAATTTAATGTTCAATATGAATTCTCAGCACAAACAACAACAAGTAATGGATTTGAAAAATTGGATACTGAGAAAATTAAACAAGAAAAAGTTATTTGAGTTCAAGATATTCCTACAAAGTTAAAGTTAAAACTTCAAAGTATTGAACCAAAAACTTCAGATACAAAAGTTACTGTAACGTTTGATTGACAACCAAAAATTTATACTTCAGTAGATGAATACTTATTTGATATCCGTGATTCAGAGCAACATACAATCCAAATAAAGGTTGAAGATACTAAGCGTTGACTAAATTACGAAGAAAACTTAACCGCTAAAATTAGTTTGGATGATATAGTATGAAGACTTGTATTGATTTGAGAAACTTCATGATATGAACCATTAACAGTTCAACTTGATGCTTCATCTTCAAGACTTACAGACTCTTCAGATGAAATTACATATTTTACATGGGATTTCTGAGACGGTCAAACTCAACAAAAGATATCAAAGTGAGTTGTATCACACCAATATCATTTTGATTATAAAAATAATAATGGAATATTTACTCCAAAAGTTACAATCTATACTAAGAGATGACGTACACTTACAGTAAATGCTAATGATTCTATTGTGGTAAAGAAACAGATTGTAAAGCTTGAGATTTATTCAACTACTCATCCGCTTCAAGAAGCAAAAGTAGGGGAATCTGTAAATATTGCACTAGAATTTAGTGGTTTGCCAACAAAAATATCTTGGGACTTCTGAGATGGACAAACTAGTGAATGTCAGTGAAGAACATGTTCAGAAATAACAAGATCTTGGTCAAAAGCTTGAACATATCTTGTGAAGGCGTACGTTGAATTTGAAGATCAACAATCTGTAGAACAAACAATGCAATTTAAGATAAGATAGTTTAAAAGATATCATAAAAATATAGGGTTCAAAAATGGACTCTATATTTTTTTATAGTTCCAAATTGAGGTCTTGTGATGACATATTGATACAAATAAAAATATATCAAAAAATATTAATAAAGCTTCTTAAAATTCAAGACTCGAACTTATAAATTCCTGTCTTGAATTTTTTTAATAACGACAATAATTACATACAATCTATATTCTATTTATTTTCTACTAATAAAATGCCCATAAACTGTAACTTTTACTTGAAAAAGTATTCATATTTTATATATCATAACTAATCTTTTACTTTACTATACATCAACAAAAATGAAAATATGAAAAATTTGATTATGAGCATTGGTTATTTCAATGATTTATTTAACTGCTTGTGGTAATTCAGCGGTTAAAGAATGATCAAAAGTTTCATTTACTTATGAAGTTGAGGATCCTATGACTCAACAAATAATAGCTACCTGAGAAAAGAAAGACGTACTTTTGGATTATACAGGAACAGCTTTATTTGAATTAGTAGAAGGTTTGAAAAAAGGTGAATCAAGGTCTGATGTATTGATAGATCCGTTTAAAGATCATGATCCAGACTGAGTATATAAACAAACAGCATTAGTATTAAAAGAAATGTGAATTCCTGTACAAGTTGGATCAAAAGTTCCACTTTCTGATACAGAAGCAGTAGTTACTGATGTCTTAAGTGAAGCAGGAATAGAACAAGTTGTATTAGATACAAATCCAATTGAGACAATTAATCCATTTGTTTGGAATATAACAGTAACTTCAGTTAAATAGTTTTTAAGAAATAATAAAGTATGCATCTTTTTAAAAGATTATTGTTAACAAAGTTTCCTAATTCAACAATACATAACGTAGTAAATCCAGCAAGTATGTTTATTGGATTTATTTCTGCTAAAGAATTTTTTTCAATAATTAATAGAAAGATAATAGAGAACTATAAACTTAATCTTTTTGATGTTAATCTTGATCCAGTTGAATTTAAAACATGATTCTGAGAACAACAGAAGGAATGAAATAATAAGGATATTGAAACTTATTACGCTTATGCTGTTGCAGCTAATCTAAATTGAACCTTATTTTTCTCTCCAGCAAATCTTTGAAATGCTATAGCGTTGCTTTCTTCTGTGTATTTTAAAGATGCAATGTCAGCATATCCTAGCAATTGTTTTACTCAGCTAATTTATATTATTTATCTGCTTTCTTTTACTTTTGCCTCAAGAGTGAAAGTATTTCCATCAGATAAAGAGCAGGAAAATTATAATTGGTTTATAGATGTCTTTTTTGATGCTTATAAATCAACTTTCGATCAACTCCAAGTTAAAATAACAAAGAAAGAATTAGATAAGATAAAAAAGTCATTACTACAAGAAACTCCATATTTTTTCCTACTTTTCCATTTCTATAAAAAATTGAATAGTTTGTTAGAAGATAAATGAGATGATTTGGAATATCTAGATTGGCTTTTTTGAAAAACTAAGTCACAAGATACAACTTTAATAGCATTCAAATCAAACTATTGAACAACAAAATATCTTCCTCATTCATCACCACTTGAACAAAGTATATTGAACAGAGTATGGCCTGCAGATATCTTAATAAAATATTTATTCTGAGATGCAGATCCTTTCTTAGCAGTAGAAACTATTGTAGAAAAAATATTTGATAAAAATGAATTAGATCCAATAGTTTCATCTTTTGTAAAATGAGATAAAGAGCTTCCTCGTCTTTTACAATATCTTCTTGAATATAAGAGATATAAATATGGATTCTTTGCATGAGTCCAGAACTATATGATAAGGCTTATGAGAAAAGATTGAAAAGAGGAGTACTACGAAGATATTGATGAAATGCTTTCTGCTATTGATAATTGAGATGATATTTCAAATTTTGATATACCAGAGAAAATAAAAAGAGAGTCTAAAGTCACAGAAAGACTTCTTAATTTCTATATTACTTTGTTAGGATGATTTGCAACTGCTAGATGAGATAGTTTCTACTTAAGATTATTTAAGCCTGGATTAGTTGAAAGTTTTTCAAAAGTATTACATAAAAAAACAACCTTCAAAAAAAGAACAACAAAAGAGTATTATGAAGCAATACTATATGAATATTCAAATGTTCTCTATTATTATGTTTATATTGATCAACATATAAGATCTTGAAAGACAAAATTTACTATCCCATCAAAAACAGCTGTTCTTGATACAACGATTAATACAACAGTAGCAAACTTATTCCTTGAAGGTATGATTGCTGCTCATTTTCAAGATTTAAATCCAAAAGATACAAGATTAACAATTAAGAACTCTCAAATTATAGAGAAATTTAAAGAAAAATTCTGAGAAAATATACAAGATTTAGTAAAAAAGACAGGACTTAGTTTCTTGATGAATTATTACTTAGCAAGTATTGGATTATTAACGGATTGAGAAAAATTGATAGGAATCTTAAAAGATAATACAAATGACCAAGATTATGTTAATCTTAAGGATTCTTTGTATAAATTAGATTACCGAATTTCTGATGTTTTCTTAAGAAAGTTATCAAAACTAAGTTTAAATACAGAATTTGATGATGTTGTACTTCTTCCTATCTATTGAACAATAAGAGAAACATTACTTTGATTGGCGCTTTTGTTAGTTTATCTAAAGAAAAAGAATACAAAGTGAGTTATAGATAAAAACGGATTACTTCAGTTGTTATATGTAAGAGAAGTTCTTATGTTCCAGAATACTAGAAAAGAGGAATGAGTTTATAATGCATTATTTGATACAATAAAAGAGTTGGAACCACTTTTAGAAATCTGGTGTTGACTTGATGATAATCAACAATTCTTTGATCTTTTTGAAAGGAATTGGAAAAGTTATATAGATTCTCATACAATCCAAGATCTATATAAAGACCTTTCAATAGATGATATTGTTCGATTCAGATGATTACTAAAAAACATAACATATTATAACAAAAGATATATTATTCCATGATAGTCTTTTTATCCTTAGAATGTTCCTATGAAAACAGTAGTAATTACATCATGATATTTTAATCCAATACATCCATGACATATTGAATGTCTTGAGTTATGTAAAGAATTATGAGATGAACTTTGGGTTATTGTGAATAATGATAATCAAGCAAAGTTAAAAACATGAAAAGAAACAGTATTCCAAGATGAAAACTTTAGATTAAAAATTGTTTCATCATTAAAAGTTGTTGATAATGTGATGCTTTCTGTAGATCAAGACGGTTCAGTTTGTGAAAGTATTAAGGAAATCACAAAAAGAATAAAAGAAAAATACTGAGAAGATACTGTTATTTACTTTTGAAAAGGTTGAGATAGATTCTCTTGAAATATTCCTGAAGTACAGGTATGTAAAGATTTATGAATAGAAATTAAAGATTGATTATGAGCAAAAACTCATAATAGTAGAGATTATAGAAACAAGTAATAAATGTATTATTTAAGAATTGAGATTGTTTTAAGATAATCTCTTTTTTTATAATATAAATACTTCGAATTTTGCAAAAATATAGAGATTAATTTATAATAAGATTAGTTTTATATTTATATTCATTATAATGGGTGAGACAGAAAATAAAACTCATGATAAAGTAGATAAGCAAAATACTCTGTTTAATCCGTTAGATTGGGATTTGAATTCACCTGAAGCAAAAAAGAGAGCAGAGGAGGAAAATAAGGAATATCAAGAATTGGCTGATAGTATATTGGTTGATTCATTAAAATGTGAGGTGTCAGATTTAGAAAATGATATTCTTCTTTCTTGTTTAAGAGAAGAATGATGGTTGTATAAAGAATATGCAGAAACAATAAAAGATTATCCAGATTATAAAAAATATTTCCAAATTCATAATTTTAAAGGAAAAAAATTTTTAGTTGTTCCTGTTTATGATAAACAGGAAGAGAAATTTTGTATGAAAACTTGTGAGTTATCGCAAAAGGATTGAAAAACAGAAATAGTATGAAATATGAGATATACGCGAGAAACTGAATATCATCATTATGCAAAAAATCCAAATGTAATTGCAGTGAAATTTTCAGATTCTAGTGAAGATATATGATATACTACAGTAAGTATGAACAAATGGACTTGAGAAATATCTGATATTGAACCATCTAAATATAATCAAGATCAAAAATGAGTTGATGCATTAATAGATACAATTGGTACGAAAGCCTGATTAAAACTAGAAGATTGTTCTACATCTCTACAATCAAATGTTAAAGATGTGCTTTCTAAAGAAGATAAATTAAGGCAAGAATCATCAGAATTTGAACAACAAAAAGATAAATTAATACAAAATGTTATGGAAAAGAATTTCAATTGAATAATTAATTCATTCTTAAGCTTGGTAAGATTATTTTTAAATAGGAAGAAAGGCTGAAGAATTATTGATTTATGAAGTGAAATTACTTATGAATGAGATGAAAAGGATGTTGCATATCTTGAATCGGCTATTGATACAGTATTAGAACCAGAACAGAGGTCAAAACTAACATATATGTTGTCAAAGATAAAAGATAAACATATGAAGGAGCTATTGAAAGAAAAGTGAGAAGAAAATCCTTCACAGTTTGATCTCTTATTACAACAACTTAAACCTTGACAAGTAATGCTAACAAATGCTCTTGATACAAATTGATGATCTTCATCATTTAAGTATGCAACTCAAGTTGTTTCTTGATCAAGATGGTGTCATGCACTTATAGTAACTGATGTTATAAAAGATAATAACTGAATAATAACAGATGCTAAAATTATTCAATCAACACTTAAGTGATGAGTCCATGAAACGACATTAAAAAAATATTTCAATGAAAATTATTCTTCCGCTGATATTTTATTGGCAGATATGCCAGAATGAAAGGCAGATGATGTAATTGCTAATGCAAAAACTAAAATATGAGAAAAATACGATAGAGTCTCTATTGTAACGGATGCTGTAATGTGATATGATGTTGATTCTACGTTTGTAAAATGATGATCATGAAGTGATCAAAGATCAAAGACAATGTGAACTGATAAATCATATTGTAGTGAATTGGTATTTGATGCTATGAGTAAATCATGAATAGAACTTCCTAAACCACATATGTCACCATCTGATATATTAACTTCAGGAGAGATAACCCCTCAATATGCCTGTTATTGTAATAAATTTGAGTAATCAATTATTAAATCAGTTGTAAATTATGAAAATAAATCTATAAACCAAATAGATTTATTTTTATTTTATTGTTATGGCAGAAACTAAAGAAAAATCAGCTGCAAAAAATGATAAAGAATGATTAAGAAGTATTCTAGTCACAGGATTCTTTATTGTTGTATTTGTTTGTGCTTTCTTTTGAATGGATGTTGAAAAAAACACTCCAATGCAATTTGTTGATAAAATGCTTTCTTGAGATATTGTAGAAACAGCAGCACAGAAAGCTAAGACTGTAAAAGAAGCAATAACACCTTTACAAAAACTTGCATGATGAATAGATGATATTTCTATTGATTCATTTGATGTAAAAGATCTTTCTAAACTAAAAGAAAAACTATCAGCATTAGAAGATTTGAAAGCAAGTTATGATAAATTAAAGAATAATGAAGATATTAAAGGACTCGTTCCTGATGCTGATTCTGAAAATACTGAAGATTTAACAAATCTTGTTACTTCTGAAAAGTGATTTGTTGATAATGCAATCTCATTCTTTAACTTCTTACTAAATAATCAAGATGCTTTATCGTTTAATGATGAAGGTACATTAGAGGTTGATGAGTCTGTTAAATCAACTTTTGATGACTTATTACTTGATTTTGTAACATCACAAGATAAAGTAAAACAAGCAAATAGTGTATTTGAGGAATAAGTAGTATTTTATAACATAATATAATTATATAAATGAAAAAATTAGTATTATTGCGTCATGGAGAGAGTCAATGGAATAAAGAAAACAGATTTACATGATGGACAGATGTAGACCTTTCAGAAAAAGGAATAGAGGAGGCTACAAAAGCATGAAAATTATTAAAAGAACAAAACATTCATTTTAAAAAGGCTTTTACATCTTATCTTAAGAGAGCTGTAAAAACACTTAATGTAGTTCTAGATCAAATGGATTTAGATTGGATACCAGTAGAAAAGTCTTGGAGATTAAATGAAAAACATTACTGAATGTTGCAAGGACTAAATAAAACAGAAACAGCTGAAAAATATGGAGATGAACAAGTCCTTATTTGGAGAAGAAGCTTTGATGTTCCTCCTACTCCAATGGATAAAGAAGATGAACGTTCTCCATTTCAAGACCCTCGTTATGCATGAGTTGATGAAAAAGATTTGCCATTAACTGAGTCATTAA
>CAMOEC010000077.1 GCA_946611795.1 uncultured bacterium
AAATAAATGCTATGTGCGTTGCACTTTAAGCAGCAAACTTAAATATAAATAAAATACAAGGAGGATAGCGCTATGGTGAAGATTATCTGTGGTGCCAAAGGCAAAGGAAAAACAAAGGAGATGTTAACTCTAGCAGCACAAGCTGTAAAAGATGTGGACGGTTCAGTAGTTTACATTGACAAGAGTGATCAACACATGTATGAGTTAAACAATCAAATTAGATTAATTGATATTTCAGAATATCCAGTTAAATCTAGTGATAGTTTCCTAGGATTCGTATCAGGATTGCTTGCAGGTAACCACGATATTGAAATGGTTTTCATCGACAGTTTGTTAAAACTATCTGCACTTACAGCTTCTGAAATTGCTACTATCATTGATAAGCTAGATGCTTTAAGTACTGATGTAGAATTTGTTGTAAGTATTAGTGCAAACAAAGATGATTTACCAGATAGCGTACAAGACAAGATTGTATTTTCTTGTTAATTCATTGTAAAAGGCGAGAGTTTATACTTTCGCCTTTTAAGGATTAAAGATGGCAAAAAGAAATAGTAGAGAAGTACCATACAAGAAGAGACGATTTCATTTAAATGTTGGACTTGTTGTTCTTATAGTTGGTGTTGTTTACTTGACCATCTTTGGCATATTGGCTTTAACTTCTAAAAAGACAAAATTTTATGAAGTTTCACCAGGAACCAACGCAGAAAATAATTCAAAAATATATTCTGGATTAGCAATCAGGAAAGAAAAGATTGCTACAGCAAAATCCACCGGATATATTGAATTTTTTGTGCGAGATGGACTGCGAGTTTCAAAAAGTACAACTTTGTACAGCATAGACTCGTCAGGAAAGTTAACTGACTATATAGCAAAAAGTGACAATAATTCAAAGTTATCGGCTGAGAACGTATCATCATTAACAGAGCTAATCAATGACTACAGCAGTGATTATGATGATATGTCTTTTAATGATGTCTACGAATTTAAGTCATCTCTTAAAGGTTCCGTTATTGATTTAATTAATACTAAAACCTTGAAAAAAATTGCCAATAAAACTGGAACAACATATTCAATTAATAAATCAAAATACTCAGGTATTGTTTCATATCAACTAGATGGTTTTGAAAATATAAAACCAAAAGATTTAGAAGAAAAAGATTTCACAAAAGCTTCAAGAAAAATCACTACTATAAAAACAGGTGATCAGATGGCTGAGGGTGAAAGTATATATAAAGTTATTACTGATGACGAGTGGAGCATTGCTATCGAATTGGAAGATGATGATGTTCAAAAATATAAAAAATCAAAAGGCATTAGATTAAAGTTTATTAATGACAATTTAGATACAACAGCTAACTTTAAAATTATCAGAGGTAAAGACAATAAAAAATATGGAATTATTTCTTTATCTAAATATGCTATTAGATTTGCAAATGATAGGTTTGTAAATGTTCAAATAATAAATGATGTTGAAGATGGATTAAAAATTCCTAAGAGCTCATTAGTTAAAAAGAACGTATACATTATTCCTAAAGAATATGGTTCAGCTGGTGGCAACTCTGATGATATAGCATTTAATATTAAAAAAGCTAATGGCAAGAATTCGATTGTATATCCACCTATTGCATATTCAGATTCTAAAAACTTTTATGTATCAACATCATCCTTTGACGCAGGTGATACTTTGATAATGCCTAATTCATCTGAAACTTATACAATCGGAAAAACGAAATCGTTTAACGGCGTGTATAATATTAATAATGGATATACAAAATTTGTAAGAGTTAAAATCCTGAATTCAACAGACGAATATTATATCATTAAATCTGGTGATGTATTTAGTGTTTCAATTTATGATAGGATTGTTCTAAACTCTGACTCCGTCAAAGAAAATCAAATTGTAAAACAATAAAGGAATAATATGATAGTAGAAAATATTAAAGAAATTCAAAATGAAATAAAAGAAGTTTGCGACAAAGTTGGTAGAGATGCAAATGAAGTGACATTGATTGCTGTCAGCAAAACAAAACCTTACACTGATATTGAAAAAGCATTGGAAAGTGGTTGTTTAGACTACGGAGAAAATAAAGTACAAGAGTTAGATCAAAAATATGATTTATTACCTAAAAATATCAATTGGCACATGATTGGTCATTTGCAGAGAAATAAAGTTAAGTATTTAGTTGGTAAAGCCAAAATGATTCATTCTGTTGATTCGTTAAGACTTGCAAATCAGATAGAAAAAGAATATGCAAAAAAAGATATGATAGCTAAAGTTTTAATAGAAGTAAACATGGCAGGAGAAGAAAGTAAGTTTGGAATTAAGCCAGAAGAAACAGAACAATTAATTAGAGAAATTTCTAATTTAGAACATGTGAGAGTATGTGGTTTGATGACAATCGCACCTTATACCTTAAACCCAGAAGATAACAGGATTTACTTCAAAAAACTAAGAGAATTATCAGTTGACATAGGCTCTAAAAACATCGATAATGTTACTATGAGTGAGCTCTCAATGGGCATGTCTGGCGATTATAAAGTTGCTATTGAAGAAGGTTCAACTATGATACGAGTTGGCACAAAAATATTTGGAGAAAGAAATTATAATATATAATCAGGAGATGATAAAATGGGCGCATTGGATAAGATTAAAAACCTATTTACAATTAATTATGAAGACTTTGACGACGACCTTTATGGCGATGAATATTATGATGATGTAGAAGATACTAAAGCAATTAAAAAAGCTGCAAAGGCTAAAAAGTCGAAATATGATGATTATGAAGATGATGAAGTT
>CAMOEC010000078.1 GCA_946611795.1 uncultured bacterium
AATGGTAAAGTTACTGTAACATTCTCTGCTGGTTGAGTAAATTTCTCTGCAAACTACGATTCTGTTAAACAAGAACTTAATCCGATATCTATTGTTGTTCAATGACGTAGACCAATCATTGTACAAGGATTAACACTTGCTCTTAAAGATGGAAATATTAAAGAAATCAATAGCTTCCTTAATGATCCGATATCTAAACTTGAAAAGATTAATCCTGCATTAGTTGAAAGATATTTCTCTAAAGATAAAAAATAATAAGATATACTTAAAAAGATGCGATTAAACGCATCTTTTTTTATTATTTTTTCATTCTTCATTCTATTGTTTTTGTCATCTCATTGATAACATTCGTTAAATTATTTATAAGATTCAGGTGCTCTTCTTTAAACTCTTCAAATTCCGCATTTACTCATGATATTCTATTTTTTACAATAAGAACATCTGTACTCTCTGTAACTTGTGAGTTTTCTGGCGCTTTTGTTGTCTCTGACATCGTTGTTGCTGCATGATTTTGTGGTCCTATACTAGCCACAACATTATTTGAATTTTGGGTAGTACCAAGCGTCTCATTCTCTAAATTATTTTTTTGTTCTTTTAAATCTTCTTTCTTTACTTCTTTTTCTGCTGTTGGCCTCTTAAACATCATTCAGATATTAAAACTTACAATGTCTGAGAATTTTATATTATTCATTGAAGTATCTAGCCATTCTTGTTTTTTCATCTTAGGTGTTAATTCTCAGCTCTCAAACAAAGCTTTTAATGTATTATGGATTTCTACTATAATTGTTTCAATACTTGTAACCATTTTTGTTGATGTTGAAACCACAACATTTTTACTAGGAATATTACAGATTCTAATTCTTAATGCTCATTCCTCTAGGAATTTTAATTCTGTATTTTCTGGGAGTGCTTTAGATGAATATTCAGCACAAAGACACTTTATCTTACAAGCTGCTTTTTCATCAAACCTTAATGCATCACATTTATCTGCACAACTTTGTAATTGTTTTCTTAAATCATCAATAACTGTTTTACCTGTAGATGCTCATAACGCTCAAGGGACATCTCATTGTTCTTTCTTGTTCTCTCAAGTTAGAGGATTATTTGGTCTTATTTTTATCTCATTACTATTTTTAATAATATCTTCAGTTAACTCATCAATAAATTCTTCTGAAACTTCAAATGGAGATGGGGTATCTTCATCGCCCAATTCTTCATCTTCTTCTGCAGCTAAATAAGCTTCTTCTAATTTAGGACTTCATGAAACAACACATTTATTAATATAAGCTACATTTCAGTTATTTGTTAATGTCTCTTGCTCTTGAGTTCAATTATTTATTAAACTATTAATTTCTGGATCATCTGTTATACTTGGTATTGAGTTTCATCATCTTGATGTTCATGGATTATTTGTCTGCGTTCCTCATCTAGTTGTACCTGGATTTGAAGTAGTTGATGTTCCTTGTGATTGATTACCTATTGTATTTCAAGGGCTTTGAGATGTCCCTCATCTATTTGCTGATTGTTGTGATGAACTAGAATTTGAGCTTCCTCAATTTGATGATCAACCATTTCCTCATCAATTAGAGAATTGTGGCATTCTATAAAAAATTGCACTTGAATCACTTACTGGCTTAACATCTTCATAAAAAATCTTTGCTAATTGTCCCATATCATAGAAGATATCATATGTTGAATCTTCAAGAGTTCCGTTATAATATTTTTCATTTCAAAGATTACTTTCTTCCATTGTCAGCAATCTTTCTTTTAATGCAGCCCCACCAAAATACGCATCTCTTACAAAAGAATCGCAAGTCGCATTTATGAATTTATCATTTCAAAGCATACATTGAGATAATGCATCACATCACTTCTCTTTATCTCCTGTTGTTGGCCACTGTCATGAAGGAACTGTTTTTATTATTTCTTCTTTAAGATAAACTCAAGTTCAATTCGTATAAAAAAGAATTCATAAAAGCTGTTTTTCACTAATATTACAACTAGGAAATGTTGATCTTATTGTTCCTTTAACAGCCTCTAATCAGAATAACGATTTTGATTGTTTTTTTATTTTATACTTTGAAGCATTATCTCAGAATATATCCGTTGTAAATTTATTTTCAGCTGGATCATATTTTGATGTATCATAACTTGCTATTGCATTCGTTCGAGCAGAAAGTTTATTTGCTACGGTATTTGTTCCAACATTTAATCGATATCTTTGACTCCCTCATATTGCAAAAATCTTTTGAGGAAATGCCAAAAGCATAACTCCTACTAAAAGAGTTCCTATCAAAATTCAGTTATTTTTTTTATTTATCAAATTGAACATTTCTTAATTTATGATAAAGACAATAAATAGGAGTAACTACTTTTACTAAATACTTATCTCTCATTCTTAACAAATCTTCTTGGAATGCTACTAACATTGCATGAACTGGATAAGTTGTTGAGATATTTGATAAATCATTAATACTTTCTTCTGTAATTAAGAGGAACTTTTCTGGTCATGCAAAACTTTGTTCATATTCAAACCTTATATCTTGAGGAATTTGATCTCTTTGAGAGAGTATTTGTCAATAAAAAGTTGAAAATATTGAATACCACTCGATTTCGTTATATATAAGATTAACAAACATATTTA
This sequence comes from uncultured bacterium, assembly GCA_946611795.1. Lineage (GTDB taxonomy): Bacteria > Patescibacteriota > Gracilibacteria > Absconditabacterales > Absconditicoccaceae > HOT-345. The sequence goes on from CAMOEC010000078.1 coordinate 2,645, forward strand.
ATCATCACTCAAGTTCTCACACAAGTCAGCAATATACAATATTATCTTTTGCTTGTTTATCGACTTTACAATCTATTTTATCATCTTTAAACAATGAATCAACATCTATAAACTTCAAATTCTTTATTGTCTTTTTAAATTGTTTAATTTGGTTATCTAACATTTTACAGGTTTGTTTATGATTGCCTCAATCACAAAACTCATTATTAACGTTCAAATAATTTTTTGCAAATTGATTCTTCCATTCTTTTAATTTTCCTCAATTTGAAAAGTCATTATAATTTCATTTTATACCAAAAACAGCAGCTTCTCTCAAAGAAAACATCTCTGAAAGAATTAATGTTAATAAATTATCAGCTAACTCTGCTACATCACAATTTTCTCTATAAGACTTTTGGCATGAAGATTGAAAACCAAAACTTTTATATGAAAAATCTTTTTTTATAAATTTATTTGCTTCCTCAAAAATTTCTGAATTATGATTTCAATTAGAACATAATGCAGCAACAAAAAATGATTGTTTCAATGATCATTCACTATCCTTATCTAAGCTTCATCAAGTCATTGTATCACAAAATTTTTTAACAATATCATCTTTACTAAAAGCATTTGCTTCGACCCCCATAAGAATATCATCTATCCAATTTTTAGTTGATTCAGCCTTCACTTCATTAGGAAAAGAAAAACAACATCCCACAACAAGAGTTCACAATAGTCACAAACATGTTTTTCTGTAATTTACTTTCATGAGAGTATAAGTAATAAAAGGTTATTTTACATAACAACAATCATTTCATTTATTTGAGCATTGAGCAGTACATAACAAATTTAATTGCTGCCTTAATCATTTATTTTTATCTCATATCGCTTCAATCAGATTATCTACTGCCACAGATATAACTGAATAATCCATTGTTAAGTCTTTATTATTAATTGTTGTTACTATTGAAGTAGAACTATTTTTGGAAGTAGCAATTCTATCAAGCATATCTTTCATCTGATTATACATTTTAACTCATTTAGAATCCGCTTTTCTTCAGCTCTCTACATTCCATCAGAAAAAATTCAAAATACGATTTCAAACAAAAGCATCTCAACTCATTGCTTTCTGCATATCTAGCACAGCTTGTTTTGATTCTTTATAAATTTTCTTATATTCAGCAATAGTTCACTTTATTCATTGAACAGCTGTTGTTACTCATTTTGAAAGTCTTTTTCGTTGAGATTTTAAATTTGTATTCAAACTAATTAATCATGAAGATTCTCCTTTTGTTAATCTTGCAGCATCTAATCAATATCTTCCTTGTAATATTTGTCTTTCTCTATCTGATAATTTTAAATCTTCACCTTTAATTCTATTTTTTATAGCAGTCCAGTCTCATAGTGCTGCTTTTAAGTCATTATATGAATCTTTGATTTGTTTAACGCTTGATTTTCACTGATTATTAGTATTGTTTGTAAGAATCTTGATATTATTTTTTAATGAAGCCCATGAAGTATTACATTTAAATCAAAATCACCATCTTGCGCATTTATACTCTCTAGATAACTCTTCTATCCATTCTTTTTTAAGACTGAATTTAGGATGATTAGCATTAAAATCTTCTAAAAGAGCTTTTGAATCATATGCAATAAACCATTTTACTGAACTATTCAATTCTGCCAGCAACTTTATTGCATCCATATAAGCCACACCTCCTCAAAATGCTGCTCCACTTTCAAACAATCATTTTCCCGCATAATTATTAACAATATTATCAAGTGCGGCTGCATCTTTTATTGATCTTCAAATATCTCAAGCTACTCATAATGCATAAGCAATTTGACTTAATGACCATTCAACATCTAATAATTTTGTCCAATCCCTAACTATTGCTCTATCTTGGAAAAGAATTGTTAATCCTATGCTATTATCAGCAAGCGCTCAAATAGCAGCAAGCTCAAACAAAAAAGCTGATGTAAGTAATGAAGTTGTAGATCTTGTTAGTGTAATATCTAAAACTCTTAAAGCTCTTCAAGCTAAACTTTCATTAAAGTTCTCTAATGCTTCAACCTTTAATATTTCTGAAGTAAATAATCAACCTTTTCATTCTAAAACGGATTCTCTCGTTGTTTTAAATTGATTTGTACTTAACACCACTCAAACCTCTTTTTGAAATTCTAGGTATGTTGTAAGATGAGGAGAAGTAGCAGTACAAACAGCAGGCATTCATTCTCAACAATTCACTGTTTCTTTTGTGGTCTCAGCAGCATATGAATTATTAAAAAAAACTGGAGCAACGACTTGTGCTAATAAAGTAAAAATCATTAATTTAGAAATTTGTTTTTTCATTCATTTTCTTTAATTTAAATTTTTTCTTATCCACAAGACCACTTCTTCTTTTTTTCTCCTTGCAAAAAGGGGATTTTTCTTTATATACTAAATTTAGTTTTTTTATCAAGTAAAAGAATAAATAATATGGAGCTTGCAAATTATGAACAGCAAATGAAAAAAGCTATTGCATACTTAGAGCAAGAATTTATGGGATTACAGGTTTGAAGAGCAACTACATGACTTGTAGATAATCTTAACGTTAATACAGATTATTGAGTTATGAAATTAAATTCCTTGGCTCATGTAACTGTTATGGATAACACTACCCTTAAAATTGAACCTTGGGATAAAGCTAGTTCAAAAGGGATTGCTAATGCTATTTATGAAGCAAATATGTGAGTTTGAGTTGATAATCAAGGTTCTCATATCTTAGTAAAGATTCCTGCTTTGACACAAGAAAGAAGAGATCAAATCGCTAAACAAGTTAAATCTATGTGAGAAGATACAAAAACTCAAATCAGACAATCAAGACAAGATGCAATGAACGATACAAAAAAACAATTCACTGCTAAAGCGATATCAGAAGATGAGCATAAAGCTAATGAAAAAAATATCGAAGAATTAACAAAACAACAATCCGCTAAAGTTGATAATCTTGTTAAATTAAAGGTTGATGAACTTATGAAAATCTAAAAGCTTTTGTCTTTATATTTAAACACTTTCATTCATGAATTGGTTCAATATTTTACGAGCAGAATTCTTATATCGTCCTGTTTTTAATCTATTAATCATTTTCCTTGCGATCTTTTGAGGAAATCTTTGAATAGCTATTGTATTATTAACAATTGGTGTTAGACTTTTACTTTTAAGAAATGCTATTGCATGAGCAAATATGAGTAAATGAATGTCTAACATTCAGCCTAAAATGCAAGAAATTCAGGAAAAATATAAGGATGATCCACAAAGACTATCAGAAGAGACAATGAAACTCTTAAAAAAAGAGTGATCTGCTCCATTGAAAGGATGTCTTTCTATGCTTATCCAACTTCCAATATTTATTGGATTATACTTTGTAATTAGAGCATTTGCAACTTGAGCTATTTCTACAGAACATACTGATTGGTTATATAGTTTCTTTTGGAGTTTCTGAAACAAATATTTGGATCCTCAAAATGTAAATTCTATGTTCTTATGAATAGATCTTTTTGAAAAGAATAGTTTAGTGCTCACAATTGCTGTTGCATGTTTAAACTTTATTCAATTCCGATTAACAAGTCTTACTCAAAAAGGACAAAAAGCTCCTCAACAGAATATTTGATGAGTTGCAATGCCTGATATGTCTAAAATGATGTGAACTATGAACATTATGATGACTATCATGATGGCTTCTGTTGTTTGGTCAATTCAATCTTGAGTATGATTATATCTTGCAACCACATCACTATTCAGTATTGTACAATATCTTATTCAATATCGCGTATTACTTAAAGCGAAATGGGATATGTTATTCAACAAAAATAAACCTATTGTTGTAGAGACTAAATAATTTTATGTTTATTATTAATGAAAAAATGGCTAGTAGAACAAACAAACAAGGTATTGCCAAAAAAAAGGCACAACAAGCTAAACAAGCAAGTAGAATTAGAGGTAGTAGAAGATTCGACTATCCAAAAAGAAAATTAGAGCTTGAAGAAGCTAAAGAATTAGGAGTTGTATGAGTTTACACTAATCCTAAAGGATCAACTTATAACTGGTTTCTTAGAGGTAGAAAAGTTTGCTGGGAAACAAGATTAAGAACAGATCCTGATGGTTATAGATACATTAGAACTCCTGCTGGATGATCTGAAATGGTTCTTGCACCCGCTTCATGATGGACTAGAACTAAGATGAGAAAAATGGTAAGAAGCAGATAATAGAGAATTTGCGTATTTTAAAACTGGATTACTTTCATAGTAGTTCAGTTTTTTAAAAAATGTTCAAATACTTGTTTTTTTATTTAAAATGAATAAAATCACGTTCACTATTTTGGTGCTATTTATTTATTCTTTATTGTTATTACTATGGATTTTGATCCTAAGAAGAATTATTATGAGATACTTTGAGTTTGAGAAGACGCCTCTCAAGATGACATAAAAAAAGCTTTTAGAAAATGAGCTGTAAAATACCATCCTGATCGCTGAGGTTCTAAAGAAAAATTTCAAGAAATTAATGAAGCTTATCAAGTTCTTTCTGATGAAAAGAAAAAACAACAATATGATCTTTATAGAAAAGGATGATTCTGAGCTTGAGGTTTTTGAGGACAAGGATTTGATTTTTGAGGATTTAGTTGAGGCTGAGCAACATTTGATTTCTGAGGATTCTGAGACCTTCTTTGAGGTATGTTTTGATGAGATTTTTGATGATGAAGAAGAAGGCAGCCAACCCAATGAGACACTCTTGAAAAGCATATTAGTATTAGCTTTGATGAGGCCTATCTTTGAACAAAGAAAAAAATTGCGTATACAAGAAAAATAAAGATTAACTGAATCTCTGAGGAAAAATGTTCACACTGTAACTGAACATGAAGAGTTTCTCAACAAGCTCAAACTCCATTCTGAGTTTTCCAAACACAATCAGCATGTCCTGATTGTTCTTGAACTTGAGTTATTTATAAAAAAGATTGAAAAGTTCTCACTAATTGATGACTTGAAGACAAAAAGGAAACATTAGATTTGGAGATTCCTGCTGGTATTAAAGATTGAAGTTTCCTTAAATATGCCTGAAGAGGAAATGAATGAGTTTGAAACATCCCTGCTTGAGATTTATATGTAAAAATTAATGTTGAAGAATCCAATAAATACTCTAGAAGACAGGATGATTTATATACCAATGCTGATGTTTCATTATTTGATGTTGTACTTGGATGAGAAGTTGAAGTTCAGCACCCTGAAGGAAAAATTAAAGTTAAGATTCCTAAAGGAACTCAGATTGGACAAAAAATTCGTGTTTGATGAAAATGATTTTGAGAAAAAGGATTATTCAGCAAAAGGTGAGATATGATTATTGAACTCAATATCAACATTCCTAAAAGGCTTACTAAAGAACAAGAAAAGCTTTGGAAAGAACTCCAAAAAGCAAGCTAAAAAAAACATCTCATGAGTCAATACTTATGGGATGTTTTTCATTTTTCCTTCTCAGTTGGTGCTGAAATATAAAAATAAAGCAACCAGAGCAGAATAAGAAGTAATGTTACACCAGATAATACACCTATCTCTTTTAGCGGGAATGGTATCTCATATAAAAGATTTTTTCTAGAGACAAAATTCCAATATCCAACAATATCATACGTTGAATAAGAACAGCTAACAAGAAGTAGTATTTTCACAGGTTTCAAAAAACTAGTTTTTAGACCTTTTTTCATAAAAATATTTTTATTTTTTTGTGTTGTATTTTATTATTTTTAAATATTAGTAAAAAAATGTCAAATGAGTTTTATAATTATTGTTGATTAGTACGTTAATTTTCGTAAAAAAATTTGTAAAATTACTAGATTTAATTATCCTTATAAGGATTATTATAAATTTTAATATTCAAACTAACGTTATGAATAACAAAGCAAACAAAAAGCTACTCGTGCTCTCATTTCTTTTCATTATTTTTGGAGCTACAATAACACTAGCAAATTCTAGTAACAATTTTCTTAATGTAAAACCTGTACTTAATCGTGCTATTCAAACTATTCAAAAAATAGCCTTTAATGTCGATGCGATTAGGCATCCTGAAGCTTTAGATAAAGAGGTCATTGTAGAATCAAATCATGGTACTGTTCTCATTCGTTGAAGAGTTCGTGCGTTAGTTGATTGAACAACCGGTACTCTTACTCCTGATTCTAGTGGTTCTTCTTTATTTTATTGAAAGAATAATTATTTAGCTGGAACCGATTCTTTTATTATTGCCTGAGAATCAAACACTATTACTCATGATGTTTCTAATAGTGCAATTATTTGATGAACAAACAATACCCTAAATTCATGAGACAATATTTACATACTATGAGGTTCTGGTAACGATATTTCTTGAATAAATAATTACATTGTTTGATGAGAAAATAATGCAATTAACTGAACTAATTCATACATCATTTGATGAAGTAATAGTATTATAAGCTGAGCTAATTGATCTGTTGCTGCTTGAAGTGATATTATCATCGATAAAGATAATGTATTTGCTTGGAAAGATACAAGTGATAATGTAAAATTAAATCCAAAAAAAGACAACACATTTATTCTATTCGCTCAGAATTGAATGTCTATTTGATATGACAAACCAAATAATGTTTTGGCATGAACTGTTGATGTTAAATGAATTTTTCAAGTTTCTACTGAATTAAAAAGATGTGGTGTTAATATTGCCGGTGCTGTTCAATATCTTCCACTTATGGACTGAGATAAGATATGAGACGAAGTATACCACTGAGACATGTATTGATGTTTCTGCTCTTGTGATGGAAAAGAACGGGTTTCTATGATTCCGTCAGGGAAATGTAGAGATCTTTGTCCAACAATAACTTGAGCAGTTGATGAAGATTTTCAAAATGGGGTTTGTAGATATAATAAAAGCCAAGATGCAACTATTTGGTCTATCGATGCCTCTCAAGCATGTGATAATTGAGAAGCCACAGGTTTCAAAACAGAGCGAGATTCTGATTGATATCCTTTAAGATGGACATGGCAATGTGTTGGAAATGTAAATACAGATCCTCACTGTTGAGCAAAAGCAAAAAGAGAAGTATGAGAATGTTCTGTTAATCCATTAGCGCCTGATTTTGCTGACTATTATAACAAATGTAAATGATGATACCTTTCTTGAGTAAAACCAAACTACACAACAAATTTATACACCCGGACATGTGCTTCAATCAATCAACCAAATAGTGGTAAAACTTGTAAAGCATGTAAAAATAATTGGACCTATAAAACAGGATCAAATATTTGTGTTAATGAGAATTGAAGATGTAATAATTATTTTAACTGAAAAACTCTTGGTAAGCTAACTGAAGCTATGACAGATAATAATTGAATGTGACTCTGTGAATACAGAAGATCAGATGATAATGATTATGAATTAAAACTTATTAATTGAGAAGATTGAAAACCAAGCGCATGGACATGGAAATGTAAGTGAGAAACTTCTACTGTGCAATGTTCTGCAACCTATAGAATTGACCCAGGAAGATGTGAACCTACAACTGTAGATTGAATTCATGTATATGGAAAATGTAAAAACGGAGATTTTACAGGAGAAAAAGAAAAAGATGCTAAAAATATTGTAACATGGACTTGCGAATGAGTAAATGTCGACAAAGAAAAATTTCCAGATGCAATCTGTCGTTGATGTCCTGCATGATATAAATATGATAGAGATGAAGAATCTTGTAAAAAAATTTGCTGTGAATATGAAACATGAATAGTTCATAATGATAATAGCTGAACAATTACAGCAAATACTTGTCACTCAAGCATAACATTAATGAATCGTGATTTATGAGCTAGTGTTGGAAATTCTTTAGGATACTACTTTCAATGGTGAAATAATCATTGATTTACACAAGAGGAAGCCGAAAGCAATTATACAACAGAAAGAGCAACATGGGATGATGAATACAATAGAGCATGATACGATTCTGAATATTTTATAGTTCAATCTCCTAATGAGACTACTTGTAATAAATATAATTACTGGACAAATGACTGTACCATCCATAGAGATATATGGTGATGAGCTATTGATGGATATGTTTCTTGGAATTATGGTAATAAATTTTGAACAGACACCATACTAACCGTCCATTCAAAAGATATTCAATATACTATTGATGATTATTATATGAACTACTGAAAACGAATAAAACGGGATGATTACTTTTTAAATGAATGAGTTCTTGCTAGACAATGACCTTGTCCTGAATGATGGCATGTTCCAGCCGCTTGAGAATGGTGAACCCTACTTACTATCTACTGTACTGTACACCCAGAAAATTGTATTGATAAAACAGATAAAAGTTGAAATAAAAGTAGTCTTATAAATTGAAGTATTACAAAAAGTATAACAGATGATGATCTTTGAGACCACTTTAGTAATGAATTTAAATTAAATAAAGCGTGAAGGATTATGGTGGATGTAAATTATCCATCCTTGCTAAGTGACTGAATTGAATGATTTTATTGGTCTTCATCTGCTGATTGAGATAATTTTGCACATTATCTTTGGTTCAATAAAGCACAGATTCATGCAACTAAAGGTTATTGAGAATCTAGACGATGAATGCCTATTCGTTGTTTCAAAAATCCTGAAATAATTGATGATGAGGATCCTAAAAATGCATGTCCAGATAACTAATATTTATATACGTACTTGTTTTAATAAAAATATTATAACTTATAAGAATAAATAACTGTTAATTATATAATAGTTTATAGTATGAAAAGTCTTGATTTATCCCATTTCCCTGAAGCTCCCTGAGTATACCTTTTCAAAGATAGAAAGGGGAGTATTCTTTATATTTGAAAAGCAAAAAACTTAAAGAAAAGAGTTTCCCAATATTTTACACCTTGAAGTGTTTGGAAACAAGACATGGTTGCTCATGCTGATAAGGTTGAATTTATCGTTGTTGAAAATGAAAGTGAAAGTTTATACCTTGAATCAAATCTTATCAAAAAGAATCAACCTCCTTTTAACAATATGCTTAAAGGAGCTAATGCCTATGCTTATATAAAATTAACAAAACATCCTGTACCTCAAATTTTTATTACTAGAAAAAAGGTTAACGATTGAGCAATCTATATTTGACCGAAACATCATACAAAAGACTTAAAAAAATTTTTACAATATTTAAGACAGATTGTTCAATACAGGACTTGCCCTTTACAACAATTTAACCAAAAAAAAGTCTGCTCTGACTACTATTTTTGACTCTGTAAATGACGATGCTGCAAGGAATGACTCTGAGCTCCAGAATATCCTAAACTTATTTCAAATTTCTTTAAATGAAATACTAGACCTGTAGAATTAAAAATTAGACAACTTATTGATGACGCAATAAAAACTGAAAATTTTGAATGGGCTGCAAAACTCAGAGACATTTATCTTCAAATTTGAAATTTTACTGAAAAACAATCTGTTGAGTATGTTAACTCATTCAGTTGATATTTGCTTCAAATTCGTGAAACATGACCCCGAAGGACCTACGTTTTGCTCCATTTTTTTGAATGAAAAATGATTGATATTATTCGCCATCACTTTGAAAAAGATGAAATAGATGAAGATACAATGATTGCCAGTTTTTCATCAGAATTTTGAACATTTCACTTAGAAGAAGGTTTTTATAGCACTGTTCGCTTCCCATGAAATAAAGAAGAAAGACAACGTATTCTAAAACTTTTTGATGATTTTTTTGAATCCTATCTACTTGTTAATACTATACAATGAAGCTGAATAATGAATGATTTGCTTCAAGAACTACAAAATCGTTATAACCTAGGACAATTTCCTTACCAAGTTGAGTGTCTTGATATTTCACACCTATGATGAGATCGAACAAGTTGATGACTTAGTGCTATTGCAGGATGACTTCCCGACAAAAATCATTATAGAAAATATAAAATTACATCAGCAAAAAACGATGATTATCTTTCATTAAAAGAAGTACTTATTAGAAGGTTTAAATTAGATAAAAAAATCGATTTTACTGAATGAGAAGTATTACATTTACCAAATGTTTTCATACTTGATTGATGAAAATGACAACTTTGAATCATAGATGAACTTATTAATGAGTATCCTAATCTAAAATCTATTACAAAAGATGTTCAATTCTGTGCACTTGGAAAAGGTGAAGCAAGAAGGAAATCTTCAATATGAATAAAAAGCAAAAAAAATAAAGAAGATACTGTTTGAGAAAAACTTTATGTTTGGAAAAACTGAATAATAGAAGAAAATGACTTCATTTATGATGATGCTGATAAGATTTTAGTAAAACTAAGAGATGAAGCTCATAGGTTTGCCAACAGCTATAGAAAAAAACAAGAAGAACTAGCGTTTTCTGAAGCAAAAAAGAGAATTAAAAAAAATAAGGATTAACCCTTATTATATCCACTAGCCACGACCGAGGATTGAACTCGGCTTTCATCCTTACCATGGATGCGTTCTACCGAATGAACTATCGCGGCAATAATAAGCCACAAGGCGGAATTGAACCCCCAACCCCCGCTTTACGATAGCGGTGCTCTACCTATTGAGCTATTGTGGCAGTGAGTGAAAGATAATAATTTTTTATAAAAATGCAAGAAGAGAGATTTTTTAAAACAAAAAACAATAAAGAAATATCAGTTTGTTTCGTTATAAAAATTCAAAATTTAAAAAGAAATTCATTATAAACAACTATTTAATCATTTAATAAAAAATAATCAAAATTTCATTTATTATTTCAGATACATTTTACATTTTCAAAAATAAAAAAAACTGATCATAAGACCAGTCTATTTTTATCAATAGTACTGAAAAGAGATAAAGTAATGAACAAAGTGTTTAATTTTAAGTGTTTGATTAGAATGGTGGTCTATCCCCACCTTCCGGTAGGGATGCCTTGTTACGACTTAACCCCAGTCACTGATTTCCTCCTTAACCCACATAGTGAGTCTTCAAAGAACCTCAGCTCCCATGGTTTGACGGGCGGTGAGTGCAAGGAACAGGGACATATTCACGGCAGCATGGCTGATCTGCCATTACTAGCAATTCCAACTTCATGTAGTCGAGTTCCAGACTACAATCCGAACTAGGGGTAGGTTTGAAGATTTGCTCCATCTCGCGATATTGCTTCTCGTTGTTGCTACCCATTGTATTATCTATGAGGCCCTAGA
>CAMOEC010000079.1 GCA_946611795.1 uncultured bacterium
CATTATGTAACATTATGGTGATATAATGATAGAGAAAATATCTTTTTTGTTTATGATTCTAACACAAGAAGAAAAACAGAGGAGTATCTTATGAAATGAACTATTAAAGTTCCTTATAAATATGTTTTAAAAGAGTGGTGAATCTGAGCATCTAAGTTGCTTTATAATTATGCAATTGCAGTTGAATATTAATTTTACACAGTATTAAAATATGAGAACATTTGAAGAAAATAAAAGAATATATGCAGAACTAATCTTAAAATTCTGACTTAATTTACAACAATGACAAAATCTTATTATAAAAGCTCCAATGGAATCTTGTGATTTTGTAAAATTATTATCAGAAATAGCTTATAAAAATTGAACACCACATATTTTTTATGATTGGGCGAATGATGAGTTAGATTGCATAAAGTACAAAAATGCACCAGAAGAGTCGTTTGATTATTACCCTCAGCGGGAAGCTGATGGTTATACGGATGAATTAAAAAAATGAGCAGCAAAATTGACACTATATATGTCAGATTCAAGGCTTTTTGAAGACATAAATCCAGAATATTTAAGAAGAAAAGCAAAGGCTTTTGCTAAGGCTAATAAGGAATATAGATCACTGATATCAAAGAATGGAACTAATTGGGTAATTGCTGCAGTTCCAATTAAATGATGGGCTAATATGATATATTGAAATAATAATACGGAAGAAAACGTTGAAAAATTGTGGAACCAAATCTTTTCATTGGTAAGAATTGATAAAGAAGATCCGATTAAAGCACGAGAGAAGCATGTGAATGACTTAAAAAAGCATGCAGAATATATGAATGCAATGAATTTTAAAAAGTTGCACTATAAATCGTTAAAAACGAATCTTGAAATAGAACTTCCTGAGTGACATATCTGGATGTGTGCATGAGAAAAAACTCCATCGTGAATTGTCTTTCATCCAAATTTACCAACAGAAGAAATATTTTCAATGCCTCACAAGTATTGAGTAAATTGAACTGTTGCATCAACATTTCCACTAGCATATGGGTGAAAATTAATAAAAAATTTTACCTTAACTTTTAAGGATTGAAAAGTTATAGATTACTCGGCAGAGGAGGGTGAGGAAATCCTAAAATCAATTATAGAAACGGATAAAAATTCTTGTAGATTATGAGAAGTTGCTATTGTCCCAACGAGTTCTCCAATCTATCAATCATGATTAACATATTATAATACATTGTTTGATGAAAATGCAAGCTGCCATTTAGCTTTTTGAATGTCATTTGAAACAACATTAAAAAACTCAGAAAGCTATAATGAAGAAGAAAGAGATAAGGCTTGAATGAATGAAAGTATGATTCATGTTGATTTCATGGTCGGTGATGACACTTTGTGCATAACAGGAGAAACACATGACTGAGAAATGGTGGAATTTTTCAGAGATGGAAAACGGAATATTTAACTAAAAGAACTGAAAAAACTTAGAATATTGAATAGGATAAATCACCTATAAATTTTTTATGGTTTTGGAAATACGGTGATGAATGTTTGCTTATATTTAGTTTCAGTGAAAGATGCATCTTCCCACATATAGAAAAAACGAGCAAGTGGTACAATATAATATCAATCTTGATTGTGATCAGTGTCATCAGATGAATCAGCCATGATTAAAACATCATCATAAGTATTGTCAGTTCACATGGTATCTATTCATATAATTACTTGCCAATGTCATCCCCAATCAAGCCATTCTACTAACGTAGCAAATCAAGCATCTATTTTATTTATGATGTAATCTTCAAAATTTTCAGGTGTAGAAAAGAAATAATCATCAGCAGAATGATGAAAATTGTTTAATCAGATTCCATTTATAAAAGATATAATTCAATCTGGAGATGATCCAGTTAATTCGCTAGTTCAGATATTCTTGCAGATATCCATCTCATTATATTCATTTATTCAATAGTAATTAAGAACTGATAAAACAGCAGCACATCCACATGAATATTCTTCGGATTGCTGAATGATTCTATAGTTTTTTAGAATGTGTAGACTTCAACTACTGCTCATATTGTAAAAATCATGTGATGTATAGTACGGAGAAGTGGTATTATTTAAACCAGTTTCTGATGTAGAATCTCAGTTAGAATCCGTATTATGTTCGATACATCAAACAAGTAAAGAGCAATAAAGAAGTAGAAAAAATACTGATAGAATTCTCTTCATGGATAGCGAGTCAATATAAATAGTATTTTGAGTTATAGAAAAAATTGGCTATAAATCAAATGTCTCTAAAAATTGTTTTAGAATGAAAGTTAGTAAAAAATAAAAAAACTTCTAAAAACCTTTTTTGTAAAAGGCAACTGAGTTACCAAAAAAACCGGACAAAAAATAAGTAAAAAAGTGTTGACAAAAAGTATGAAATATATATAAGATTGTTGTCTCAAATGAGACAGAAAACAAAACTAATAAAACAAACATTATGAAGTACGATCAAGAAAAATCTGCGACAAAGGGTGCGCAGCGAAAGAACAAGTCACGCCGCTATGGCCAGTCATTCACCAAGAGCGATCGCAAGAGTTCTAAGCAAGAACTTAAGCGTTACTGTGTCTAGCAGTGATAGACAATGAAGCACAGGTTATTACCTGTGCTTTTTTCTGTCTTCTTTTTTGCCTTGATTTGCTGTAGGAAATATTTATTATGCAAAAGCACCAATCTTGGTACATTTATTTTTTATTCATTTGAATAAAATAAATAAGATTGTTGTGAAAACATTCCGTAAACGGTTCGAGTGCTAAACTGTTTGGTTTGTTTTGATTCATTTTATATTTTTAATTTACCATATTATGGCAAAGAAAGAAGAAAATGTATTTCAGAGACATGATAAAGATACAGGTTCTCCAGAAATGCAAATCGGGATTTTATCTGATGAAATTGCAACATTACAAGCTCACGTAGCTGCTAATGCAAAAGACTATGATGCTAAAAGAAGTCTTTTAAAGAAGGTTGCAAAAAGAAGAACATTCTTAAGATACTTAAAAGGTAAAGATCTTGATGCTTATACAAAAATCTCTAAGAAAATCGGACTTAAAGTGTAATAAATTTTTTTACACAACACAATATTTTTATTTCTTTAATTTTATATTTTAATGGCTAAAAAAGCTACAGCCACAAAGGCTAGCCAATTCACAGTTCCTGTGATAAAAGAAGGGCAAAAGGTAAAAGGAACAATTTTAAAGGAAATTGAAAATGGTGTACTAGTAAACTGTGAAAATGGTGCATTTACTGGAGTTATCCTTTCAAAAGAAGCTAAAGAGTTGAAAAGATCTCAATTTAATTTAGATCCTTCAACAGAACTTGAACTTGAGATTATTAATCCTTCTGTAAGACACGAAGATGGTTATTATATCGTTTCTGTAACAAGATTACTTCAATACGATGTATGGAAGTCTGTTATTGCTAAATTTGAAAAAGACGAAATTATTACTGTTGTTCCAACAGAAGCTAATCTTGGAGGTCTTTTGATTGATATGCACGGTATTAAAGGATTTATCCCATTGTCTCAATTGGCTCCTATCCACTATCCAAGAGTTGAGGATGGAGATCAAGATGCTATCTTTGATAAACTTCTTGGATTAATTGGACAAGAAATTAAAGTAAGAGTTATCAATATCGATGAAGAAGATAGAAGAATTATTCTTTCTGAAAGAGAAGCTCTTAAAGAAGAAAGAGAAAAAGTTCTATCTGAACTTGAAGTTGGAAAAGTATTTGAAGGAGTTGTTTCAGGTGTATCATCATACGGACTTTTCGTTACTATCGGAGGTACTGTTGAATGACTTGTTCACATTTCAGAAATTACTTACGGACACGTTAACGATATCGATAAACTTGGAAAGATTGGAGACAAGATGAAGGTTAAGGTTATTGGACTTGAAAACGGTAAAATCTCTCTATCAAGTAAACAACTTAAGGGAGATCCATGGGAAGAATTACCAAAGAGATATCAAGTTTGAGATATTATCGAAGGAGAAATCGTGAGATATGTTCCTTACGGAGTATTCGTTAGAGTATATGAAGATATCAACGGACTTGTTCACTTGAGCGAATTATCTCAAAAGACTGTTAACAATCCAAATGAAATCGTTAAATTAGGACAAATCGTTAAGGCTAAATTAATTCTTATCGATCCTAAGAATAGAAAAATCGGACTTTCAATGAAAGATTTAGAACCTAAAACTGAAGGAGCTGAAGAAAAACCAGCTAAAAAAGCTGCTAAATCTAAATGAAGTCTAGAAGATGTTGTTAAAAAGATTGAAGAAAAAGAAGAATAATTATTATTGATAAAATATAGGAAACTCTACTCAATTGTAGAGTTTTTCTTTTAACAAAAAAAATACCCCTCCCTGAATGATAAAAAATACTCATTTTTTTGCATTTTTTCGATTTGTGGGTATAATTGATTTGTGAAATTTTAGATTTTCAGTTTATGGCAATGCCAACAGAAGAAAAAAGAGTTGTTAAAAAGGTTGTAGTTCAAGCGGATTGAACAAAAAAAATTATTAAAAAAATTATTA
>CAMOEC010000080.1 GCA_946611795.1 uncultured bacterium
AACGAAGAATACTTTGCTTCACGTTGAGAAAAGTTATCAATTGAACTTTGTTGAGGAACACATGTTAGTAATACAAAAGATATTTGAGCATTTAGTATTATTTCACAAGAAGCTGTAGCTTCAGGAATAAAGAGATTAACTGCTCTTACTTGACCAAGAGTTATTGAGAAAATAAATGATTATTCATGATTACTTTCTAATCTAATGAATCTTCTTGAAGTTAAATCATTTTCTCAACTACCTGAAAAAGCACAAAAATTACTTAAAGATTATTGAGAATTAAAATCACAAGTAGAATCTCTAGAAACTAAAGCTATTAATTCATTCTTAGTATCTTGAGAAAAGAAATCTAATGATAATTTTGATATCATAATGAAGGTACCAGTAGATATGAATTTTAAAACATTATGAAATCAAGCAAAATCAATGTTCTCTGATAAAAATGTTCTTCTTGCTACTGATAACTGAAACTTCATGCTTTTCACTAAAAATGGTAATTCTGCAAAAGAATTAGCACAAAAATTAGGATTAAAATGATGAGGTAATGAACAACAAATCCAAGGAAGAGATCAAAATGTTATCAATTTACTTTAACTTAGTATAAGCTATGAGTGAAGCTGTTACAAGATTAAGTGATATGAATCCTGATAAAAGACTGCAACTCATAAAGGATGAGAATAGTTTAAAGATTAAGATTGAAGGATGAGAGGATGAATGACCTCGAGATAGGAATCATATTCAATTTTGCACTCATGCTTGATGAGGACATTCTGTTAATATGGTTCATTCTTGTTGGAAACTTTTTAATCTTCTAGAAGATGCTGATAGATTAGATGCTAAAAAATTAGAAATAAATAACCAACTTTTAGAAGTTTTAAGAACTTTTGACTCCGATATTATTTTGGACTTTCCTCTAGCTTGAATGGATTGAGAAAGAGAGATAACAATTCCTTACGATAAAATTGATGAAAGAAAAAAAGAAGCACTAAATAATTTATTTAATGCCGCAAAAAAAGATCAAAAAGAATACCCAGACAACTATTAATCTGGGGTTTTTATAGCTTCTAAATCAAGCTCTTTATAATAGATACATCTTTCTTCTCATTTAATATTTCCCTTCGCTGAATCTTTTGTTCCTATTTCAGATAGATTAAATTTTCAAATACTTATTCTTTCTAATTGTACTAAAGCTCATCAAAGTCATAATTCCTTTCATAACCAATATCCTATACTTCTTATATATGTTCAAGAACCTACAGAAAATCTAACTTTTAAATAAGGAAAATCATAAGATAATATCTCATATTTGTATATTTTCATTTGCTTTTCCTGAATTTCAGCTTTTCACTTTCTTGCATCCTTATATAGCCTTCTTCAGTTCTGTTTTTTTGCACTAAAAGTTGGTAGAGGTAATAATGTTTCTTTATTTTCTTGATATATAATTGAATCTAATTTAGCTTTTATCTCACCAATATTTGGACTTTTTATTAATACTCCATCTTTTATTAATCAATCCCCTTTTATCTCGAATCTTTCTTCTTTCTCCCAAAAACTTGCATCTCGCGTATCTGTTAATAACGAAAAATCAATAGTTGTTTCATATGCTTTATCCAATCAGATTAATTCTGTTAATTGCTTTGTCCCCTTTCAAACTCAGAGAATCATTAATCAGCTCGCCATAGGATCTAATGTTCAACTATGTCCTACCTTATCTTGAAAATGAGTTCTTATAATCTTAACTACATCAAAACTGGAAATTCAACTTGGTTTATTACAGGCAACAAGCATAACCGTATAGATTACTAATAAAACTTTAGGTATGATAGAGAATAGCTAATTCTTTTCAAGAAAAAAGGACTTGAGTTCAAGTCCTTCTATCCAAAATAGTGTTCATTTTTCAATTGGTTCATGCATTTTATTAAACGCTATTACCATAGCGAACAGAAAGCGCATACCGACAAGAAATAATACAGCCAACATACTGTATTCCAATATTGGATTAGAGGTTAACGTTCCTCTAACATTACTGAAATATAATACGATAGCTGCAAAAATAACCGCGGTCATCATTGGAAGGAAATAACTTTTCTGCTTAGCAAACCAATAAATTGCATAAACACAAGCAATCAACGCAATAGCCCCCATTATTATTGGTAATATCACACGTTCTGGAATATAATACCAGTAATAGAAAGCAATAGCCAAGAAAAGCATTGTAAAAAGCCAATAAAACATTCCAATAATTTTATCACCCGTTGAATACGGACTCTCTTTTGGACATGCTGCCATGGTTTTACATGCATTGAAACACATTGGTAAACCAATCATCAAACTTACAACAACAAGAGGTATTTTATTCCCTAAATAGAAACAAACACCAGTAATAATGACTGCTACCAACAAGGCAACTCCTAAACCTGTGCTCACATTGTCAGAATCTGAGATTCCCATTTCAATGAGAAGCCAAGAGATCAAAACCGCCAATAAGGCAAAAACTACGACTAAATAAATCATAACGCATCCTTTCTTTTATTTTGTTTTTTATTTATTTTATAATAAGATTTTTATTAGTCAATTTCAAGTACCTTTCTGAAAATTGTAAGACTATTATTCATTGCGAAATCAAGATTATCTTCATGATCATCTAAGGCATCAGAATCTGCACCATCTGACACTGTTTTGATAATATAGGTATTTTCTAATACTCAAAATTCACGAGCCACTGCTGCTACAGAAAAAGCCTCCATTTCAGCGATATCTGCTGAATATTTCTTTTGTAACTCTATACTTTTATCCTTATCATCAATAAATTGATCTCAAGTTACACATACTCAGTTTTCATAATATCAGAAATTCAATGATTCTGTAGAGATATTACAATGGGTTGGAATATTTATTGCGTCTTTTAAATAGTACAAATGAGTACCATTAAATGGCATATAAACATCATGCTGAATTACTTTATTCACTAAAAAGACATCTCAGATTTTTATTTCTTGTCCCTTTAAATTTCCAGCGATTCAAATATTTATCAACTTTTTTGCTCAGAATTCACTAAGCATTACTGTTGTTCATACTGCTGCTTGAATTTTTCCTATTCATGCCTGAGCTAATACAATATCATCATTTCAATAGAATAGAACATTTGGCATCTTTTTCAATAATTTCAAGTCTAACAAATTAATTATATGTTTAGCCTCTTCATCATATGCTGTTATAATTCACGTTTTTATCATTTTTTTAACTAACTTATAAATATAATAACAGAATAAAAAAATCAAGTATTCTTTCAATATAAAAATTTATAAATTATCATAGCTACTTTACTTGAAAACTCTGATAAAAAACTTAATAAAAAGATAGATATCTCTATTTTGTATTATGATTCTATGATTATTAGCTTTTCCCCAAGACAACTTGCATATATAAGTATTTCACTTGCTGTTATCGTACTTATTGCAACAATCTGTATGCTAATTTTTCCTGAATGAATAAATAAATCAGATAGATATTTTGCATTTAATTGAGAATATAAAAATCGGTTATTAAAACTCGCATTTTTTCTTAATTATGCTATCACTCCCCTAACTGTTAGTTTATTCTATTTTATAATGACAATTGTTCTTGCGTTAAATGAAGAATATAGAATCTTATGAATTTGAGTTTCTAGTATTATTATTGTTTCAATTATTTTCCGGTGCTTAAAAAGGATTACTCAAAGACCTAGACCTAAAGAAGCACTTATTCACTTTAAGGATTATAGTTTCCCTAGCTGACATACTAGTGCTGGATTTGTATTTTTCTTATCATTCGCGTTGGCTTTAACATGGACTTTAAATATTCAATATTATGAGTTTGTTTTTCTTCTTGCTTTATTGTGATGATGCCTTATAGCTCGAAGTAGATGGTATATTAAAGTTCATTGGTTGAGTGATGTTGTTATCTGATCATTACTTTGAATTTGATGTTTTATATTTTCTTATCTATTGTTTTTCTATTTCTGAGATGCAATATTCCATACTATCGAACTTGTGTTTTATAGCTTAAAGTAAATATGATGTATGATGTTATTATTTTATGAGCTTGAGCTAGTGGACTTTTTGTATGAACGCAACTTTCTGAAAAGTTAAATGTACTTATATTAGAAAAAAATGAAACCGCTTGAAATAAGCTTCTTCTTACCTGAAAATGAAGATGTAATTTTACCAATCTCAATGTTGATAAATCTCATTATAATTGAGATTCTTTAGATAGGCTTGATAAGTATTTTTGAGAATTTTGAGCTCAAGATATGATTAATTATTTACATTCAAATGATATTGAGACAAAAGAAGAAGATCATTGAAGAATGTTTTTAAAAACTAATAAAGCAAAGCAACTCCTTGATTTTTTCATTCAAAGAAATTGAGAACTTAATCATCAAATAAAACTATGAGAAACTGTTACATCAATAAAAAGTAATGATGATTGATATCTTTTATCAACAACCAAAGATACTTATTCTTGCAAAAAGATTATCATCGCTTGCTGATGAAAAAGTTTCCCTCAAGTTGGTTGAACTGATTATATTTTTCAGTTTTCTAAAGAGTTTTGAATCTCTTATTCTAGTCCAATTCCTGCTCTTTCATGAATTGAGACAAAAGAAGATCTTTCCTCTTTAAGTTGAAGCTCTGTAGAAGCAGATATTACCATCAAAGATAAAGCTTGAAATATACTTTATACTAAAAATGGGATAATATTGTTTACACATCGATGAATTTCAGGACCTGTGGTTTTTAATGCTACATTATTTTTAACTAAATACTATCAACAGTTAAAAAAGCTTTGTATAAAGCTCAACATCAAAAAAGAAGATATGACAAAAAGATTGTATTGATATCTTAAGGCGCCTAAGAATTTGAAAAATTATACAATGACACTTACTCCAAATGATTTCAAATGATGGGATACCGCAAAAGTAATGGCATGATGAATATTGATGAAAGAAATTAATGATAATTTTGAATTAAAAAAAGCTTCTAATATCTACGTAATCTGAGAAGCTTTAAATATTACTTGAGAAACCTGATGATTTAATCTCCAACGATGTTGGACTTCTGCTTATCATTGCGCAAAAGCTATAAACTAATCAAGTACATCATGTACATTTTTCAAGAAATGATCATCAACATGAGTATAGATTTGAGTTGTTGTAATAGAAGAATGTCATAACAATGTCTGAACAGATCTTATATCTGCTCATCTTTTTAATAATTCAGTTGCAAATGAATGCCTTAGAACATGAGGTGTTACTCTCTTATCTAATCCTATCATAAAAGCATATTTTTTTACTAATGCTTCTACTGAATTTCTCGACATCCTTTGTCAATAACTGTTTTTTGATAAACTTATTATAAGAGGGGCAAAATCATCATCCCTTAATGATAGATATCTTTCAATCCAATCCATTGCTTCTCTTCTAAAAAAAACAGACCTTAATTTTGATCATTTTCAAATTATTGAGAACTGTTTTTCTCAAGGAACAATATCATTTTTATTTAATGACAATAATTCAGAAACTCTTAATCAAGAACCATAAAGTACATGCAAAATTACAGAATCTCTTAATTTCTGAATCTCTGTTTTTGCATAACGATAAGGAGCATTCAGCAACACTTCAATTTCTTCATCCATCAAAAAATCAACTTCTCTTGGAGGGATTTTAGATAATTCTAGTTTTTCTGGACTAATACAGTCTACATCACTTCTTATTAAAAATTTAAAAAATGATCTGAGAGCAACGATATGATAATTTACTGTTTTTAAGCTTAAATTCATATCATTTAGTTCCTTTCTTAGATGTAGAATATCAAAAGGTTTAATTTCATTTACAAATGGATCTCAAAGAATTTCTATAGCATTATTTATCCGGTGGGTATAGTTTTCTATTGTTTTTCCACTTGCGTTTTTTGTATATTTCAAATATTCAACAAAACTTACCAATGCTTCTGACATACTATAAGAGTTATTTCATTTCAGCTTTTTATCTTTATTAGAAAAAGAAGTATTAGTAACTAATACCTCTTTCTTTTTTTTCCAACTTGAATTATTATATCTAGGCATCGGTTCCTTTCTTTAAATACTCATCAAATTGAGCTTTTAATGATATCCATGAAGATATATCAATATTTTGTCCTTTTTCAAGACCATCTAAAATTTCATTAGCCTTTCACTCAATAAATGTTCAATATCTCATCTTATTTCTATTATTTTGTGCGGCTCACGTATCTTTTAATTCTTTTCATTTTTGAACATACTCTGTAGCTTCTTGTTTAATGGTGTCACCACCACTTACAGAGCCAACAAGTCATGAAACTTCTCAAAGAGGATCTACAGCACCAGTATTTCAAATACTAATAGATAGTTCATCAAGTTCAACAGTTGGAATATCTTCATCATCAAAGAAATCCTCTCAAGTAATTACTATAGGATCTTTAGGTTTTATCACTTCTATATCCTGTGTTGGTTGTATGTCTTGAGTACCTATTGTTCATTCATTTTGTGTATCTGTGGTATTTTGACCATCATTTCAGTCATTAGTTGGCTGTTGAGGGTCTAGTGTTCCTCATTGATTCCAATTATTGTTTGTTGTTGTAGGAATTGTAGGAGCACCATGCTCTTCTGTACCTCAAGCAAACATATCAGGATATCTAATAAATACAATAGCTGCCAATACTAATACTCAGAAACAAGAAGCAGCAATAGTTAAAATCTTATTTTTACCAGCATCTAATTTTAATCATCATAAATTTTGCATAATATTTCATGCTAAAGGACCTGCATTTGCTGGTGCAGGACTTGCTTGATTTTGCATTGGAGGAAGTGTTCAATTTTGAGAAGGTATAGCATCAAGATTAAGTGTTGGAACATCACTCAAAGGTGCTGCTTCTACTTGTTGCGCAGCTGGTTGTGCCTCAGGTTGAGAAACCGGAGCAGCTACCTGCTCTGATTGTGCTTCAGGCTGAGAAACCATTGAATCTAAATCTAATGTTGCAGGAGCATCATTTGATTCTTCAAGAGTTGTTTTCATTGCTAAAAAAGGATCAAAAGCCTCTTCAGTTTTTGCCTCTTCTACAGGAGCCACAGCTTGTTGAGGTTGTTCAACGGCTTGTTGAGGTTGTTCAACAGAATCTTGTGGTTGAGAAAACATTTGATTATCGTTTGATGCTTGTAGATTTTCATTAGCAATTTGATGTTCTGATACATTTTCTACTGGCTGAGTATTGTTATTTTCTGAAGAATCTGATAATAAACTATCCATATCCATAGTTGCTACTCAAGCAGTTGCTTCAGCTGGAGCTGCTTCTTGTTGTGGCTCTGCATTTTGAGATGGTTTTTGAGAATCATCACTAAAATCAAAGCTTCATAAATCGATTGTTCATACAGTTCATGCATCTTGAGCCTCTGATTGAGCTTCTGCAACAGGAGTTGTTTGATCTGTTGTAGGAACATCATTTACTTGATTTTCAGTTTGTGGGTTATTTTCATTTGAGACATTTGTTTGATTATCTGGATTACCAAAAAGATCAGAAACATCATCAAGACTTACTGAACTTTCTCTTGGTGTTCCTAAATTTTCTCATGCTAATACAGCACTAGTTTCTGCTGTTGCTGCAGGTTGAGATTCTCATTCCTTCTTAGGAACTTTTCTAATAATTTTTTTAATAATTTTTTTTGTTCAATCCGCTTGAACTACAACCTTTTTAACAACTCTTTTTTCTTCTGTTGGCATTGCCATAAACTGAAAATCTAAAATTTCACAAATCAATTATACCCACAAATCGAA
>CAMOEC010000081.1 GCA_946611795.1 uncultured bacterium
AAAACTGGATTTGAACTTTATGATCAACACCAGAAAATTGTGAATATTTACCACCAGCACCAGAAGATGTTTTAAGACATCTCAAAAACTTAGAAGAATATTTTGAGTATGAGGATTATGATCCTTTAGTACAAATAGCTATTATCCATTCACAATTTGAAAGTATACATCCTTTCTTAGATGGTAATGGAAGAGTCTGAAGGCTACTTATACCATTATTTTTATATTCTAAATGAATCTTATCGTATCCAAGTTTTTATATGAGTGAATATTTTGAATATGATAAATATGCTTATGTAATGGCATTAAGGGAAGTGACGCATAACTTAAATCGGGAATGATGGATAAAATACTTCTTAGATGCTGTAATTGGTCAAGTCCATCATAATACTAATAGAATTAATTCTATGCAGAAGCTTTATGAAAGTATGAAAATGAATATTAATGAAATTCTTTCTACTCCACAATTCATGAAAATAATTGATTTTATATTTAAAAAACCAATTTTTACAGCTAATGAATTTATAGAAAATACGGGAATAAGTAGAGCAACAAGTTATAAATATTTGGAAATATTAATGAAAGCATGATATTTATGATTAGAAGAAGATTCTAAAGTTATGACATATAACTTTAAACTACTATTAGAAATTATTGAGTAATAAAAAACTGATTCATTTTTTTTCGATCTACAAGAAAAAATTAAATGAACTATTAAATTGCATTTTCATCCCAGGCTTGGTATTCTCACAAAACATCTAACTCTTTTAAAAGAGGTCTAATAGCTGCTAGCATTTGATGGTAACGTTCAATATCATTTACTTTAACATCTACATAAAATCTATAATGAAAAGGCTCTCAGAGTATTGGAAGAGATTCGATTTTTGTTAAATTGATTCAATATGCTGACATTATAGAAAGAATTTGAACTAAACTTCAAACTTGATGAGGTAATACTAAGTGAAGTGATGCTTTATTATAGGTAGTATTAGAAAGCTTTGAATTTTTTTGTACAATAAAAAATCTTGTATAATTCTTTTTGTTAGTTTCTATTCATTCCGCAATAATATCTAATCAATAGATTTCTGCAGCTAATTCTCATCATATAGCTCAAATATCTCTTAATTTTCATTCTTGAATTTCACGAAATGCTAGTGCAGTATCAGAGCATTCAACAAGTTTAATATGAGGATATTGTTCAAAAAATTTACGAGTTTGATTAATTGCCATATAGTGAGAATGAACTTCTTTTAACTCTTCTATTTTAACTCAAGGTAAAGCTGCTAAATTTTGTTTTATTCTGATATAAACTTCTCAAAGAATCATAACATTCTTATCTTTCAGTAAGTTTAAGTTTGGATATATTGTTCAAGCAATTGTGTTTTCAATAGCAATGACTCAGTAATCACTTTCAGAGGATACAACAGAATCTAATAATCATTCAAAATCATCCTTTTCTATAATATCAATTTTTGTTTCTTTTGGAAAATAAGTTTTTGCTGCAATTTCATGGAATGCTCATTTAACTCATTGTATTGCTATCTTCATATTATAATTGGTGTGCTATAAAATTTTAATCGCTATTGAGATATAGTAAAACCCATAAAAAAATCAACTAAAATAAAAAAGACCCATTGGGTCTTTTTTGTATGTATAGAGAGATAATTATTCAGCTTTATCTCCTTTATATTGTGATTTTCCAAATCAAAGGATCAATACACAAATCCAGTTGAATAGAACGAAAAGGATTGATGTAAATACACCCCAATTGAAATTTCTAGCAAGTTTAAAGTTCTTAACAATGGCGATAATACCACAGATACAAAGAGCAACGCTAGTAAAGATTTGTTGATAAGCAGGGAAGAAACCACCAATAAGTCAAATTACAAAAACGATAAGAAGAGACCACCAGAACCAATTTTTAATTCCAGCGATTTTATAAGTGATATATTCATTGTAGATAGGGATAATAGCTTTCCATCCTTTTTCTCCAGCTTTTTTAAATACGAACCATAATGCGATAATGTAAATGATTCAACAAATAAGAGCTATGATACCGTAAATTAAACCAGCACCAGCAAGTAAAGCAGAAACTCCAGCCATTACTACGGCTCTTTCTTCAGGGTTAGCAAATTGTGCTTCAAATTCAGCTCTGTCATCATCAGACATTTCAATAGAGTCTAGAACTTGATCCATTCCTTGATTTAATTGATTTACAAGTTCTGGATCAGAAGTAATAGTTTCTTCAAATGAAGGTTCTGCAACAGCTTCTTCAGTGTCGGCTACAACATCTTCAGCTTCAGCAGCAACTTCGTCAGCAGTATCAACTGTTTCTTCAACAACAGCATCTACATCAGCAGCAACTTCGTCAGCTTCTTGAGCGAAACTAGGAGTAGCAACGAAAGCTAGCAATCCAGCTAGTCAAAGGATGCTAAGTAATGAGGTCTTTTTCATGTGAAAATATGATAAAATATAAAAAAACACAGTCAATATACGATAAAGTTGTTAAATTTCAAGTAAAATCTTACTTTTTATAGGGGAATTCTATTGCTATAAATGAGTTCCCTTATTATTTATGCGATGTTTTCCGATAAAACAATTAATCTTTTTTTCATGGAGAAAGTCTCCAAGAGTCTTTTTTATCCAAATAAGTTTGAATTTCTTGAGAGGAGAGTTTCTCATTTTTTACAAGAGCATTAATTTTGTAATAAGGAATATCAGATGCTTCATCTATAAGATTTTTTTCTTTGAGGAAATCTTTCAAAGCATTTAAATCTTTAGCAGAGTAATTATATGTTTTAGAAACTGATATCTTATATTTTTCTCAAAAAAGTTGTTCTAATCACTTCTTCTCAGCATAATCAATAATAATATCTTTTATAGCATCTTTTTCTTTAGTTGCTTCTGTTGCTTTTTGAGCATATTCAGCATATTGATCAATTAATTTCTTAATTGTTGTTTCTCATAAATCTCCACCATTAATCATTTCATCTTCAATATTAAGATGTTGCCACAATGGACAAACATTTTGGTATTCACAATATTTACAATAAGAGTTTTGATTAGTAGGGAAAGCATCTTTGACTCACATATTGTAGTCAAATCTTGAATTTTCAATTTTATTAATAGCTGAAGTATATTTTAGGACAATATTATCGATACTTTCTTGTGAGATTTCCCATTCGTCAGTAATATCAAAATGAAGATAAAGAATCCTCGCTTTGATATTCTTTAAGTATTTTCCATATTTTTGTTGTACTCAATAAGCATATAATGTTAGTTGTTCTCTATATTCATCATCACCTTCTGGTGGAAGTTTTTTGTTGGTTTTATAGTCGTTGATAATAAAATTTCATTCAGAATCTTTGTCTAATCTATCAATAATTCAGCGGAATTGTTTACTTTCAGATCCAGTATTCTTATCAAGAGAGAAATTCATCATAGATTCCGTAGCAATCACAGTAGTATCTTTGAATGGAGAATATTTATCATAATAAGATTCTAGATATTTTTCTCATCTTCTAAGATAATCATCCTCATGTTGATCTCATTTGTATATGAGTTTTTCTCCAGCTTCAGCAATAGAATCATTCCATAATTGATGGAATTTTCATAAAACGTCAGCTTTAATTGGTGTATTTAAAATACTAACTTGTTGATATAACCATTCTAAGGCTCAGTGAACACTTGTTCATAGAATCAAATCAGGAGAAGTTTCAAACTCTCTTTCTAGTCCATCAAGATAGCGAAATTGATATTTTTTAGGACATTGATTGTAGAGATTAATCTGAGAAAATGAATATACTACCATTTGCTATTTGCTTATGAAGTAAATAGTTCTGTTTTAATTAAAAAAAACTTCATTGAAGAAGTTTTTTTTATATTATCATTCAAGATCTTCTTCATCAAAAAGATGCTTTACCATTCTATGTTGTCATTCAGGTTTTTTAGGAGCTTCTTCATCATCATCAACGATAGTAACAACTTTAGTTCTCTGAGAATTTTTATCTGCTCATTTCCATACCTCAATAAAACTAAGAATAATACCAATTACTAATAATAGTAATATAACCCATCCTCACCAGTAGATAGAAGCACTACTTGTAAGAGGTTGAATCATAGAAATAGTATCCATTATTCATAAGAAATTTCCTGCAATAACCCAAAGAAAGATGAAATTCAACATTGGTTCACTTTCTCTAAATCATAAGAAATTTACAACAAAACTCTTAAAACGAGTATTCATATTCCATCCTAATAAGAATAACATACTAAGGAAAACTACAATCATAGATCTAAAGTATGTTGTTCAAATAAACCAGAATAATTCAGAAGTGTTTCATTGAGTGGTGCTATTTGAAGTTATTTTTGCTATAGGTAGAATAACTAATGCAATAGCGAATATAAGAAGAAAAAGAGTAAATAATTTTTGATTCTTTGTATAGTTTGTAAATTTGTGGAAAGTTTTAGTAAGGTATTTTTTGAAATTCTGCATTTTTTTGCTATTGTTAGGCATGAAGGGAAGTAAGAAAATAAAGATATCTTTTTATTTGATATAGTGATTTTTATCAAAGGTTCAAGGGTATTTCAAACAAAATTTTTATACTAATATTTGAAAAAAACTCTCTTGTTTTTAATAGTCTTATAATTACACTTATTTTTAAGTTTTTATCACTTGGAACTACAATTATGAAAAAAACAAATATTTATATTCTAGCTTTCCTTGCTATAGCTTGTGTTGCTCTTGCAATTTTTGTTGTGATGTGAACAAGAAAGATAGATAAAATAATGGAAGGTGAAATAAATCCAGTGGTTGTTGAACCTGTTGAAGAACCTGAGCAGGTACAAGAAATTCCTGTAAATAACGATGCAGTTGATGCTCTTCAAGAAAGTTTTGACTCTCTTCTTTCATGAGAATCTATTGAAGATCTTTATGAGTGACAAACAGGATTTGGATTTATAGGAAGTGTTGAATAATACTATGATTTTAAAAAATCAATTTAATGATATTCAGTTAGTATCTAGTTCATTACTTGAGTGTTTTGATAATATAACCTGAGAAAAAAAAATTAGTATTTGAAATTGAATTAACAAATATGCAAGCGTTGTTTATTCAAGTAATGTAAATTATGAAATAGAAACCGTACAAGAAAATTGAGAAACGGATTTCTTTTTTATATGTCCTATTAATGAAAAAAAACCTTCTTCACTTCATTTAACATTTAATATTAAACATTCTTGAGTTAAGTTAAATGTTCATATTGTTGCTTTAGTCTCAGAAAATATTTCAATTACTATTGATGCAGATATTATTATGCAAGAATGAGTACAAAAATCTTCAGCATCATTATTGGAAGAATCAATTCTATTATCAAAAAACGTTAATATAAAAAGTCTCCCAGTATTAGATATCCATTCAAAGAATATTCAAGCTTCTCATTGAGCAAAAATATATCGTTTAGATGATGATAAGTTATTCTATTTAGAGTCAAAATGACTTAATAAAGAAAGTGCTGAGAACTTAATCTTATCTTCATTTTGGGAAAGAATGTTTAACTTAATAGAAATAAACGAAGAAGAAAAAGATAATCTACTAAAGAAATATTTTATTTCTCGTTAATAAATACATGGAAAAATACTTTGATTTAGTACTTGAACTTCTTGAGTTAGAAGAAAAAGAAAAATTAAAAGATACTGCATTAAAACTAAAAAATCATCAAGAAAATTGAGCAAGCATAGCTTTTTTTCATCAATATGATTTTTTGTTTAAGGCTTGGTTGCTACTTTGTGCTGAGAAAATTTCAGAAGAAGATTTTGTTCAAATAGGTGATGTAGATTCTCAATTCCAATTATTTGATGAAAATAGAAAGAATGCAGAAGAATATTTTTCAGCTCTAAAAAACAACTCTTTTGAAGAAGATGTTTTTGTAGTAGATCAAGATGCTTGGGATCTTTTCTTAACAGAAAAAGAACAAAATGAGATTTTAGAGAAGCTCAATTCAACTTCTAAAAAACTATATCTTATCTAAAATTATAATTTCTTTAATAATTCTAAACCTTCAGCATTAACCTTCTTTTCCTTGCCTGTTATAAAAACAGAAATATCTCAAGGATAATTTTTGAGAATGTTGGCTATTTGGTTTATTTTATCAAAACTATCTGGAAGTTCCTTTATTGAAAAAACTTCATCTTTTTCTTCTTCCACTGGAGTCTCTTCAGTTTCTTCTTCACTCTCTTGTTGAATATCTTCTCCTCATGTATCAAATTCATTTTCAACAGATTCTTCATCAAAAGATCATTCTTCAGGAAAGTTCTCATCAGCAACAAGTTCTTGTTCAGAATTCTTTTCACTTATTTGTTCATATTCTTTTTCTTCTTGTTTGTTAGTATTTTCTTTTTTAACTTCTTCTGTCTTTATCTTTTGGATTTCATTCTGTTTCTGATCTCAGTATCTTTCTTTCTTAGCTCTAACAACAGTCCATTCTGGATCAAATCTATCTCATGCTAAGCGTTTTAATGTTTCATAATCTGTTCTTACCATTTTATCAAGGAAAACTCTTCATCATTTCTTACTTCAATGAAGCATAATTAAGTCAAATTTATTAATATCTGGAGCTTCTCTTACAAAGAATTCCCAATTTCAAGAAATATCTTCTATTTTTATGAAGAATCATTTCTTTTTAGCTCTTTGAACTTCTTTTATATATCAAATAATCACAAATTTATTAATATTCTCTTGTTCTTGGATTTGATTAAGGAAAGAAAACTTTTTAATATATTGATATAGTCCATCTAATGGATTTCATGATACAAATACTTTTAATACTTCTTGTTCCATCATTAATTTTTGCATATGGTTTGATGGTTCTACTTTTTTAAGAGCTATTTTAGTATCTATTCACATTCAACCAAATAATCAAAAATCAGCATGAGAAATATTTTTAGTCCAATCAATTAAGACATCTACATTCTCAAGAAGCACTTTTCTATCGTTAAAATTATCTAGTGCTCAAGATTTAATTAATCATTCTAATGATTTTTTATTTACAACCTCAGAACATCTTCTAAGGAAATCTTCTAAATCCTTAAATTTTCATCATTTTTCTCTTTCATTTTGGATAACTTCTCATACATCTTCTCAAATTCACTTTACAGAGAAAAATCAGAGTCTAATATCATCTCAGATGGCAGCAACATGAGTATAAGATTCATTTACATCAGGATTTAAAACTTTAATTCAAGTATTTTGGATTTCAGAAATATAGAAACTTTGAGTATCAATATCATCTTCAACAGAACGAATAAGTGCTGCAGAGAATTCCAAAGGGTAGTGAGCTTTTAGGTATGCTGTTTGATAAGCAACGAAAGCATAACAAACAGAGTGTGATTTATTGAATGAATAAGATGCAGCAGGTTCAATCATCTTTTCATAAATATAAGTTGTTGTTTCTGGCTTATAATTTTTATAAGTTGCTCATCTTTCAATAAACTCTTTTTTTAGTTTCTCAATTACTTCTTTTTTCTTTTTTCATACTCATCTTCTTAAAAGGTCTGCTTCTCAAAGAGAAAATCACGCCATTGCTTGAACGAGGAACATAAGTTGCTCCTGATAAATAGCGATACCATGAGTAATATTCATAATTGGAGAAAGGTCTTCAATAAGTTTTCTGTTTTCTTCTTCAGCGACTTCAGCACTATATTTTTTTGTTAAATCTGCTCTTAATTCATCGCTCATATATTTAATTTCTTCTCTTCATTGAGCTCTTTCAATATAGGATGGAATAAACTCCATAGGACCAGGACGATAAAGAGCATTCATAGCCACTAAATCGTGGATAGCATTAGGCTCAAGTTGAATAAGATATTTTCTCATACCTGGAGATTCAAACTGGAAGATTCAAGTTGTATCTCAAGTTTTAAAGACTTCATAGGTCTCAGGATCATTAATATCTGGTTGAAAAGAAGTTGTATCTAGAAAATGTTGGAACATTTCAGGAAGTTCTTTTCAGTCTTTTTCAAATCTTTTAGCAATAATCTTAATTGCATTTTTAATGATAGAAAGGTTCCTTAATCACAAGAAGTCCATTTTTAGAAGTCAGATTCATTCCATTGTAGGACCATCATACTGGCTAACTATGGTATGGTCATCTTCTTTTAGATATTGTGCAGCAGTATAAGTTGAAACAGCTTCAGGTGCAATAATAATTCAACAAGCATGAACTCATAATTGTCTAAGATTTCATTCTAGTCAAGAAGCTAATTCAAATGCTTTTTTTACTTTTTCATCGCTATTAATAACGTTGCTTAATTCTTCATATTCTGCGCTATTAGCTAAGATATCTTTTAAACTTACTTTTTCTGGAATAAGGTTGGTAATCTGATTAGATTTATCAAAAGGAATTCAAGTTGCTCTAGCAGAATCTTTAAAAGCAGCTTTTGTTGCCATCTTCATAAAGGTTCAAATAGAACACACTTTTTGCTTTCAATATTTCTCAGTACAATAATCAATAACCTTTTGTCTTTGAGTATCTTCAAAATCGATATCGAAATCGGGCATTGATATTCTCGCTGGATTTAAGAATCTTTCAAAAAGTAAATCGAAAGGAAGTGGATCAATATCGGTAATCTCTATCATCCAAGCTAATAATGAACCTGCTCAAGATCATCTTCATGGACCTACAACAATCATTTGTCTTTTTGCCCATCTTACATAATCTGACACAATAAGAAAATAGGTATTGAATCACATAGATTTCACTACTTTTAATTCATATTCTAATCTTTCAATATATTCAGCAAGGGAGTATTGTGAAGTCTTTAATGGATAGAAGTCACGATTTTTCTCTATAATATCAACTTTAAATGGAGTATAGGTTTCATGAGTAAAACGTCTTAGATCTTCTGGAGAAGTTTCAGGAACTGATTTCTCAAGAACTCACTTATTTGTAATCTTTGTTAAATTAATGATTGTCTCTTCATCCCAATCTAGTCTTAATCTTGTTTTCATACCCTTATATGCATGATAACGTAATTCAAATTCGTGTAAGTCCATAACTGCCATTTAAGAGTGTTGATTGAGAAAATAAATAACTGATATAAATGTAATTTTTCACAATAAAAAATCAATTATAAAAAATAAGATAACCTATAAAGATTATCTTATTTAAAAAAGTTATTATATTAAGTTATTATATTTATGATTTAGTAGATTTAGTAGAACCACCTGCTCCATTATCTATTGTAACTTCGGTTGCAGAACCTTCAGCAGATAGAGTTCAAATCATCCAGAAGATTAAAGAAACGAATAACCAAGAAACACCAATAATAACTAGACCAATTGCTGCTTGTTTAAGGATACCCATACCTTTCTTATATTTACCATCATCTCCAGCAGCAGTAACCA